>PBBF01000011.1 GCA_002717745.1 Acidobacteriota bacterium
CTACATGCTCCGCGTCGTAACTGGTGTCCCCGTCGCAGAGCGGGAGCGGATGGTCAATCAGGTCGATAAGTTCGGCTTCGTGTCCGGCGGTCGTCAGGCATTCGTGCGCTCGTCGGGCAAGGATCCGCGATCTACTGGCGGGTCGAAGGCTACAACTGATGACGAGATACATTTGTTTGTTTCGAGCTCTTGACCGAGAATCTGACCACACTCCTCGTTGATCGTATCACGGTGTCAGTATGACCCAAGGTTCCTTGTGGTCGCATACGGAAGTTGAAATTAGTCTCAGTTTCTAGGCCTGTACGTAAGAACTCCCAGAGAGATAGGATTTTTTAAAAAATGATTATTTGTGGATCAGTCGATCCTTTTATGTATTTCTGCCAGGAGCCGAAGCCGCCTGTCTGTTGCCTCACCGTTTAACTGTGTTTGAGCCCATTACTACAGTAGGATCCGGAACACATACTTTTGGTAAGGATTAGATCGCGGTCATGGTGACTCTACCAACGTCTAGGGGGTATGCATGAAACGACGATTCGTGTGTGTCTATTTGTTGGCACTTCTAATGGCTCTGCCTGTTGCCACGACTGGACAGGAGATTGGGCCAGAAAACGGTTCTCTCGTGATAGTTGGTGGGGGACGGCTCGACTCAGAGATCCTTGAGCGTTTTCTAGACCTAGCTGGTGGTGCTGATGCGCCAATCGTTGTGATTCCCACAGCCGGTGGAGGTGATCACTACGACCAGTATTATCGTGGCCTGGGTGGCTTTAAGGCAGCGGGTGCAACGAATTTGACAGTGCTTCATACGACGAACCCAACTGTCGCAGATACGGAGGCGTTCGTGCGGCCGCTCCTCGAAGCCAGAGGTGTATGGTTTCCAGGAGGCCGTCAGTGGCGGCTGGCGGATGCCTACTTAGGTACGAAAGTACACGATGAACTCTGGGCGCTTTTGGGCCGTGGAGGGGTCATTGGGGGCTCGTCAGCCGGCGCCACGATTCAGGGGTCCTACTTGGCGAGAGGTGATACCGCGACGAACACTGTCATGATGGGGGACCACGAGGTCGGTCTAGGTTTTCTTCGTAACGTCGCCATCGATCAGCATTTACTTAGACGGAATAGGCAGTTTGACCTACTCGAAGTGATTACGGCACATCCGGAGTTGCTTGGGATCGGTCTTGACGAGAACACCGCCATCATCGTTCAGGGTGACGAGTTTGAGGTGATCGGCGCGAGCTATGTGGTGATTTATGACGCGGAACGTCAGCTCGACTCGGGTGGACAGTTCTACTTCCTGGCGCCAGGTGATCGATATAACTTGAAGGCTCGTGAAGCAGCTCGGCCGAGGCAGTCGGCGTCACCAATTGATAGGGTGGTGAAGGAGCCGTGGACGCCGCGTTGATGGGGTGCATACTAAGCCCCGGCCAAGAGCTTGCCCAAAAGGGCGATACACAGAGAGCTACTAGATATAGAAGCCCCGAGTCTAGACATCACTGCCTGTAATTTAAAGTAGAGTTCACATTCCCGGCGGCGTAAACCGTCCGTCGGCTGCTGTCCAGCCACCGTCGACGAAAAGCACTGTGCCAGTTACGTAGCTAGCCGCATCGGAGGCCAAAAAGATTGAGGGACCGACCATTTCGTTGGGTAATGCCCAACGGTGAAGGACGCTCTTTGAGGCGTAGGCAGCGTACCAATCGTTGTTGGCCTTGATGGGCGCGGTGAGTGGGGTTTCAACGATTCCCGGAGCGATCGCATTAACCCTTATACCGGAGGGGCCAAGTTCGGTAGCCGCAGCGCGCGCCAATTGTACGATGCCGGCCTTACTCGCGGCGTAGACTGACTGTCCAGGCTCGACCACCTGCGATCGGATCGACGAAAAGAGAATGATGCTACCAGCCCCGTGCACCGTCATCGGTTTAGCTGCTGCGCGAAGCACGTTGAAGCTCCCCTTCAAATTGAGTCCGATTACAGCGTCAAACTCCTCAGAGGTGTAGTCAAGCAGTGGCTTACGCACGTTAATACTCGGAGTACAGATCACGATGTCGAGATGGTTGTGCTCCTCAGCGATTCTATTAAAAGTTGCGTCCACGGCCTCGGCGTCAGTGATATCCAGCGCTGAAGCATTGGTGGTCAGTCCCTCTTGTCGTGCCGTGTCTGCTACCTTGGCTGCACCTTCGCCGTTAATATCGAGACAATGCACCACCGCTCCGTGTCGAGCGCATCCCATTGCCACTGCTTCACCGATGCCCGATGCGGCCCCGACTACGGCAGCGACTTTTCCCTCGAGTCCAAACATCCGCATGCCTCGTTTCACCTCTCTCTCCTTTCTTGTCTCATCGAAATCCTCGCTGCCCCCACAAGGCCGGCGGTAGTTACTGACACGATGAGTCCAACCATGGCTGATATACCTATCTGGACAGTCGCAGCGAGGTGGGTAACAAGGACTGCAGTTACACCGGTTACGATAGCCGTCAGGATCTCCGGCGTTCTTGTCCAACGCAAATAGAGTCCAGCTATGATTGGGACGAATAGACTGACACTCACCAGTGTGTAGAAGATGGTCATCACATCGATGACCGATTCGGCTACCACGCTTAACGCAACGCCCAACGCACCACCTCCGGCAGCTGCGAGTCTCGCCACGCGCAGGACCGTCACGTCATCGGCTTCTGGTGACAGGTACCGACGATAGAGGTCCTGGCTGAGTGAGGTTGCAAGCATGAAGAGAATTGCATCTGCCGAACTTACCTCGGCCGAAAACAGCGCGACAAGTCCGAGGCTGCCCACGACCGGCGGTACCGATTCCATAAGGAGGGTTGGAAGTGCGAGGTCAGGATTTTCGAGTCCGGGATGTGCTGAAAGCGCCACTAGGCCAAGTATTGGTGGAATGACCGCGAACAGCAGCAGAGCAACGGCAGTCGCACCCACCCCGACTCGCACCGCGCGATCGTCGGTAGCGCTGTAAACCTTCTGTAGTAAGCCTGGAGATACGATAAAGGCAGGCACTAGCATCGGAATCAATATCCAGCCGCTGTTGGGGCCGTTCCAGAAGTTCCCGTAGTCGCCATCGGCAACGCCAGTGACTACGTCCCATCCGCCGACCGAATCCACGGATAGTGGCAGGGCCAACGCGAAGCCAAGTAGTAGGACGGTTAGCTGGATCAGGTTAACGCGGGCCGAAGAAGCAATGCCGCCTGCCGAAAAGTAGATTGTCATGACAATCCCGCTGAGGAGACAGCCTACGGATTTCGGTAGGCCAATTGCCGCGTTTAGCACCCATGCCAGTGCAATGAGCTGGCCAGCGAGGATGGCAATCGTACCGAACCACAGCATTACAGTGATCAGCGCACGTACACTGTGTCCATAGCGGTACTCTAAAAAATCACCGACCGTCCGTAGATCGTGGCGTGCTGCCACAGCACGAATTCTAGGTCCTATCCAGAAGGCGAGCACAATGGAGCCGAACCCCGCTGACCCTACCCACCACCAGGCACTCAGGCCGGAAGCGTAACCAAGACTTGTCGCACCAACGGTCGAGCCAGCACCGATGTTCGCGGCGAGCATCGTTGAAAAGAGAAGTCCCGCACCGAGTTGTCGACCAGCAACAAAAAAATCACGAGTACTGCTGACCTTGCGGGAATACCAGAGTCCCGCGACGACGAGGCCGAAAGCGTACACGAGTAGGATCGGGAGGTGGAGATTCACTAGTGCGTACTGTTGAGATCGCGGGCGGCCGGATATCCTGCTACTCCGGTCGCCTGCGTGGCCGCACGAACAATCGCCTTTGCCATGACGTCCGCTGCAAGAGCGCCGATAGTTGTTAGGCTGATCGCACTGTCGTGGTTACCGGTCGCCATCGCGAAGATCGTGTCGCCGTCGAACGGCGTGTGCACCGGCACGATTGCTCTGGCGTAACCGTCGTGGGCCATCTGCGCCATTTTCGTAGCTTGCGTTTTGGTGAGGATGGCATTGGTTGCGACGATACCGATAGTCGTATTCTCGCCGGTAGAAGCGTCAGTAACCTCACCAGTTCGAAGCAGTACCCTAGCGTCAGCGAGTTCCAGTCCATTTTCGGTTCGAACGCCTGCGATCACTCGGCCCGTTGCCGGATTAATAATGTCGCCCACGGCATTGACCACGACTAACGCTGCAACCGTGAGGCCGCTTTGCAGTTTGATCGAGGCAGTACCGATACCAGCCTTCATCGCACGTTCCGACCCTCGGAACTTGCCGATAGTCGCGCCAGCGCCAGCACCTACGTTTCCTTCTTCGATTACGCCTGAGGTCGCCGTCATGGCGGCGCGATAACCACATTCCGCTGTTGGCCGAATTTCTGGCGCGCCACCAACTCCGAGATCCATGAGGATCGCGGCCGGCACAATTGGTATATGGGCGTTACGGGTTTGGAAGCCGATGCCACGTTCTTCAAGGTACCGTACGACGCCTGTGGCAGCGTCGAGACCGAAGGCACTACCCCCGGAGAGCACGATTCCGTGCACCTTCTGGATTGTGTTGACTGGGTTGAGAAGAGCAATCTCACGCGTACCGGGTGCTCCTCCTCGCACATCTACACCTGTAACGGCACCGGCTTCGGTTATTACGACCGTACACCCGGTTGGCCGTTCGACCAGTGTGTGGTGCCCGACGCGAACCCCTTCTACTGCTGTCAAACCGTGCCCGACGGATTCAGGCTGTGTGCCAATCATCGTAATTGGCACAGTAAGTAAGGCTACGAGAACAAACAAAGTGCCGGTCCGCTTTAACTTAGTCATCCTGATTATGTCCATGACGCCACCCGTCAGGATAATACCCGATGGGATCGAACTGAGGAAGGTCAGTCCACTGCTACAATGTTCAGTGGTATCACAGATGACCCAGCCAATAGATCTCGTACTCAGGGAAATTGATTCGGCAGCTGACGAAATCGTTGATTTTGCTGCCGAGTTAATTCGTATCCCGACCGTCAATCCACCCGGCGAATTCTATCCTGATTGTGCACAAGCGATTGGGGCGCGCCTCCAGGACTTCGATTTCGACGTGGAGTACCTGGCGGCGGCGAGTCGTCCAGAACACACGAAAGCTTATCCGAGGATCAACGTCCTTGGCCGCCGTTTCGGACGGGTTGCACGACCGTTGTTGCATCTGAATGGTCATTTCGACGTCGTGCCACCTGGTGAAGGTTGGACCGTCGACCCCTTTGCGGGTGTCGTCCGCGCTGGGCGTCTGTACGGCCGTGGTAGTGCCGACATGAAAGCCGGTCTAGCCGCTGCGATTTACGCCGTAGAAGCTGTGCGACGCGCTGGGGTGGGTCTTCAGGGCACTGTTGAGGTGAGCGGCACTGTTGATGAAGAGAGCGGGGGACTAGCTGGTATGGCGTGGTTAGCTGAACAGGGAAAGCTCGACGCGTCCCTAACAGACTTCGTAATTATTCCCGAACCGTTCGGGGTAGATCGGATATGTCTTGGCCACCGAGGGGTGTATTGGTTCGACGTTGTCACGTATGGCCGTACTGCTCACGGCAGTATGCCGTTCCTCGGTGAGAGTGCAATCGTGTCGATGAGTCGAGTTCTGGATGCTATACGCGACGAACTCGCACCGGCTCTAGCAGGGCGTGTAACCGCGATGCCTGTTGTCCCCGAAGGTGCTCGTCGTCCGACGATTAACATAAATGGGGTGAGCGGTGGTCAGGCCGATACTGCGCAACCTACGCCATGTGTTGCTGACCGCTGTACAGCAACGTTCGATCGCCGGTTCCTACTTGAGGAGAATATCAAGGATGTGCGCAGAGAGATGATTTCCTTGCTAGAACGGGTCTCGGCTGATGGGCCGGGTCTTAAATATGAGCTGTCAGATCGACTTATCGTTGAACCTGTTCAGACTTCCAAGGACTCACCGCTCGTAACCGCCCTTCAGACATCGGTGGACAAGGTAAACGGTCGGCCGGCCCAACTTGTTGCTAGTCCGGGGACTTATGATCACAAGCACGTAGCGCGGCTGGCCGGAGTTAATCAGTGTGTAGCATACGGACCCGGAAATCTTGAAATTGCCCACCAGCCAGATGAGTGGTGTGCGATTGACGATTTAGTGCAGACCACTAAGGTGATCGCGCTCACGATCGTCCGCTTGATCGGTTGACGGTTAGTCAGAGGGGAAAGGTGGCAAGCTGGTACGGACTGGGCGCGGATCTTGTGGTCCTCGTACACACGGGTTTTGTGTTCTTTGTGTTGCTTGGAGGCGTGCTTGTCTTTCGGTGGCCCCGTTTGGTGTGGGTGCACTGGCCGAGCGTACTCTGGGCCGTTGGGATTGAGTGGCGGGGTGCGGTGTGCCCGTTAACGCCACTGGAGAACTGGCTTCTGAGACAGGCTGGTGGTGCTGGCTATTCAGGAGACTTTATTCAGCACTACTTTCTTCCGGTGCTCTATCCGATCGGTCTCACGCGAGAGATTCAGGTGATTTTTGGTGTGGTTGCCTTGGGCGTGAACGTTGGTATCTACACATGTTTGTGGCGCTTTCGGCGATCGCAAAATGTAGGATAATGGGTGTCCGTCGGTGGACGTTCAGGAACATCCACGCTCGGCCAATCGTATGCACATTCAGATGCGCCTCAGAGTTAGTGTGCGCATAGCCTGTTTACTCATCCTGCCAGTCGTTCTGTCCGCAATAGCCTGTGTTGCTGACGGGGTGCCACGTGGTTCGATGCCGGCTAACCACGAAGCCGAATCCACGGTGGAATCACTGCTTAGGCCGGTGCCAGAGAAAAGCCGTCCGCGTATTGTGATAATTGGCGACAGCCTGACGGCTGGTTTGGGACTGGCCACCGACCAATCGTTTCCAGCCCATCTGCAGACGATGTTAGCGGCGGCAGGGCAGCCGCATGAGATTGTCAATGCTGGCGTTTCGGGCGACACGACAGCTGGGGCACTTCGGCGCCTAGAGTGGTCACTTCGTGGAAACATCCACGTACTGATCGTGGCGCTCGGTGCGAATGATGGCATGCGAGGATTGGCCGTGGAGGCCATGAAAGCTAATTTGGGTGAGATTATTCGTAGCGCTCACGCTCGTAGTGCGTTGGTACTCTTGGCCGGTATGGAGGCGCCGCCGAACATGGGTCTTGCCTACACTGAAGAATTCCGGAGTGCGTTTGGCGAACTGGCCGAGGAGTACGATGTGGCTTTCTTACCGTTTCTGCTAGATGGTGTGGCTGGTCGACCTGAGCTAAACCAGAGTGATGGAATCCATCCCAACATTGAAGGCGCTGCGAAGATTGCTGACCTGTTGTGGCCAACCCTTGAGTCGCTTCTGGATAACCGTGCAATCCCATGATTGAACTGCGGGGCGTTTCGAAGACTGTGAAGAGTGGCGATCAGCCACTCACCATTTTGCATCCCCTGGATCTATTTATCCCATCTGGACAATGCGTGTCAGTCGTGGGACCTTCGGGGAGCGGAAAATCGACGCTCCTCGGCCTTATCGCGGGTCTCGACGCCCCGACGACTGGTGAGATCCTAATTGATGGCATCGAAATTACTAATCTCGATGAGGATGCTATGGCCAGCCTGCGTGGATCCAAGATTGGCTTTGTTTTTCAATTCTTTCATCTAATTCCTTCACTCAGTGCTTTCGAGAATATTCTCGTGCCGCTCGAAATTTCTGGAGTGGCGGGTGCTCGAAAAAGAGCCGAAGGGCTTCTTGAGGACGTGGGGTTACTCGAGCGAGCTCACCATTATCCGTCACAGCTGTCTGGTGGAGAACAGCAGAGGGTTGCAATCGCTCGTGCGTTGGCTAATAACCCACTGATTCTGTTGGCTGATGAACCAACAGGTAACCTCGATAGCACGAATGGTCACCACGTTGTCGAAATATTACTCGACGTGAATCGTCGGCGCGGTACAACCGTTGTACTTGTTACCCACGATAACGAACTTGCCGGGATCTCGGAAGTCACCTTAGCAATGCGCGATGGACAGGCCGAGCACCGTGAAGTTGCTCGGTTGCCCGCGCCGACATCACGGGAAGGCTAACTCGGCAGTCGAGGCCAGTTCATCGTTATGCGCACGCGCATCCAGACATCGATTAGCTTCGTGCTTGGGATGATATTTCGGGAGATCCGTGCATCTTGGGCGCGATTGGCGTTCTTTTTCGTTTGTGTGGCAATCGGTGTCGGAGCGATAGTCGGTGTCCGGTCAATCGTTCAGAGCGCGCGTGCCACGTTATTACATGAGTCACGCACGCTGCTTGCGGCTGATGTGCTTGTGCAGAGTCGTGAGCCATGGACAACAGCGGGACGTAGTCTTGTCGAGACTCGACTCAACACCGTGCCTGTGCTGGAGCGCATTGAGTCAGTTGAGACTACAACGATGGTGCGTCCAGCCGACCCAGCTAAAGCCGTGGCGAAAATGGTGGAGTTGCGTGGAGTCGAGCCTGGCTTCCCATTTTACGGTGAACTGCAGTTGGTTGGCGGCGTCAAGTTTGTGCCTGAGATGCTCAACAACTACGGGGCACTGGTGCGGCCGGAGCTCCTCGCACAGTTAGACATTGAGGTCGGTGATGAAGTCATCATCGGGAACGATCGCTACGAGATCCGTGGGGTCGTTCTTGCGGAACCAGGTCATCAACTGAGCGCTTTCAGTTTTGGGCCTAGAGTACTGATTGATTACGACGCCCTCGTGCAAAGTGGTTTACTTAGTTTTGGTAGCCGGGCTCGTTACCAAACCCTTCTGCGTATCGATGAAGTTCACATCGAACCACTCGTTGAACAGCTACGGAACGATTTCGAGGGGACTTACCTCAGAGCGTGGTCGTATCACAATACCGAGAACCGTCTTTCACGAAATTTCAAACGGGCTGAGAATTATCTAAGCTTGATTGGATTCGTAATTGTTATTCTCGGCGGCATCGGAGTGTGGAGTGTCACACGGGTCTTTATCCAGCAGAAGCTCCGTAGTATCGCAATCCTAAAGTGCCTTGGGGCGACCACCTTGCAGTTATTCTTCGTCTACATGCTGCAGGTGATCATTCTCGCTCTTGGTGGAAGTCTGCTAGGTGTAGGACTTGCTAGAGCCATGCTTATGGCAATGCCGACCAATATTGTTGCTGAGTATGGCGACATTGCTTATGGGTTAACCGGTTCGGCAGTTGCCCAGGGTATTGGTATAGGACTACTAGTGTCATTCCTATTTGCCTTGTTGCCGCTTCTCGATGTCAGACACGTGCGACCATTACTGTTGCTTCGAGAGACAGGCGCCAGACTTACTAGCAAAATTGACTGGTTACGCGTAGCCGCTGTCGGCCTGATTACGGTGGCTCTTGTGATGGTGGCTAGCTGGCAGGCCGATTCGTGGCGGGTTGGTGCTTACGTCAGTGGGGCGTTTGCCACCGTTGCGGTTCTACTTCATTTTGCTGCCGCAGGGCTGGTGCGTGTGGTTGCCCCGTTGAGCCGTGCTACCTGGTTTCCACTTCGGCATGCGGTTATTAGTCTTCGGAGACCAGGCAACCAGACCAGGACGATTCTCCTTGCTGTAGGTCTCGGTAGTTTCTTTCTAATTGGTATTAGGGCACTTCAGGTGAATTTACTGAGGGAATTCGCCTTGGAGATGCGTGAGGATGCACCGGATATGTTTCTGCTCGACATTCAGCAGGACCAAGAGGATGGGGTACGAGAGTTGCTAAAGACGAGGTCATCAAGCGAGACGGCTGCGCTATTGCCGGGGTTGCGGGGTCGGATGACCGGCGTTGAAAGTTCGGCGATCAACTTGGATGGTGCTGAGGATGTTCGGGGTCGAGGCTCTTTGGGTCGTGAGTATGTTGTTACGTACCGTGATGGACTCGAGGAGAACGAGCGATATCTCGACGGTGGTCCGTGGACTGACGATTTATCAATTACTGAAGTGTCGATTGAGGAGAGTATTCGAGAACGCTTCAATATTGACGTTGGCAATACGATAAGTTTCGAGGTGCTCGGCCGGACCGTGCGGGCCAGGGTGGCTAGTGTACGCGAGGTGCAGTGGAGCGATACGCGCCGTGGCGGCTTTATGTTCGTATTTCGCCCGGATGCCTTTGTAAGGGCACCCCATTCCTACATCGCCATGTTTAGAGGGCCTGATGGGCCGGAGGATCGAGGTCGTCTGCAACGTGACCTCGTTGGTCGCTACTCGAATATTTCGATTATCGATGTTCGTGACGTGATGGCCTCAGCCAAGAAGATTATTGATGGCGTTACACTGGCGATCTCAGTTGTTGGTGCGATCACAGTGTTTATGGGAGGCTTGATTTTAATCGGTTCGGTTGCCATGACTAAGTTTCAGCGGTTGTATGAATCCGCGATTTTTAAGACGCTCGGTGCTAATAGTCGTACGATTGCGATGATGCTAGCGATCGAATATGGAGGGTTGGGGACCTTAGCTGGCATGGTGGGTTCAACTGGTGCGGTGGTACTAACTTGGTCGCTCAGCCGCTACCTCCTCGAGATAACGTGGTATCCAGCACTTGCTCAGAACTTGGGTGGCATTGTGATAACAGCAATCACTGTCGGCGCGATCGGTGTCCTTTCAAGTCTTGATGTGCTACGTCGCCGACCGTTGGCGACGTTGCGTGCTGAATAACCAACAATTATTCGATGCCAGTGTTCATGCCTTTCTGGTAGGCATACTGACAGGGCGCTATTCCATTCCAGTTATTATTCCGTGCTATCATGATGAGTTATTGCCCTGACTAAATTGGGCACAGGGGGAGGTCGCGGATGGACGTATCCCAATACAAGGATGCCTTGTTACGTAAACGTGCGGATATCTTGTCAGAAGTTGGCACTAAGCCACTCCAAGCGACAATGGATAACAATACACGGCAGGGCGATCTGGCTGACCAGGCCAGTGGCAACAACGAAGTTCATATTCAGTTAAAGCTTAAGCAAACTGACGCGAAGATTCTCCAAGCTATCGAAGAGGCACTCTACCGTCTGGAGCAGGGTAATTACGGTGAGTGTTTGGATTGTGGTGAGGGAATTGCACCAGCACGATTGACTGCCATTCCGTGGACCAGGATGTGCATTACCTGCAAGGAGAAGCAAGCCAGCTGAGTGATCGACCGAATTCTACATCTGCGCTTCGACCGGTCGCGGTTGCTCTTGGTAGTAACATCGGCGACCGGGTCTCTCATTTGAAGTATGCCGTGGCTCGGCTTGGGCGGCTCTTAGTAGGTTTGCGGGCCTCAACGTTTGTCGAGACTCAGCCGGAAGGTGTGGTGTCCCAGGCGGCGTTTCTGAACGCCGCTGTCGTTGGTCAGAGTGCCGAAGCACCAACTGAGCTTTTGACGGCGCTCATGATGATTGAGAGGGAACGGGCGCGGATCCGTCCGTTCCCCGGCGCACCCCGTACACTCGACCTCGACCTCATCCTCGTTGGCAACTTAGTCAATTTGTCCCCAAGCCTCGAGTTACCGCACCCCCGGTTCCGGGATCGTCGGTTCGTGCTTGAGCCACTTTTTGAGATCGCGCCTGATTTGGTCGACCCGGTGACTGGTCTTACCGTTACCAAGTTGCTCGTGCGTCTTGACTTGCGTACTTGACCGGTCGTTGATTTCGACTGGATGGCGGTTGGACCAGGGCCACTTACTCGAACCGCAGTGATTCAATGGGGTCGAGCTGGGCAGCCTTTCTGGCTGGGTAAAAACCGAAGAAGATGCCGGTGATAAAGGCGAAGCCGAATGCCACGATCACTGCGTCGAGAGAGACGGTCGTTGGCCACTCCAGGAACTGCGTGATACCGCGGGAAAGGCCGAGGCCAAGGGCGATACCGATAGCTCCGCCCAGGAGGCTCAGAACAACTGCCTCGACGAGGAATTGAAAGAGCACGTCTTGGCCCTTCGCGCCAACTGCCATTCGAAGGCCGATTTCGCGTGTCCGCTCGGTCACCGACACAAGCATGATGTTCATGATACCGATGCCACCGACGAGCAGCGACACACCGGCAATGCTTGCTAGCAGACTGGTCATCGTGCGCGTCGCCTCGCTACGGACGTTGGCCATCTCTTCGAGTGTCCGCACTCGGAAATCGTCCTCGTCCCCGGGGATGAGGTTGTGCTGAACTCTGAGTAGGCCTGAGATTTCGTCTGAGACCGGCACGGTTTGACCGGCCGACATCGCGGACACGGTGATACTTTGAACGTATCGGATGCCGCGAAGCTTCTTTTGAACGGTCGTGAAGGGGACGAAGATTGTATCGTCCTGGTCCTCCCCAAACGAGCCTGGCCCCTTCACCGCCATGACCCCGATCACCTTGAATGGCTGCCTGCGGATGCGGATGGTTTGCCCCACGGGGTCAGCACCTTCGCCGAATAGCGTGTCACGTACGATTGAGCCGAGTACCGCGACCTTGGCCGAGGCGCTCACGTCACTCGGGGAGAAGAAGGTACCGAACTCCGTCGGCCAGAAGCGGATCAGTGGAAATTCCACGTCTGTTCCTTGAACTCGAGTTGACCAGTTTTGATTCCCCGAGACGACCTGAGCTCGAAGGTTCACACCGGCAGCTACGTATTGCACGCCCTGCACCTGCTCCCGGATCGCTTTAGCGTCGTCAGCTGATAAGGTCGTTGCTGACCCCCATCCGTGGCGAACGCCGCCGGACGAAAAGTTGCCAGCCGACACGCTGATCATGTTCGTGCCTGCTGATGTGATCTGGTCCTCGATCGACTGCTGGGCACCGCTACCCAGTGCCACCATCGTGATGACGGCCGCAACGCCGATGATCAGGCCGAGCATTGTCAAGCTCGTGCGCATCTTATTGCGGCCGAGAGCTTTGAGGCCGATTCTGAGGATCATGAAGAGCGACATGTCAGGCTCCTATAGTGGTTGTCTCACTCGGCTGATTGGCTGGTTCAACGTCTACGTCCAGCGGTAGCGCTGCCATTTCATCTCGCGCGATCCGCCGCGTTTTGGTTTGATTGTCGGCGACGATTCTTCCATCTCGAAATCCGACGATCCGACTGCCGTATTCGGCGATGGCCTGTTCATGGGTAATGAGTAGTATCGTGATTCCACGGTCAGTGTTCAAAGCCTGGAAGATGTCCATGACTTCGACGCTGGTTCGTGAGTCGAGGTTCCCCGTGGGTTCGTCGGCGAGCACGATTGACGGCTCGTTGATAAGTGCCCGCGCGATGGCGACCCGCTGTTGCTGGCCGCCTGACATCTGGTTCGGGTGGTGGTTGGCGCGGTCAGCAAGGCCGACCTCTGTTAACGCTTTCTGAGCGCGCTGTCGTCGCTCAGCGGTCTTCATTCCGTTGCCGCTGTAAAGTAGCGGTAGTTCGACGTTATCGAGCGCCGACGTTCGTGGTAACAGGTTAAAGCCCTGGAAGACGAAGCCGATCTGGCGATTACGAATGACGGCCAATTCGTTCTTCGAGAGCTTCGATACGTCCTTTCCCTCGAGAACATATTGACCGCTCGTCGGCCGGTCGAGACACCCCAGAATGTGCATGAAGGTCGATTTACCCGAGCCCGAGGGGCCGATGACCGACAGGAACTCTCCCGACTCGATATCGATGCTGACGCCGCGTAACGCGCGCACCTCCACTTCGCCGAGGCTGTAGGTCTTGACGAGCTCACGTGTCGAAATAATGGGCATTGGTCTGAGGGTCGGTTAGCGTCCAAAGAAGCTTCGGCGCTGCGGTATGAGCGGCGAATTGGTCGGACCGGTCGGCCGGGACAAGGCTCCATCGGCTAAGGAAATGTTTGTGACCAATTCGGTGCCCAGCGGGATTGCAGGGTCGAGGAGTTCGGTAAACGCGCCGTCCGTGATGCCGAGACGGAGCGCCGTTGGCTTGACGTCACCGCCTGCATAGAGCCACACCTGACCGCGCGTTACCGTCACTGGTAGCGGGCCAAACAGCGCATCGATCGTTGTTGCGCCGCGCTCCGTGGCTGGAATTGCGTCAGTGGCCACCGGCCTAGGGCGACGGCGACCGCCGACGTTCGCCTGTTCACNGACTCCGCCCTGACCTGGGCGCCCACCAAGCTGCTCCCGCATAGTNGTGCGCTCCTCCTCCGACATGTTCTGGAAGCGTTCCATCATCTGACGGCGTCCCTCGGGGCGGNCACCAAGCTGCTCCCGCATAGTGGTGCGCTCCTCCTCCGACATGTTCTGGAAGCGTTCCATCATCTGANGGCGTCCCTCGGGGCGGCCACCTTGGCCATCGCTACGGCCGACCTCTGGCTGTTCGGGCAGCGGCAGACTAAGCGCCACGAACATGTCGTCAGTTGGCCGAAATCGCAGCGCTGCGTTCGGAATACGTACGGCATCGTTGCGGCGGGCAATTTCCAGAGTTACTGTGGCGGTCATGCCTGGCTTCAGCCTTAGGTCTGGGTTTGGTACGTCGATCTGCGTCGCGTATGTTACGACGTTCTCCACGACGATTGGCTCCAGTCTGACCTGTGAGACTAGGCCCTCAAATTCCGAGTCCGGATAGGCGTCAACCCGGAANGTCACGACTTGACCCGGCCTGATCCGGCCTACATCTGATTCGTCGATGTTGGCGTTAACTTTCATTTTTGTCAGGTCGGCCGCGAGCAGAAACAGGATGGGCGCCTGCATGCTTGCCGCAACGGTCTGCCCGACATCGACGCTGCGCGAAATAACGATGCCGTCGATGGGCGAAGTAATGATCGTGTGTCCNAGGTTCACATTCNCNTGGTTCAACGAAGCTTCAGCTTGAGTCATCTGCGCTCGTGAGGAACGTAATTGCGCCTCGGCCAATCGGNCTTCGACCTGCGCCGCCTCGAGCTCGCTTGCGGGTATNANANNGCGNGCTGAGAGACCTTNAGCGCGTGCGAGTNTCGTTTCGGCGTCATCGATGGCTATCGNNAGNCGCTCAACATCCGCCTGTGCCCNGATCAGGTTGGCNTTGGACTGTTCNACCTGCGTCTCGAATAANGACGGGTCCAGCCGNGCGATTACCTCNNCAGCTCTAACGATTGANTTGAAATCGGCGTAGAGCTCTTGAATCTTTCCGGAGACTTGACTGCCGACCTGGACCGTGGTCACTGCTTCGAGTATGCCGGTGGCGCCCACGCTGTCGATGACGTCGCCCGTGGAAACAGTCGCNGTNCGNACTTCGGGCACGATGTCGGGCTGCCGCAAGTAGGTATAGAGNCCGGCACTCAGNACCAAACTGGTCAGNAGCAGTAAGGTGAGCGTNCGNTTCATAATGGNTAGTTGCCTCCGCCTGAGANGANAATGATACTACCTTGGGTTAGCGAGGTCTGCTGGGCCCGGTCGAATTCGATNCGNGATTTCTGGTGGTCTANAATCGTTTGAAGCTCGGCTCGCTGGGCATCCGCTAGGTCNCGTTGCGCNTGGACCACGAAGAAGTTCGTNGATGCTCCGACNTCAAANTTGCTNTGCTCNGCNTCGAGCTGTTGCCGAGCTAACTCACGTGCGGCGGTGGCCGCTTCGATCCGCCGNAACGAGCTTTGGATTTGCAGTCCGGCATTCGTGACTTCNGTTGCGATTTGCAGCTCCATCTGCTCGATCTGCGCCTGCGTCTGTTTGGCCTGTATCTGGGCCCGAGCGTATGACGCTTCGGCGGCACTCTGGCCGAGTGGGTAGCTGAGCGTCATCGACACGTTCCACGCAGGGAAATCGTTGCCGATGAGCTGGTTCAGCGAGTCAACGTAGCCCCCTGGAAGGACANTGCCGACGTCACCGCCGAGACCGGACCGGACGAANTGNGTNCCGCCCANGCCCTGCANNGTATANGACGCGCGGACGTCCAANGCTGGCAGCGTTGTGTNNCGNGCCGCNCGTAGGTTGATGTCGTTGATGTCTAGCTGNCGNCGCGAGCGCGCGATGTCGGTCCGTTGGGNGAGCGCCGTTCGGATNGCCTCCTCAATGTTCACCGGTGANGCGTCGAAGCGAGGCCGGTCGACAGGNACGACCTCGGCCNCCCATAACGCGTCGTCGGTACCNCTNACCANTAATCGCTTCAGGATGAGNNCNNCNGTGCGNCGCACNTGCNGNGCCTCGGTNAGCACCTGGCGACGTTGCGCAGCNTCGGCCTGGGATTGAATGATGTCGATCGGCGCAAGANTTCCGAGTTCGACGCGAGCCTGGTTATCNGTAATGAGATNCTCCGCCAGTTCGACGAACTGCTCCTGNACGNNGATTGCCTCNGANGCGATCACGAGATCCCAGTANGCGCTTCGTACGGCNGCNTCGGTGTTAGTGATCAGTCGCCGCAAGTCGATGTCTGAGAGCTCCCGGGAAAGCCGTGTCACTTGCAGCCGCTGGCGGTTNGAATCGATCTTGAAGCCCCGCAAAAGCGGTTGCGTGTAGATGACATCGAAATTCGAACGGTAGCTTGGGTTGAAGCTGGAAAAGATACTGGTTGTTGCGTTCCGGTTGTTACTCCAGGCGGCATCAATTGAGGCNCCACCCCACTTGAGTGCCTTCGTGAGGCCAGCGTTGTAGGTTGCGGTGTCGCTGACAACNCGCTGGCCACCATCTAATTGGGTTGTCGAGGGTTGNACACGGGAAGTGGTGCCGATGGTCGAATCGAAGGTGGGCGAAAAAGCAGCCTGGGCCGATGCGATGTCGAGGTCGGCAATTTGCGGGTTCAATTGTTGGACGGCGATGTCGAGGTTGTTTTCGAGCGCNCGGCTCACCGCCTCATCGAGGGTCAAGCGGACGGTCCGTGCCGCAGGCGGCGTCTGCTCAGAGGCGGCCTGTTCGACCAATTTGGTAATGCGTGCTTCCAGAAGTTCCTGGGCACCAGACGTTCCGACCGCTCCCACCAGCACGANTACGAACATGACGAGCTTCATTGGTGTTCCTNCCAAGTGGACGTTAGGCGTTAGAAATCGAGATTGCCAAGTTCTTNTCCGTCCAACCTATATGGGAGAGATCCTTCCAATTCACTAGGGTCTTCAAAGTGAACCCATCATAGTTAGGACGACGGANTGTCCTTGAGGGACTGCTTGTCGTNGAGAAGTCTGNTCAGATCGNGATCTGANCANGGGTAAGTTGTTCTAANCGAAGNACTACCTGTCCAATAATATTGTTGGGNGTTGAGGCTCCAGCCGTCAAGCCAATGCTAACTTNACCGGTTACCGGTAGCCAATCCTTNGTGCTAACTTCNTGTTTGGTTCGNGACTGCGAANGGTTGGAGAATGGATCGTTGANTGGCCGGTGATGAATCTCCGTCAATGAGGCTAGCGACTCNGCATCAGCGATGTGATANGTGGGAANNTTCGCAGTGCAGATTNTCGCTAAGTTTCTAGTGTTGCTGCTGTTGTAGCCACCGACCACCATCATCAGATCGAGTTGTTCGNATTCAACAAGGTTCTGCACGGCNTCCTGGCGATCCTGCGTGGCACTACAGATTGTGTCAAAGGCACGATAGTGAACGTCGAGGTTGGTCTCTCCGTATCGGTCGATCATGGCCTGACGACACATTTCACCAATTTCCAGCGATTCCGACATGAGCATCGTCGTTTGATTGGCTAATCCAATTCGTTCTAGGTGTTGATCGGGNTCGAATCCCTCAGAGGTCGCATGCTTGAACTNNTCTAAAAATATTTGTCGGTTCCCTCCAGACCGTACATAGTCGCAGACGAGCTGGGTCTGGTCGCGGTCAAGGACGACGAGAAACCGTCCGCTAGGGTACTTCAGCGCTTGGGAGGCTGTTGCCTGAGTTTCCTCATGATGAACCTTTCCATGGATGAGCGCGGTAAAGCCATCTTCGGCGTACCGCTCAACGTTCTTCCAGACGTTGAGCACTGAACCGCAGGTAGTGTCCATGAGCGTACATCCGAGCTGGNCGTATTTGGCCAATTCCCCAACGGTNACACCGAAGGCAGGAATGATAATCACTGCCTCTGGTCCAAGNGGTTCTCGCGGTTCNTGTGGGTCGCTTAGGAATCGAATGCCGGCGGCCCGCAATTTATCATTTACGTGTGGGTTGTGAATAATCTCACCGGTAAGATAAACGACTCTCTTGGGGAACCGCATGCGGGTTTGGTAGGCATAGTCGACTGCGCGATCAACACCGTAGCAAAACCCAAATTCCTTAGCGAGGCAGACCGTGAGTCGGCCTCGGCTTCTTTGAAATCCATGGCTAATCATTTCGTTAACGATTGCACTGTCGTAATCGTCAGCGAGCGCCGGGGCGACGGCTTGCTTGAGGTTGAGACCTCTTCGGAAGATGACGGATGGCACGTGAATCTGACCTTGGTGGTTACCCTAACCGTGGGACATCTAATTATATTTCACCGAGGGTCAGTTCAGAGCAAATCATGTAGCCGAATCCTATTGGCCGACCGACGATTATCTGAAATATTCGACGGTTTGTTCAGATGTGCGCACCGGTGACCTATGTCTTTCCCAGTGCACCCGCTCAAGCTGCTCAAGACGTACCCCGGCGTAGTAGTGCCGGATAATCTGATGAAAGGGTTCGCCTCGGTTGGCGAGGGCCATCGCGCCAACTTGGCAGAGGCCAACGCCGTGACCGAAACCGGAGCCGGTGAATTTAAAGTGTTTGCCGTCAAGGTCGACCTCGAATCGCGTGCTACGGACAGTTCTAGCGCCGAAGCTCGAGGTTATCACCGCACGCAACTCTTCACCGCGGACCATTGGTGCGAACTCGCCATCAATGATGACGCGCTCGGCCCGACCGGCAATGTCTCGCTGAACGACGTCAATCCGATCAAGCTTAGCGCCCACGCGGGTACGGTTGTCGAGGTTGAGTGCGTTCCGAAGTTCATCAATCGAGATATCAAACTTCCACTCACGATGCGCATCCTTAGCTGGGTCGAGCACGGCGAGCAGATAAGGGGGTGTCGGGCCTCCCCAGACGATTCCGGCATTGCTCGTGTGACCACCACAGTCGGAATGGAAGAGTGCCTGGATTGGCCGGCCTCCATAAGTGATGATAACGCCGCGCGTCTCAACTGCTGCCGCTTTGGCGATCATTTGGAGTCGTGCGGGATATCGTTGAGGTGGACGATAGACCTGACAGTGGGTGTCCGAGCAGAGATCGAATTCCTCACCGCGGTGTCTACCGAGGTTGGCGACGGCATAGGTCCGAGCTAGTACCGCTTGCAGGCGGGCGATGTTTGTCACTGCATCAGCGGACAGCCCGCCGAGCGCCGCCTCAGCAAGAACTGAACCGACGATGTAGTCTTCAAGCCTAAGCGCGATGATCTGTTTGCGGTTACCCTCCATGATTTGGATGCGAACGACTTGATCCACCGATGGAGAGCTAACGGATGGTGGGGTGTGGGATGGCGTCATAGGAGTCGACGCGCACCCGGCCGCAAGTAGTGCAAGACCGCTCAGGCTCGGTAGGCCCGCCCACAGGCGCCAGCCCGAGAGGATGCGAGGCCGTATGATCATAACTGGTCTTAGTATCGGTGTCTTTCGGGCGGGAGAATAGTGGATAGGTGGACGCGGCGATATCCGATAGCTAGTTGACTTCATTGAATTAGCACAGATACGATCACTCGATGTGCGTCTGCGGTTCTTTTTCCTCTAGTGGGCGAAGTAACCAAGCCTTCGTGAGTCAGTTTATCCATCCGTCGCTGAGGAGTTTTCGTGGTGAATCAGGTGCTGCCAGTTTGTGGGCTTGACGCTCACGGTATTAAGAATCCGTCTAGTATTCACTGGAATCAAAATGTAGCCTTGCTCGTCGAGGATGCGGTTCGACGGCGCGAGGGCGTAATCGCTAAGTCCGGACCCCTCGTGTGTATGACGACGCCCCACACGGGGCGGTCACCGCAGGACAAGTTCATCGTCCGTGAAGCGTCGAGTGCCGATAACGTTTCATGGGGTGAGGTGAACCAGCCTCTAGAACCGGAGTACTTCGACACGCTATACCAGGACCTAACGCGGCATCTTGATGGTCGGGAATTATGGGTGCGAGATGGGTATGCGGGTGCAGACCCGGAGTATCGCCTCCCGATTCGTGTCGTGACGGAGACTGCCTGGCATAGCCTGTTCGCGCATCATATGTTCATTCGTGAGGAAGACCCGGCACGCTTGGCTGAGCACATCCCGGAGTTCACAGTTTTGAGCGCTCCGTCATTTGCTGCTGTACCTTTCCGTCATGGAACGAAGTCGGCCACCGTGATAGTCGTACATTTTTCGAAGCGGCTCATACTGATCGCTGGGACCGCCTACGCCGGCGAAATCAAAAAATCGATTTTCACGGTGATGAGCTATCTACTTCCGCTCAGGTCTGTCCTGCCGATGCATTGTTCGGCCAATCGAGGTGCTGATGGTGATACGGCGATCTTTTTTGGGTTGTCGGGAACTGGCAAGACGACCTTGTCGAGTGATAATGAACGGCGTCTAATTGGGGATGACGAACACGGCTGGTCGGATGACGGCATCTTTAACATTGAGGGTGGTTGCTACGCCAAGCTTATTCGCTTGTCGGCTGAGGCCGAGCCTCAAATCTATGCAACCACGCAGCGGTTTGGCACTCTTCTTGAAAATGTGGTTATTGATCCAGAAACCCTTCAACTTGATCTTGACGATGACACGCTAACCGAGAACACGCGAGGTGCCTATCAGATTTCGTATATCGAAAATCACTTACCCTCGGGCCGTGGCGGGCACCCGCGGCACCTAGTGATGTTAACGGCCGACGCCTTTGGTGTTTTGCCGCCAGTGGCCAGGCTGACGCCCTCAGCAGCCATGTATCATTTTCTGGCTGGTTATACCGCGAAGGTCGCAGGTACTGAAGCTGGAGTTACGGAACCGAGTGCGGTGTTCAGTACGTGCTTTGGTGCACCGTTTATGGTGTGGCACCCAACGGTATACGCCAAGCTCCTCGGTGAACGGATCGCCCAACATGACACGACAGTCTGGTTGGTCAATACGGGCTGGACCGGCGGTGTATACGGAGTTGGTTCGCGGATTCCGATCGCGTATACGCGGGCGATGATCCATGCTGCACTATCGGGTGCACTTAACGATGCCCAGTATGTTGAAGACCCAGTTTTTCACGTGGATGTACCGACTCGCTGTCCTGGCGTGCCAAAGGAGCTTCTAACGCCGCGCACCACCTGGGCTAGGCCGGAAGACTATGATTTACAGGCAGCGAAGTTAGCCTTGATGTTTAGCGACAACTTTAAGTCGTTTGAAAAGTTTGTCGAGCCAGCGGTGGCAGCGGCGGGCCCGCAGGTCTAATCGGCACCGTCTGGTATTTTAGGTGTGGTGATCCCCAGTGCCGACCGAATTCGAACCTATAATCGGTCTTGAGATTCACGCGCAACTGTTGACCCGAACAAAGATTTTCTGCGGTTGTAGTACGAAGTTCGGTACGCCGCCTAACACGCATGGTTGTCCGGTATGTTTGGGCCTCCCAGGTGCCCTTCCCGTTCTAAACCGGGGCGCAGTGGAATTGGGAATTCGGGCGGCAATAGCTCTAGATTGTCACATTGAGTTGGAATCCGTCTTCGCTCGAAAGAACTACTTTTATCCAGATCTACCAAAGGGATACCAGATATCTCAATACGAACTTCCGCTGGCCACTGGCGGCCGTCTATCCTTGCCCGAGTCTGGAACTGATGTCGGCATTACACGCATTCATCTCGAAGAAGACGCTGGCAAATCTTTACACGAAGGCTTCCCAGATTCTGACCTGAAATCTTATGTTGACTTTAATCGTAGTGGTGTTCCGCTCATTGAAGTTGTCACGGAGCCTGACATGCGCTCGCCGACAGACGCGAGGGTTTTCTTCACGACCCTTCGAGAGATCTTGGTCTCTTTGATTGTCAACGATGGCAATATGGAAGAGGGTAGCCTTCGATGCGACGCGAACGTTTCAGTTCGTCCCGTTGGTCAGTCGGCCCTGGGTGTCAAGACTGAAGTGAAGAACCTTAACTCATTCCGATTTCTTGAACGCGCTATCGAATACGAGATCAACCGACAGATCGATGTGCTGAAGAACGGTGGACAAATTATTCAGGAGACACGTCTCTGGGATGCTTCTGCGAATCGCACCTCAGTGATGCGTAGCAAAGAGGAGGCCCACGATTACCGTTATTTTCCAGAGCCGGATTTGCCATTGTTACGGATTACCGAAGACTGGGTTGATGAAGTACGCCGGTCACTGCCGGAGCTCCCATCTGCTACGCGTGTGCGCCTTATAGCGAATTACGGACTAACTACTGAGCAGGTTGAGCAGCTCACGCGGGTCAGGCCCAGTCTGGCCACCTATTTTGAAGAGGTTGTAGAGGCCGGTGCTCCGCCAAAAGCCGCGATTAACTGGTCTCTTGGCGAGTTAACGCGGAAACTCAATGAAGAGCAGACTGACCAGGTTAAGGTTATTCGCCAGCGGGTGTCGCCAATAGCCTTAGCGAAGCTTATTAGACTCGTTGATAGGGGCACGATCAGTGGAACTATTGCTAAGGAAGTGTTTGAGAAGATGTATATCACTGGCGAATCTGCGGAGGCAATCGTTGAACAAGATGGGCTAGCACAGATTGACAGCGTGGAGATGCTTGCCGAGACGGTAAATGAGGTATTGAAACAGCACCATGACGCGGTTGCTCAGTACCGGTCAGGTAAGAGCGGTGCCATCGGATTTCTCGTTGGCCAAGTCATGAAGGCCACTCGTGGGAAAGCGAATCCAAAGCTTGTAAACGAACTCCTTCGGAAAGCGATCGGCAGATAAATCGCTGGTTACCTAGGTCAGATGAGTCACTGCGGCTACATGGCTTGTGACGAGTCCCCGCGATGCAGCGCAGGCGTAATGCTCTGTCATTAAATCCTCTAAATCCATCCCGCTTAATGGGCTTAGTTTTGTCAGCTAAGGGACCCGTTTGACAGTACTCGACTGTGGATCCTAAACTGGTGGAAATGCNGCGAGTTTGGCGAGGAGTCACATGTTAGACGGCTTCAGCCTCCNCTCACACCCATGNGTCATCCCCGCGTCGGCGCGNTCAGAGTTCTACCGGGAAGAGTTCACCAAACATAGACGGTGCTTACAGCAGCAGAGAGAATATTTTTCTGAGAGTGCGGTCACGGAAGNCGAGACGGCACTNTCGAGGATCCTCGTGCAACTTGAGTGGCTTTGTTCTCAGGANGATGCGAACGAGTTGCTTGGTTGTCTGCTTCGGCAGTTCGACAAGGTCACACGTCTGNCGGCGTTGTCGGATCCGCGTAACGTCCACTGACAGATCGCTAATCGGGTTTTTTGATTGAGGTGCTATTAACCGCGAGGGTGTTGTGTGCCAGCGCGCACCGGCTTCGTGCGAGTTTTTGGGNCGGCTTGGCCTAGGGCCCTAGTGTCTACGTGATTATCTTGAAATGACNGACTCCGACGATCTACTCGCACGTATACGTAGACGTGTTGTTCGTCCGGCAACAGTCCGNGAGCTTCAGCAGACCCTNCGTTTACCCCGTGAACAACGCCGATCGTTCGAGCGTCGCCTGAAGAAGCTCGTGGCGTCTGGCACATTAGTACGGATACGAGGAAACCGTTATGGATTACCAGAGAAAATGAATCTTATTGTTGGTCGGGTGCATATAAACCCCCGGGGCTTTGGCTTCCTCACGCCAGAATCGAAAAACGACTTTGATCAGGATATATACATTTCCGGTACCAACCTTCATCAGGCGATGCACGGCGATCGAGTGATGGCTCGGATTGAGCGACGGGTCCAACATGAACGAACCGAGGGTCGGATTGTCAGGATTCTTGAGCGGAGAACCACCACGTTGGTGGCCCGGTACGATTCTGATGAGTCTGGCCTCAGCTTCGTTGTGCCGTTTGATCGTCGGATCATCATGGATGTGCACATTCCTTCTATNGACCGAGGTGGTGCGAAACCTGGAGAAATCGTTGTNGTTGAGTTAACCCGTTGGCCAACCGCAACACGTAACCCAGTCGGCCGAGTNATTGAAGTGCTCGGAGACTTAGATACCCCAGGNGTCGATGTCGAGATCATGTTGCGGAAGCACGGTATCCCAGATGCGCACGGTATCTCAGCTATTCGCGAGGCTGAGCGCCTTGGTGTGAAGGTGCGCGACCGCGACTGCCGAGGCCGGACCGACTTTCGTTCTATGACGACTGTCACGATCGATGGTGAGCATGCGCGTGATTTTGATGACGCCATCACTCTTGAGCGATTGCCTAGCGGAACCTTTTGGCTGGGTGTGCACATTGCTGANGTGTCGCACTATGTTCGGCCNGACAGCGAACTTGATCGTGAAGCACGGGAACGTGGAACTTCAGTGTACTTTCCTGAACGAGCTGTGCACATGTTTCCTGCTGCGCTCTCGACGGGCCTGTGNAGTTTGAATCCGCACGTTGATAGGCTAGTGCAATCCTGTCTAATGGAGATCAANGAACGAGGTGAGGTCGTCCGACACGAGTTGCATGATGGGATCATTCATAGCGATGCCAGGATGACCTACGCCGACGTTAACGCCATTCTGGTTGAGAACGATGCAGCAATCCAAGCGCGTTACGCATCACTTGTGCCNGTCTTCAAGNTAATGAATAAACTATTCGAAGTCTTGTCGCGCCGGCGCCGTCGGCGCGGTTCGATTGATTTCAACCTGCCGGAACCAGAGTTCGTTCTCAGTGAGACTGGGTCAGTGGTGGACATCACCGCAGCTCAGCGAAACGTGGCACATTNCATCATCGAGGAATTCATGCTGATCGCCAATGAAGTTGTGGCGACACATCTTCGGACTCACGACATGCCAACGCTTTATCGTGTTCACGATCCGCCCGATGTGAGCAAGGTCGCTGAGTTCGAGGAGTTCATAACGACCTTTGGACACAGCCTTGCCGTGCGGAAAGGTAATGCNACGCCCAAGCATTTTCAGCAATTAGCTAAGCGGGTAATGGGGACGCCNGAGGAAAAGCCAATTGCAGTTTTAATGCTAAGAACCATGCAGAAGGCTCGCTACGACAGTACGTCTGCCGGGCATTTTGGGCTAGCTGCGTCTAACTATACTCACTTTACTTCGCCTATTCGACGATATCCAGACCTAGCCGTGCACCGCGCTCTTCGCGAGTTGCGAAGAAAAAAGAANTTAGCTGCTACGAGACGTCAACAGTTGACCGACGAATTACCGGCTCTCGCTTTGGAGACCTCAGAATTAGAGCGCCGAGCTGAAGAAGCTGANCGTGAACTCGTACAGTGGAAGAAAGTTAGGTTCATGTCCGATAAGGTCGGCGAAGAGTTNGAGGGTTACTTGNTCGGTGTAACGTCGTTCGGATTGTTTGTGCAACTTGTTGAGCACTTCGTTGAAGGCCTCGTGCATATTTCGAGCATGGCTGATGACTACTATCGTTTCATTGAGCGCGAGCACGTGTTGTTTGGCGAAGCAACGGGTAAGAGATATCGCCTAGGGGATCGTGTGGCTGTGCAAGTCATTCGTGTCGACTTGGAACGCCATCAAGTCGACCTTGGCCTGGTTGATATATTGGAATCTGTACGTGCCTCTGAGCAAAAGCGTAGTGCGAGGAGGAGTCGTTCGCGCAGNCCACGAGCAACTTCCNGGCGACGCCAGACAGGAAAGCGTCGTGTTCGCGCCCGCTGAATTACCGGTTGATGTTGTCTGGTTTAATCGATGAAGACGATTGTTATCGGAACGGCTGGCCACATTGATCATGGTAAGAGTGCGCTCGTTCGCGCCCTGACCGGGGTTGACCCCGACCGTTTGAAGGAAGAAAAAGATCGAGGCATCACCATCGACCTCGGCTTTGCTCACTACACGGAAGANGACAATACGGAGTTGTCTTTCGTTGACGTTCCCGGGCACGAGCGGTTTATCAAGAACATGCTCGCTGGGGTCGGTGGTATCAACGCCGTGCTATTTGTCGTGGCAGCTGACGAATCAGTGATGCCTCAGACCNAAGAGCACTTCGATATCTGCCGTTTGCTACAAGTGCCTCGAGGCGTTATCGCCCTTACAAAGTGTGATTTGGTTGATCAGGACACTATTGAGCTAGTACGACTCGAAATTAAAGAGTTGGTGGAGGATTCATTTCTGGCCGACGCACCAATTGTTCCTGTGTCTGCGAAGCTTGGCGACGGTCTCGATTTGCTGCGGTCAGCTTTGTGGCAACTGACACANGCGCANGGAGTGACAACCGTCGCGGGTGCAGTAAGACTTCCGATTGACAGGGTGTTCTCGATGCGGGGATTCGGCACGGTTGTCACCGGGACGCTTGTTTCTGGGCGGTTGGGTTTTGGGCGTGAACTCGTGCTACTGCCGTCGGACCATCGTGTGAAGGTGCGTGGCTTGCAGGTTCATGGAGTAAAGGTTGAAGAGGCGGAGGCTGGTAGTCGNGTTGCAGTNAACCTTGGCGGTATAGAGTTGGCTGATGTCGTTCGCGGGGAGTCGCTTGTAGCCCCCNATTGTTTCGAAATCACCCGAAGCTTTGATGGAATATTGGAATTACTGTCCACAGCGAAACCCCTGCGCCACGGCGCGCGTGTTCGTTTTCATCATGGAACCTGTGAAGTGCTTGGAAGAGTCTCTGTATCTGGNCCGGTNAGTATGGCGCCGACCGTTGATCAGGCTGGAGTGCTTGCCGAGAATGGAGAGATTAGACCNGGTACACGTGGTTATGTAAGGGTCCGCTTNGANGCTCCGGCGGTGCTTACTCGCGGCGACCGCTATATCCTGAGGGCCTATTCTCCTCCGATGACCATCGCAGGTGGNGTCGTGCTCGACGGACAGCCGCCGAGGNTTGGCGTACGCACGCCCGCTGGTCGTCGCCGGTTTGAGCAATTGAATGGCACCGNAGAAGCTAATCAACACGACAAAGGACTTCGTCGAGCGGCATGCGNGATGATTGATGAACAAGCNGGGCAAGGGTTGCCCGTTACAGCGCTAATCTCCAGACTCGGTGCCTTGCCAGATACCGTTGACTCGATTGTGACCAGCTTGGAAAATGAAGCTGCCGCTGTGCGGGTTGGCAATCGCTTGGTTACGCCAGCGACCCTTGGCGAGTGCAAGGACCGTCTTGTGGGAGAGCTTTCAATCTATCACGAGGCTCANCCGTTGTCTGACGGTTTACCGCGTGAAGAAGCTAGGGAGCGCCTGTTCCGNCAAGTTCATCAGAGTGTGTTTGAGCGGGTGCTNGCCGATCTTGTCGATGATGGCCTGATCGTTGACCGAGAGCGTCTTGCTCTTAAACATCACCGGGTATCATTGTCAGCTGATGAGGGGAAGGCACGTGAAGCGATTGTCGAGACTGTTCTCCAAGGTGGGCTGGCCCCACCAGATATGGCCAGTCTGGCCACGGCCGCTGGGGTGAATCACGAGGTTGCTGATCGCATTGCGAAGCTATTGATCCGTCAGAAAGTCCTGGTGAGAATTGGCAGCTTACTTTTTCATATGGAGAACTTGCAGCGTCTTAAGGATGAGGTAGCGGCTTTGAGTTCATCGGACATTAAAGGTTCTAAGCCAGTTGAGATAGACGTAGGGACCTTTAAGGAACGCTACGGGATTACCCGTAAATACGCTATCCCACTTCTCGAATACTTGGACCGAGAACGAGTCACTCGAAGGGTTGGGCGGGGACGCGTCGTAATCTAACGCCTTGAATGGTTAGTCCCGGCGTTTCTCATCTTCGCGAGTCGCTTCACGAAAGTTTTTGATACTTCGACCGATACCACGACCAAGAGCCGGTAGGCGATTGGAACCGAAGATTACGAGAACAANCAGAATAATGACTAGNAGCTCCGCCACNCCGATGCCCATGGCTTNCCCTTTCTGAGACGTCGANTTTACCANCGGCTTTGCTAATCTACGTACCNAGGCGGTAAACTNCGGGAAAGAGCGACGNATNTGGCGGGACCGTTTCNANAAATCGGCGGGGTNCAATCGTAGGCTGAGATGGANATATGTCAAATGACGATCTCTACACAGTNGGTGTGTTCGAAGATGTCAGATCNGCGGAGCGCGTACTTGGGGCGCTCGCAGAGCGCAAGTTTCCCTCAGAGANTCTGAGCGTTGTTGCCGCTGATGGGCCTGGGGTCATGGAGCTGTTGCAAAAGACCTTCGGTGCAGACGGGGATACACTCGATGTACGGGCCGTTGGGCTCCTCCGTCTACATGGGCCGATCGTCAAAGCACTGCAGAGCGCGGAGGATGCTCTTGTGAGAGAGGGCATCGCAGCTGCGATGCCCCGAGTGGGGTTTCAGGCGCACGACGGTTTTATCTTNGAGACGCTGACCAAGCGCGGAGGNGTGCTTGTCGCGATTCGCAGCGAATCTCGCGCTGCTGACGCGCTTGCCCTCTTGCACGCCTATGGTGGAGGGAACGCTGCGATCGGTGCTTGGACAGGACGAGTGTGAACGCGGTCCTACACGACCGGATCTCGGAATTCGGCGTCCTTAGAGAATAATGGTGAGGACAGGGCAATTCCGGCCATGGTGGTCGAAACTGGTCAATTGGGCAGCGTTGCTTTGGACGCAGGTGACTGCAGTTCAGAAATCTCGCGACGGCGTTTTTGATCGCCTTTCCGTCAGATCTGATAATGGTCCGCCTGTCGATCTACTTTTCGGTACGATAACTCGTTCCCAACGGTTGAGTCGGGCTATCGGTGTATCGGTCGGCACGCATATCGCAGTCTTTTTGATTGTCGGGTTCTTGGCTGCACAGTTTGCAGCGCGCCAGGGGACTCCATTCCTACCTGACCTTCGGAACTTTGACATTATATGGCTTCCGATGGAGGGTCCAGGCGGAGGCGGTGGTGGTGGGGGTAACCAGATGCCGGAGCCGCCGGCACAGGTGGAGTTACCTGGACCAGACGCCACGACGGTGCCTGTTAGTCAGCCTGCCGAACTTGAGAATCCCGAAGTTGAAGACGAGCCTGAGCCTGATCAGGAGATGAACATTCCTGCTAGGACGCTCGCGTCATCAGATCAAACACTGCCGGGTATGTTGCAAGGACTGCCTTTCGTTGAAGCGATGTCACTTTCTCGGGGCTTGGGGGTTGGAGGTGGCGCTGGTACCGGGGAAGGTGCCGGAATTGGGCAGGGTATTGGTTCTGGACTGGGTCCGGGTGAGGGTGGCGGTACCGGCGGTGGAGTCTACCGTCCAGGTGCGAATATCGTCCTACCTCGACCGATACGTGAGGTCAAACCTCAGTATACGGCTGACGCTATGCGAGCGAAGGTTCAGGGTTCGGTCTGGATCGAAACAGTAGTCATGCCGGACGGGTTAGTGGGGGACGTCCGTATCACAAAGTCGCTTGATCGTATTTTCGGGCTTGACGAAGAAGCACTCAGGGCCGCAAAGCAATGGCTGTTCGTTCCCGGCACTCGGTTTGGGCAGCCAGTTCCTGTGTTGGTCGTGATCGAGTTGACATTCACACTGCGCTGAGTGAGGTGCTTGGTATCTTGGAAGATAAAGAAAAGGCCTGATGGGCAGATGCCCATCAGGCCTTTGGTTTCTGATTTGCTGGGCCTTAGTACATGCCGCCCATGCCGCCAGGAGCGCCACCCGGCATCGGAGCTTCTGCTTTTTTCTCCTCTGGAATTTCCGATACCAGTGCCTCGGTTGTTAACAGAAGTGACGAGATCGACGCAGCGTTCTGAAGTGCGGTGCGGACGACCTTTGCGGGGTCGATGACGCCGGCCTTCACGAGGCTACCGTATTTCTCGTTCTGGGCGTTAAAACCCTCGTCGCCGGTCATTTCCCTGACCTTCTGAACGACGATTGAGCCCTCATGGCCAGCGTTAGTTGCAATCCAGCGCAATGGTTCCTCGATGGCTCGGTTTACGATGTTGACACCGATTTGCTGGTCACCTTCGAGGTTGAGATTCTTAAGCCCCTTGCTTGCGCGCATGATTGCTACGCCGCCACCTGGGACGATGCCCTCTTCGACCGCGGCCTTGGTAGCGTGCATCGCGTCCTCGACACGAGCCTTCTTTTCCTTCATCTCGGTTTCGGTCGCGGCGCCAACCTTGATGACGGCCACACCGCCAACGAGTTTGGCAAGGCGCTCTTGGAGCTTTTCCCGGTCGTAGTCCGAAGAAGTGTCTTCGATTTGCGCCCGGATCTGCTTAACTCGCCCTTGGATAGCCTTTGTGCCCCCACCGCCCTCAATAATTGTTGTGTTGTCCTTGTCGATGGTCACTCTCTTGGCTTTACCCAGATCCTCGACCCGGATACCTTCGAGCTTGAGGCCAAGGTCCTCAGTAATCGCCTTGCCACCGGTAAGGATCGCGATGTCCTCGAGCATCTGCTTACGGCGGTCACCGAAACCAGGAGCTTTAACAGCAGCTCCCTGCAAGGTACCCCGAAGCTTGTTGACAACGAGTGTGGCTAGCGCCTCGCCCTCAACATCCTCAGCGATTATGAGTAATGGCTGACTAAGGCGTGCGACCTGTTCAAGCAGCGGGAGGAGGTCCTTCATCGAACTGATCTTCTTTTCGTGGATCAGAATGATTGGGTTTTCAAGAACGACCTCCATTCGCTCTGGATCGCTCACAAAATAGGGCGAAAGATATCCGCGGTCAAACTGCATTCCCTCGACCACGTCAAGCGACGTCTCGAGCGTCTTGGATTCTTCCACCGTGATGACGCCGTCCTTGCCGACCTTTTCCATGGCCTCAGCGATAATCGTGCCGATGGTTTGGTCGTTGTTTGCAGAGATGGCGCCGACCTGGGCGATCATATTGCCCGTAACCGGCTTGGCCTGCTTTTTTAGCGACTCGACGATCTTCTCGACCGACTGCTCAATACCCCGTTTAATTTCCATTGGGTTGGCACCGGCCACTACGTTCTTTGCGCCTTCTCTGTAGATCGCTTGGGCGAGGACAGTGGCAGTAGTTGTGCCATCACCGGCGATATCGGACGTCTTACTTGCTACTTCGCGCACCATCTGTGCGCCCATGTTTTCAACGGCGTCTTTTAGTTCGATCTCCTTGGCGACGGTCACGCCGTCCTTGGTGATCGTGGGGGAACCGAATTTCTTATCGAGGACAACATTACGGCCCTTTGGGCCGAGTGTGACCTTAACGGCGTTGGCGAGGGCGTTCACTCCGCGTAGAATCGCTTGTCGCGACTCCTCGCCGTAGACGATCTGTTTTGCCATAGCTGAACTCCTGAACGATGAATGGGCGTGGTTAACGCGGCGGAGAGCCCGCCGCTATGAACGGCCCTCGGTTACTTTCTTTTAGATTTACCCTCGATCACGGCGAGCACTTCTTCCTCGCGCATGATCAGGTACTCCTGGCCGTCCAGCTTGATCTCCTGTCCGCCGTACTTGCCAAACAGAATGAGGTCGCCTTTCTTGACGTCCATCGGAACGACCTTGCCGTCGTCCTTGATCTTTCCCTTGCCGGCCGCGATCACCTTGCCCTGCATCGGCTTCTCTTTAGCGGTATCAGGAATGATGATTCCGCCAATCTTTTGTTCGCCCTCGTCGATCCTTTGGACGATTATGCGATCGTGCAGTGGTCTAACATTCATGCCTTAACTCCACTCTCCGTAATAGTTCACTGTGAACACCTTCCCTGAACGTGCCCTCTGGCGGCTAGCAGCCGACCCGAGCAACTGCTAATTATGTTGCTAGTAGTTGAGTATGTCAAGCTGTTACGCGCGAACATTCGCCTTGGTAAAGGTCTCTATTACGGGGTGATACACGAGACCGCCTCAGCCAGGTTCCAGCGCGGTCGGAGAGAGTCAACTAAGAGGTTCTAGCAGTGGGTGTTCTTACGCCGCTGATTTCGGTTTCTTCGAATGGCGGCGGACACCTACCTTTAGCGGAGTAGGTTTTATCCGGTACTGTGCAACCTTGCGGCTAAGAGTGTTCCTATGCAGACCTAGTAACTTCGCCGCGTGGGAGAGGTTGCCTCTTGAATGAGCCAGTGCTTCAGTGATGAACCGACGCTCAAATTCCCGTTGGGCATCCTCGTAGCGGATGCCATTCTCGAGCATCTCTGCGATCAGTTGGTTGAGTTTCTCACGCACGTTTCAGGCTCTTCACTCGGCCAACTCAGTTAGATTCGTGACGCTCACTGTAGGTCGGTGTTACTAAGTACCCGCAGGGCTTCAATATATTTTGTACGGGTACTTGCCACGACGTTATCAGGTAACGTCGGGGCTGGCAGTTGTTTATTCCAATTGATGCTCTCGAGATAGTCGCGGACGTACTGCTTATCGAAACTTGGCTGCGGTCCCCCAGGCCGGTAATCGGACTTTGGCCAGAACCGCGACGAATCTGGTGTTAGAACTTCGTCGATGAGAATCACCGCCGAACGGCCGCCACTGTTCACGAGTCCAAACTCGAACTTTGTGTCTGCCACGATGATGTCGCAGGTTTCAGCATGGGCGGACCCGAACGC
>PBBF01000012.1 GCA_002717745.1 Acidobacteriota bacterium
TATGACTACGCTAGACTGTCAGTTGGAGTGAGAAGACTGGAGACCCTAAGGCGTAATGTGTATTTGAGAGTTAGTCGGTCATATAAATATTGATATTGAGGGTGATTTGGGCATGTTACCAATCGGAGTGACCCTGCGAGGCAAGAAACGGAAGGTTGTTTGTATAGGTGTTTTCCTTGCGGGTTGCATCATTGCCGGAGTTCTTTCGAGGGCTCCGATACTTACTTGGCTAGGAGGACAGCTGATACGGAGCGATGACCTTGAGCAATCTGACGCGATTGTCATTCTGTCCGGGGGTGAGTTTGCTGAACGGGAAATTGAGGGCGCCGATCTATATCGGGCAGGATTTGCTCCCAGAGTAGCGATTTCTGTAGGTCGGGAGGCTCCAGGCGCAAAAGAGTTGGCACGGCGAGGGGTTGGTCTTTCTGATCTCTTGGAAATCCGCCTTTACCATCTCGAAGGCTTGGGCGTGCCTCGGTCAGCGATCTCCTTGCTTCCTGGGCGAGCCAGCTCCACTCGAGATGAAGCCGTTATGGCTGCAGAATGGTCCGAGGCAAATGATGTCACGAGTCTCATCGTCGTTACTTCGGCGTATCACACCGCTCGAGCTGGGTTTATCTTTGAACGGATATTCGATCGTCAGCCTGTGAGAATATCGCTTCGCCCGTCTGGCGCCGATGATTTCAGAGCTGATTCATGGTGGAAGGAGCGGACTACCTTGCGTAACGGAATCTTTGAGCTGCAGCGGACGCTGTTCTATTGGTTAGCGTACTAGGGTTCCTGCTTGGATGTAGTGTTCAGGCAGGATCATCGCGGTCTGCACGATATCGAGCCACGCGTATCGCTATGTCTGCCTTGGAGGTGTCGATGGAGCCTTGGAGGAGAGCTCCGTCATCAATTACAACAGTCGGCGCTATGAGTTCACCCTCAACCTGTGCGGTTCGTCGGACCTCGGCTGACCGCTCGGCTGTTAGCGTTCCTATTACCCGACCAAGCACGGTAATTGATTTAGCGAAAATGTTTCCTTTGATATTTCCTTGAGGGCCTATCGCGACTCCGTGATCAGGCACACTAACGTCACCCTCGACCGTTCCATTAATGATCACGTGCTCGCGTGCCGACAATTCGCCTTTGATCGTAACTGTTTCTCCCACGTCCGTGACCATTTCAGGGTTTGGGGCTTCTGAAGGGATCGTTGCAGGGGACTCGAATTGTACCAAGGTGCCCTCGGCACTTTTTCTTCGCATTAGGTGCAGTTCCAATCAATATATTTGGAGCGGGAGACGGGGATCGAACCCGCGACCAACGGCTTGGGAAGCCGTGACTCTACCACTGAGCTACTCCCGCCAGTACTCAAGCACTCATTGTAGCAGAGGTAGAGGCAGCACCTGGAAGACCTGCTAGTGTCCATTAGTACGAATTAGGGATAACACCTCATCTCGTTTATCGGCCATAAGTTTGGGTGTTTTACCTTCCAAGTTTAGTCGCAATAAGGGCTCAGTGTTAGATGAACGGAGGTTGAAGTGCCAGTCAGGGTATTCAACAGAAATTCCGTCGGTCCGATGCTGAAGCGCGTCGGCATAGTGAGCGGAGATTTGCTCGAGTTTGGCTGGAATTACTGACATGTCTTCAAGAGCGGTGTTAATTTCACCTGAAATGAAATAGCGGGACCGAAGTGGCGCAAGAAGTTCACTAAGGGTCAAGCCTCGATTCGACATTAGCTCGAGGATAAGTAGCGCTGGAATGAGTCCGTTGTCCGCAAAATCATTGCCCCGAAAGTAGTAGTGGCCCGTAACTTCGCCGCCGAATGCAGCATTTGTTTCGCGCATTCGTTGTTTAAAAAAGGCATGGCCAACCCGGTTAAGAATCGGGTTGCCATGATGGCGATCCACGATGTTAGGGACGGCATGACTTGCTCGCACGTCATACACGATGGTGGACCCAGGGTGCTTAAGTAGAAAAGATTCGGCTAGTAGCGAGGTTATGAAGTCGCCAGGGACAAAATCGCCATTTCCATCGACGAAGAAGCATCGGTCCGCGTCCCCGTCCCACGCGATCCCTAAATCGGCTTGAGAGCCTAGGACGCTTGATACGAGATCTTGCCGGTTAGCTTCGATAAGTGGGTTGGCTTCATGGTTCGGAAATGTACCGTCGATTTCAAAGCACTGAAATGTTGATTGGCAAGGTAGCGAATCAAAGACCCTCGGGGCAGCCAGCCCCGCCATTCCGTTGCCTGCGTCGAGTATTAGGCGAAATGGCTTTATAACAGAGAGGTCAATGAAGGAGAGGACGTGAGCAACGTACTGATCGAGCAGTTGTGCCTGTGAGAGTGTTCCGAGGGCTTTGACGGGAGACGGAATCTCATTGCTGATTATCATATCTCTGATGTCGGAGATACCCTTATCGCTGCTGAGCGCTGACGCCTGCCGGCCAACAAGCTTGATCCCGTTATACTGCTTTGGATTATGAGAGGCGGTTATTACTGCACCGCCATCATACTTGTTGCTACTGACAGCGTAATAGAGCATGTCAGTACTAACTAAGCCGTAATCAACAATATCGGCCCCCTGATTCCTTGCTCCTTCGATGAATGCGTCGGATAGACCATTTGACGATAGGCGCATGTCTCGGCCAACGGCCAGACGTCCTCCGTGGAGGTATGCTACGAAAGCGCGACCAATAAGTTCAGCCGTAGCTTCGTCGAGCTCATCGGGATAAACCCCTCTGACGTCGTAGGCCTTGAAGATTGCTGAAGAGACGCTCATGGCATTAATCCGCAGTGCTCGATGGGCTGGGGCATAGGCTTCGGATAACGGTTAGCGATTGAACCCGTCGTAATCGGGGACTACTGCTTTGTCCCCCAAGGTCACTCCGGACTGGATGACGGCATTGCGACCGATGTGGCAACCCCGGCCTAGCACTACGTCGCTTAACGATGCCTCCTCTCCAATGGCGCAGGATGGCCAAAGTATCGAGGCTTCAATGTTGACGTTATTACCGACTTCGCACTTACGACCCAGCACGGTGTATGCTCCAATCCGTGCGCCCTTTTTGACGATGACTCCCTCATCAATAAAGCAGGGGCCCTCAAGTGTTACGCCGTCTTCGATCTGCGCGGAATCAGCCACTACGACGGTTCCTTTTGGCTTTGATCTAAAGGGTTCAGTAGGAAAGTGACCATCCATGATGTCACGATGCACTTGCCGGTAACTTGCTGGAGTCCCAATATCAATCCAGTAGCCACTTGACGCGTATGCCACAAACCGCTCTCCGTCATTAATTAGTGCTGGGAAAAAGCTTCGTTCAATAGACCAGGGCATATGCTTAGGAATTCGGTGGAGCGTTGATGGCTCAATGATGTAGACGCCAGCATTGATGGTGTTGCAGGAAATCTCCTCAGCCTTGGGCTTTTCAAGAAAGCGTTTTACATTGCCGTCCTGATCCACTTCAACGAGTCCGTAGGTTGAAGGGTCCTCGACCGGTTTGAGAACGATTGTGGCGTTAGCTTCACGACTCCGATGATATTGAAGCACTGCCGACAGATTGAGTTCGGTAAGAACGTCACCATTAAAGATGATCACGGTATCGTCTAGAAAATCTGATGCAAATCGAATAGCACCCGCGGTTCCCAGTGGCTGAGGCTCAATAAGATATCGAATCTTAATGCCTAGATTATGTATGTTTCCGATTAATTCCTCGATGCGATCCGGTTGATAGTTCAGGCTTAGTATGACTTCATCAATTGACGCGACCTGTTTTAGTAGATCTAGCTGGTAAAGCAGAAAGGGTCTGTTAAATATCGGTACAATCGGCTTTGGAATATTCAAGGTCAAAGGCCGCAAGCGTGTCCCCTTGCCGCCCGCTAGGAGGATTGCCTTCATCGCAATTCCGCATCGGCGACTGATAGACTGCGCTCGATCCTGCTCTGCACTTGTTGCAAGCAATGAAGGGGTCTAGAATGAAGCAGCCTTGATAACACTCTCAAGTTTATGAACCTGCCGAATACTCTCACGCTCGGGCGTATATTCCTGATTCCACTCTTAGTTGTCGTTCTCCTAACTAATTTTGAAGGGCGCACGATTCTTGGCATTCGCAAGGAGTTAATTGGCACGATCATATTTCTGTTGGCTGCTTGCACCGACTGGCTCGATGGATTTGTGGCCCGACGCCGTGGTCAAGTCACCGAACTCGGTCAATTAATGGACCCTCTGGCGGACAAGTTGTTGATCACCGCAGCGTTTGTTTCGCTGGTGGCGTTGGACCTGGCCCCGGCATGGATGGTGGCCATCATTCTTGGACGAGAATTGGGCGTCACTGTATTGCGGAGCATTGCATACTCGAAAGGTATAACCATAGTTGCGTCTCCTCTCGGTAAGCTCAAAATGGTTTCCGAGGTTGTTGCAATCGTGTTTCTGATCCTGGGACGCGAGTATCTTCAAGAGTTCTTCGTGTTGGGGCGGATAGCGTTGTGGGTGGTGTTGGTGACCGCGTTGGTATCGGCATTAGATTATTACCGTCGATTCCATGAAAAGTTAAGTCTAAAAGATGAGGAGCTCCCAGGTATTACCGATCGCCAGGCCCGCAACAATTGAAGCTGCCTATCGTTTACCAATCTGAGTTTCGATCTCTGCTATCCTCCCCCGTGCCCGCTCCGCATAAACACTGTCCCCGTAATCATCAATTAATTGATTAAAATACGGCAAGGCCTCTTCCCCTTCATTGATGATTGTGAGCGACTCCGCCAGCACGAAGTAAACGGCATCCTTGTCAGTGTAGGCTGGGTCGTCAGCTAGCAGTGCCCGCATGCGAATAATCGCACCTGGATACCATCCTGCGTCGAAATAAAATTCGCCAACACGAAAATCAGCCTCGCTAAGGCGGTCTCTCGCTGTACGGTGCCATTTACGAGCCTCATCGGTGAGGTCGCTGTCTGGATACAGTTCAAAGAATAACTCGAAGGCTTCGACGGCTCCTTTCGTCGATGTTTGATCCCGATCAGAGCCCAACATTCCCTCAGAATACGCTACGCCTATCTTTAACTGTGCGTAGGCGGCGCGTGGATGTGTAGGGAAAAACCTGAGGAATTCCTGGAATTCGTTGACCGCCTGCACTAGTGACGCCAAGCCGCCTTGACCGAGGAAGGAGTCACCAATAGCAAGCTTCGCGTCAAAACGATACGGGCTTTGAGGGTAAACGTCGACGAGGCGACGAAACACAGTCTGCGCCTTGCCCCAATCCTCATCTTCGACCAGGGTGGAGCCGAGCTCGAATAGGTAACGATCTGGCTCTGGTGTGCCGGGGGGTAGCGCTGCTGGATCTGCAGGAGTGCAGCCAATGCCGCCGGCTAAGAGGAGGCAGAGAGATGCAGAAATTAACTGCGCTTGCCCATTAGAAACAATCGTTGGCCTCATGAAGTCATCTCGCTGTGCTTAGACAGCCATTCGTGCTGAGTTCGTAAGCCATCCGGCAATGTTACAGTTGGATCGAAGTCAAGGTCACTCCGTGCTAGGGTGATGTCGGCGTAGGTGTCACGCATGTCACCGCTTTGGGCCGAATCCCGATGGACCTCAAGGGGATAACCGGTGATTGTGGAAATAAGTTCGATTACTTGATTCATCGACACACGAGAGCCACCTCCCACATTGTACACGCGGCCGGGGATTCCAGCAGTGGCCGCAGCCGTAGTGGCCGCGACGATATCGTCTATGAAGGTAAAGTCGCGGGTTTGCTGTCCGTCCCCGTAAAGGTGAATGGGCCTGCTTTGAATGGCGGCCATAAGGAATCGATGGAATGCCATATCCGGACGTTGGCGGGGTCCGTAAACGGTGAAGTAACGGAGAGCCACGGTGGGGATATCATGATTGTGGTGATAGAGCATGCAAAGCTGTTCTGCAGCAAGTTTGGTCACTCCATAAGGAGAGACTGGTCGCGGTAAAGCATCCTCGCGCATTGGCAGGGCTACTTGGTCACCGTAGACAGAAGAGCTTGAGGCATAGATGAAGCGTTCAATCGGATGCTTAACACATGCTTCAAGAAGCGCTTGTGTAGCGTCAATATTTAGTGATGTACAGGTGGTGAAATCTTTCCCCCAACTCCGGCGGACTCCAGCCTGAGCTGCGAGGTGAAAAACGTGAGTCACGTCCTTGAGTAAATCCGGTAAGTCGCTATTAACCAGATTTAGTTCAGTAAAGCGGAAATTCGAATCAGGAAGAAGCCTTGAGAGATTATCTTCCTTAATCGATCGGTGGTAATAGTCAGTAAAACAGTCGACCCCGATCACATCATGGCCTTGCGCGGTTAGCGTTTCCGCTAGACGCGAGCCTATAAAGCCAGCGACCCCAGTCACTAGCGCTCTCATGCCAGCACCGAAGAGAGTTGTTCTGGTAAGCGACAAGGTCGCCTCTGTTCGTTGACTGCTGCGTGTACTGTGCGACCTACTGCACTGACCCCTCCATTAAGCCACCGAAGTTCGTAGTTGAAGCCGACGCGAGTAGGGGAGAGGAGTTCACCTCTAGTGGTCACTTCGAGTTCGTCGTCGTATCGGGCTGGTTTACGATACTCGCAGTGAGCTTCAATCACAGGGAGTGATATTCCGGCTGATTCCATTTGTCGGTAGGTCCATCCGATAGTTCTAAGAAGATCCGTGCGCCCTATCTCAAACCAAACAAGGTAATTGGCATGATACACAACGCCCATTTTATCGGTTTCGGCGTAGCGCACCCGCACAATGGAAGTCGCCGACCGCACTCTTAGCTTGACTCCTTTACGGGTTGACCTTGGCTTGCTGCTCTTAGGGCACGTGTGGCTTCCATTGGATCATCCTCGCCGAAGATTGCTGAGCCAGCCACCAGAATGTTCGCGCCGGCAGCTACCAGTTCGGCAGCGTTACTAGCGTCGACTCCTCCATCGACCTCGATTGGCGCAGGGTTCCCTACGCTTTTCAGCAAACTCCTCATGGCGCGGATTTTCTCGAAACTGGTGGATATGAATCGCTGTCCTCCAAACCCTGGATTCACAGACATTACTAGAACTAAATCGACTTCTGGTGCGACGGCTTCGAGAGCTGTTATCGGCGTAGAGGGATTAAGCGCTACTCCAGCGAGAAGTCCCAGTTGTTTTACCGAGGCGAGTGCTTGACTAAGGTGCGGTTGTGCCTCCACGTGAATAGATAGTGTATCGGCGCCAGCCTTTGCAAAGGCCTCGAGATATCGATTGGGATTTTCGATCATCAGGTGGACATCTAAGGGAACCCGTGCCGTCCGTTTTATAGAACTAACGACTGGTGGCCCGATCGATAGGTTGGGCACGAAATGACCATCCATAACGTCGACATGTATGGCATCGGCACCACCGCGCTCGGCGGCGCGAATAGCTTTACCCAGTTCCGTGAAGTCAGCCGAAAGAATTGAAGCAGCAATTTGTACGCTCACCGGCTCACCTCGAGAGAGATCGGTTCCCCTGGGGAGATTTGAAAGCCTGCTTGGGGATACTGTCGGAGGACGATGCCCGGGGGTACGTTTGGATATGGATGATCACCTACGACTGTAACGCGGAAGGCCTGTTCTCGTAGGATGTCGGCTGCTTCTGTGCCGCCAGCGCCGATTAGATCAGGCATCACGTATGTGACTGTTCGCTCTCCGCGATTTACGAGCAATGAAACGGATGTACTGCGAGTTTCTGGGGGTGGCTCCTGGGCGAGCACTGTGCTGCGGGGATAAAGTGCTGAACGAATTTCGGCGATGCTCAAGAGTTCTAGGCTGTCAGCCTGGACTCTCAGCTGGGCACTGCGCTCAGTTTGGCCGACTAGAGCTGGAATTTGGTTCGGTCGATGGCCAGCGCTTAACCAGACCCTTACAGTGCGCTGTTGGCGAGTGGTTAATCCTGGCGGGGGTTCTTGTAGGATTACGCTCCCGGCTTGAATAGAAGGATGTATGCGCCGGGCAGGCTCAACACGTATTATGAGGCTCAGCATCTCCAGAGTTGCGGTAGCCGTCGCAACTGGTTGACCGGCAAGGTCAGGAACGGACACTTCCTGTGATCGAAGTGCGACACGCATACCGGCGGCGGCGAACAGGAAGTAAGTCGCCACCATTGCGCCGGTCAGCAAGAAGGCCTTCCCGACGCCCAGCACGCGGCTCGTCAGGGCCATCAAATCATTATAGGTAGCACAAGTCCTTGCTGTCCAGAAGGTTCGGGCGCTTAGATGCGCCTTAAGGACCCCGCAAAAAAGGCATCCAAGTCGTGGAGGTGAGGGTAACTCCTTAGATAACCAGCTTCGTTGAGAATTGACCCGAAGTGAGAACACTCCTCAATTGTCCGAAGATCTTCACTGCGGAATTTCGTTTCGATGCTAAGAAAGGCTTCTATAACGCGTTCATTCTCCTCTGGTTCGCTAGAACATGTTGTGTACAAAAGGCGTCCTCCCGTTCGCACTGTGGTTGCCGCTGACCGAAGCATCCTTAGTTGACGTTCTGCCAGGTGCTGAATGTCATCGGATTGTCGGCGCCATCGAATATCCGGATCCCGCTGCACGGTACCTAGGCCACTGCAGGGGACGTCCACAAGTACCCGATCGAAAACTGCGCCAAATGGTGCACTAAGGGAAAGGTCATGGGCGACCAACCTAGCTACAGAAGCACCTTGTCGAGAAACAGTGTGAGCTAATACGTTAAGCCGATCGTTACTAAAATCTCCTGCGACAAGAATCCCTTGATTTGCCATGGCCGAAGCTAGGGCTAGGGTCTTTCCTCCTGGTGCTGCGCACGCGTCAAGAATGACCATGCCGGGCGCTGCTTGAATAAGAGGGGGAATCAGTTGAGAGGCTTCGGCTTGTACGAAGAAGTCACGACTTAAAGTTAGATCAGGTAAGAATTGCCTGCCAGAAGCGATGTTCAAGCCATCACGCCCATAGCGTAGGGGTTCAGCGACAATGGATGCCTCACGAAACTTTAATGACAGGGCTTCAGTAGTGGTATGCAACGTATTAGCTCTAAGCGTTAACCTGGCAGGCTCGTTGTTGAACTTGGCCCACGCAAGTGTTTCCGAATACCCATAGCGTTCCAGCCAACGCTCCACTAGCCAGGCCGGATGGGAATGACTGATGCTAATAAAGCGAAGTGCTTCTTGCCGGAGATGGTTAGGCCAGGCTGAGAAATGCAGACCAGAAACAGCCTTTAGTTCAGACTCTTTCGGTTCCTCTGGTAAAGGGAGAGTAGGTAATGCTCGCAGGAGGGCTCTGAGTACAGCGTTTGTTAGTCCTGCTGCCTGGCTTGGTCCCACGGTGCGAATGATGTTCACTGCGTCGTTGACGACAGCTGACGGAGGGACACGGTCAAGGTGTATTAGTTGATAAATGCTTATCCGAAGTACATCACGCACAACGGGATTCAGTTTCAATAAGGGGCGGTCAGCAAAGTGGACGATCAGATGATCTAGCGTATTAAGCCACCGGAGGGTACCGGTCACGATCTCATTGAGCAGAGCTCGATCTCGTCGGTCTGGTACGTCCGCTCTGACACGATGTAATGAATCGGGAAGGGCAACGGAGCGCCGGATTATGGTCCGAAGGGCTCGAAAAGCGGCCATTCGGGCAGGTGCAATCATGGTCTTATCAATGATTCAAAGTGTGAGTCGATTTTCACCGCATGGCCAGTCAGGAAGGCGTGAACCTTCATAATACGACGTCCAGCGAGTTGAATCTCTAGGATTTCAAGTGTGGTGCTTCCACTTGCGGCAACAACGAGGCGATGACCCTGAGCTTGAAGAATCTGCCCAGGTCGCCCATGGGAAGAATGTGTGCTGACGGCTGTTCGGTGGATGACATAACGAACGCCTTCCAGATATGTGAACGCCTGGGGCCATGGATGCATCGCACGAACCTGGTTGTGAATTGTGTGCGCCTCCTTGTTCCAATCGATCTGCCCATCAGTTTTTTTGAGGCGAGGAGCGTAGGTCGCGGATATATCGTCTTGCGGTCGTTCGACTATGTCTCCGCTTACAATGTTATTGAGATTGTCCTGCAGGAGGGAGGCTCCGACATTAGCCAGGGTGATTGCAAGGTCGGAGGCTCTGTCAGTGGCGCTGATTGGCTGTTGTGCTTGAGCCAGTATTGGGCCGGAATCGAGTTTAGGATTAAGCCGTATCAGGGTAACTCCCGTGGATTCTGCTCCATCAAGAATCGCACGCTGAATCGGTGCTGCGCCGCGATAGGCAGGTAGTAGTGAAGCATGCAAGTTGACGAAGCCATGTGTTGGAATCTTAAGTAATTTATTGGGAATCAGTTTGCCATAGGCCACAACGACGCCAAGTTCTAGGCGAAGGCTACGCATTTGTTGCAGAAAAGAAGGATCGTTGAGGTTCTCCGGTGTCAGGACTGGAATAAGTTTTCTTAGAGCCAGACTCTTGATCGGAGACACCGAGGAACGTTGACCTCTACCACGGGGGCGATCAGGTTGGCTAACTACCGTCACCACCTCGCTTGGTGACTCTACGAGTTCCGCGAGTGTCGGAACCGCAAACTCAGGTGTGCCAAAGAAAGCGATTCTCACCATTTTCCGTTTCGACGAAGTTTAGCGATTCGCCGGACGATAAGCTCTCGCTTAATACCACGTAGTCGATCAACAAAGAGGGTGCCGTTCAGGTGATCCATTTCGTGTTGAAAAGCACGTGCGAGAAGCCCCTTGCCTTCGATCGTTTGAGAGTTGCCATCGCGATCAATCCCAGATACGACAACCTCATCGGTACGCTCCACCATCGCGCTAAACCCGGGAAGGCTTAGGCAGCCTTCTTCCTCTGTTATAACCCCATCGCCGTTACAAACTTCAAGGCTGGGATTAATCATTGTAATTAGTTCCGTTGGTGATTCTCCCACTGAGATGTCGACAACAAAGACTCGCAATCCGATTCCCACCTGTGGTGCTGCCAAGCCGATTCCTGGGGCAGCGTACATTGTCTTAATCATGTCGTCGATCAAACCCTGGATTTGATCAGTTACCGATTTCACGGGAACCGCTGGCGCATGAAGACCCGAGTCACCGTACTTGAGGATCGGGCGAATCATAGAAACTCTTATGGTTTGATGCGATCAGCCTGTTCGGTCGCCGGAAACTTTATTAAACCGAGATTGACTGAGTGTGGTGGAGGAGGCTAGATGATGAGTAATCTCGTTTATGGAATCGCCTCCAAATTTCTCCAAAAAAGCATCAGCCACGATCAGGGAAATCATCGCTTCAGCTACCACCGCTGCGGCAGGAACGGCACAGACATCGCTTCGTTCCACAGTCGCTGGGGCTTCGGTCATGGTTGATAGGTCTACAGATCGAAGCGGTTTCATGAGAGTTGAGATCGGCTTCATGTATCCCAAAACTCGAAGGTCTTCCCCGTTGGTTACGCCTCCTTCAAGCCCGCCAGCATTGTTTGTTGGGCGGACAACACCAAACGCACGACCATCAGATTCTGGGTGGTCATTTGGGAGGACGATTTCGTCATGTACTTGAGACCCGGGTAGGGCAGACACGCCTGGGCCGAGACCGATACCCACAGCCTTGATGGCCGGTATGGACATGATGGCTTGAGCNAATCGGCCGTCGAGTTTTCGATCCCACTGGACGTAGCTCCCGAGTCCAATNGGNAGACCGTGAAGGATNACCTCNAACGTTCCGCCAACCGTGTCNCCAGCCTCGCGTGCGGCATCGATGGCTGCCACCATCGCTGCCTCGGCGCCGTGGTCTACGCAGCGAAGAATTGCGTCATCCGGAATTTCACGCACNTTCTGGAAAGGAACNATGGATGAAGAGATCTCAACTCCNGCAATAGCAGTGACGTGACTGGCGATTTCAATATCGAATAGTTCCAATAGNTGCCTAGCGATTGCGCCAGCNGCAACGCGCGCAGCAGTTTCGCGTGCACTAGCGCGTTCTAGGACGTCTCGAATGTCAGTNCGGTCGAACTTAATNGTNCCNGCGAGATCGGCATGGCCGGGCCGNGGNCGGGTTACTANGGGCTTGCGATCGTTTTCGGCCGATTCGAGTTCGGCTGAACCGACCTGCATNGTNTTTTCCCAATTGGGCCAATCCTTGTTGTTAACAAGAAGCGCAATTGGNCCACCGATGGTTTGGCCGTCGCGTACTCCGGANAAAATGTCGGCCCGATCAGATTCGATNTGCATTCGCCGGCCACGGCCNTANCCCTTTTGNCGCCGNCGCATTTGATGCGTGATGGCGTCAAAGTTGATCGCCAGNCCAGCAGGAATTCCTTCAAGAATCACAACGAGNCCCCGACCGTGCGACTCGCCAGCTGTGAGGAAGCGCAACATGTCANCTACATTGTACACGAAGCATTTCGTGTCTTTAGAAANTNGGNATCGCAACCAGGAACAACANTTCCTTTGAACACCGAGGATGGATTAAGGCCTGCAAGANGTGTGTATGAGCGAAGGCNTAGGCTTNNTATACGACGGAATACTTTNCGATNAATCAACCAAACATCAGATTTACNATCGCAACGGCTGCGAGAATACCTGCGATGTCGGCTAGTAAGCATGCTGGAAGCGCATGTCGGGTTCGGACAATTCCGATTGCNCCAAAATAGACNGCGAGGGTGTAGAAGGTTGTTTCAGTGCTACCTTGGAACGTGCTGACCATATAGCCNATAAGAGAATCTGGACCGTGGGCGTTCATGGNTTCGGCCATCACANCGAAAGCGCCAGACCCAGTAAGTGGGCGGAGGACCGCCATGGGNAGNGCCTCGGCNGGCATGCCAATNAGGCTGGTTAGGGGGGNNAATACNAAGGCCAGCCAGTCGATGCCTCCCGAGGCGCGTAGCATGCCNACGGCGACAAGGATNGCAACAAGATATGGGATTATCCGNAGCGCTACTTCGAAACCCTGTTTCGCACCTATGATGAGGGANTCGTAAACTCGAACGCCTCGTTGCCATCCATACAGTGTTAATCCGGCTACAAGNCCAGGNAGCATCCAAAATGAAAGGGAGCTNCGAACGAGTGTTGCGAAGTCACCANTGCCGTCGGGGTTCTGATTCGTTGAGAGGAGGTTCCAATTGTTCGAATTCAGATANCGNGCAAGCANTACTAAAAAGACGAACCAGAAAATCCGCACGGCCCAACGTCGGAGAGGATGCGGCTCAGATATTTCTTCAGNGNNATCGAGGCTATTTCCATTGGATGAGGGGGCTGAAGTAATNGCCTGTGGTTCGGTGATCCGGTAACGAGGAAGCTTNCAAAGCAGGGTTGCGGCTAGAATGCCTACTAGGGTTGCCGACCCACTGGCNACCCATGTTGGAAAAAGAATACCGGCTGCATCNATAGAACCAAGGGACGCACGCAGTCCGATGACCCCTGACGGCAGGATGGCTAGACCGGCGGTGTTAATGGCGAGAAAAAGGATCATCGCGTTACTAGCGGTTCCCTTTTCGCCATTAAGGGTATCCAGCTGTTCCATGGCGCGGATACCGAATGGTGTGGCTGCGTTCCCGAGTCCGAGCATATTTGCGGAGATGTTAAGGATCATTGCGCTCATGGCCGGATGGTCGACGGGTACNCCGGGAAAAAGGCGNNTCATCACCGGTCCAAGGGCGCGAGCTAAACGACGCATCAGGCCCNCGTCTTCCGCGACCCTCATTAAGCCTANAAAGAATGCCATGACACCAACAAGGCCAATCGCGAGGGTTACGGCGTCTCGGGCNGAACTAATAACGGATTGNGTAACNGCTTCCATTCTCCCGGTAGCGGCNGCCAGAAGAACAGAAGNGACGACGACGGTGACGAACAGTCCGTTAAGCATTNGGNATTTAGAATGCTACGGTGGATCCTCTAACGTNCAGNGTTTNCCAGANTNGCTGATGAGTTAGTAGTGTTGTTCATGGCATCNGTGGCTCGTANTAGTAAGCGCCTAGGGGTTTCNCCTTCCGGTGAGGCAACCTCGAAGCTCTCTAAGCGTGAATCAGCTATTCCGTCAATGGGATAAATNACTTTCCATAGATNTTCGTCNAAGGAAAATTCAACACGNTCGATGATGGATTGCGCATCTCGCGCNGTGAATGAGATCAAGANTCCATTNGNCCCGACCTGCNCTGGNTGAATGTCGATGCGGGGAGGCGTGTTGTCGATATCAAAAACGCTGGTCGAGNGACGCCCAGTAAGGGCCGTTTGTGGTGAGTTCNCCGGAGCGTCTGAAGCTTCGATCATTACAAGGTAGCGCCCGTCGGGGACGGANNCGGTATCCCAAACAAAGATTGGTTCAGTTAGGCCAGCCATCAAGAGNATCCAANCNGCACTGTCTTCTGCACGATAGTGAANTGAATATTCAAGACGATCACTATCGGGATCCTCGGCTATCCATCCGAAAGTTTGTAGGCCTTTACGGTAGACACGTCGACCTAGAGTCGGTTGGCCAGGTTGAGTTCTTGCCTCAGACTCTANNCGAATAGGGGGCGCGTTATTGCTAGCGACAGGGTCGTACCCNGCGAGATCCATGTCTGTGCCNGCAAAGGTTTCTTGAAACGCTGTTCCAGCTGGGTGCTGGGTGATTGAGTNGANGGTTGGNGCGACATTTCGAGGAAGGTAGGACGCTGTGACCGACGTTAAGACCGGCGTAGAAGCGCCGCGTTTAAGTNNTGCNCGCCATTGCAAGTAGCGGGCTTTTGGACTCGTGATTTGNTGACCGTCAGNGATGTCGTAGCCATCGGACCAATCGCTCCACATTTCATCAGGGTTCCCTGTGTTACCTGTCCTGGTGAATAATTCGACCTGACTTCCCGGGGGCTCACTAGAGCTCCAACGGATGGCACCCCAAGTGGCGATTGTTTTGGCATCGAGTATGTCAGAGTAGTAGGTTCCCTCTGCTGCTAATGAATCTGACAGTGCGAATAGTTTTCCTGGATTGGCCGTCGCAAAATGNAGTCGNCCCTCTGGTGCATAGGCCATTGATGTTATTTGGCCGGCGGCAACCCGNGTAAGNAGGGTNGCTGTTACGGGATNGCCGACTAAGCGATAGAGCCGGCCATCTGNTCCAGTTCCAACGATTAGNGCGTCNGCGCTGTCGATGAGAATNTCGTAGGGCACGTCATTTGGCGATTGCCAGATTACATCCCAAACNCCATCTGGTTTNACTCGGATGATNGCTCCGCCNTCAGTTTGNGTGCNCTCGATGCTTACCGCGGCATTNGTAGCATCTGCCTGAACCGTCGNAGTTACCTGCNTCNATGGAGATTGTTTACTNGTTTGTCCATCGTGAANGCCAGCCAAGTAAACTGTTNCGTCTTTGGNAACGCGCAGGGANCGGAGTTCGCCGAATTCTGAATCGAGGAGNACGAATCCCTTNCGATTACTGTCAATTCGAAGCAGNCGCCCAGGNGACTCCGTTCCCGCAAGAAGTCGGTNCTGGGAATCGAAAGCNAGNGACAGCACGTTNGTAGTGTTTGTGTTATAGAAAGGAGNTGCCGNGCCATCGGCCGCGATTCGGTAAATGATCCCTTGGGTTCCNGTTGCGACATAAAGCGATTTATCTGGNCCGACAANCATNGACCAAATGTATGTTTCCTTGAGGTCGACTAATGTAGTTGATTGACCGTCGACNTGNACTTCATACACCTTNCCGTTTGGACTGGTGCCAACATAGAGNCCCCCTTCAGGNCGGCGAGCCAACGCATGAACCTCGGTCTCGGCGGCATCGAAAAAGACTGACGATTCTCCATCGTCATCTATCTCGTAGACTCGACCCTCATCGCCCGTTGCAATCCAGAATCCGCCGGAGTCATTTGGTACTATTGCCCAGACAAATGGTGCGGTCGATTCGTGGATAAGTTCTGTTTCCGGCGAGAGGGTGAGTTGACCAGATTCATCAACGGATAATTTCTCCAGTTCGCCCTNTAGTAATTCNGCCTGNGTTGAGACGTGCCAGAAGGTTGGGGAAGCCGCAACGATNAAGGCTACTGCTAGTGTGANGAAAAGGGCGGTTGTCATCCCTCTACCCGGTATGAACCGATATCCATAGAAAGATCGCATGATTATTGTGAATCGAGATTAAGGTTAAGTATGCGAAATCCAGAGAGAGCCTCTTGGNTGTCNACTTCCCACTCGCCAAGGGTAGCTTGTTGCAGTGACCTAACACCCCCTCGACTGCGGTCAGTCTGATATACCGCAAGCGCCGAAGTCGGCAGGGCTGCGAGNGGCTCTCCAGCAAGCAGNACCCCAGGGTGCGNACCAAGNAAGCGNACATAGANACGATTGTTGCGATAGGTATTGTTTAAGGCTCGGACTAATTGATTAAGGTCNCTNGGNTGGNTGGCGCCCAATGTNCCTTGNTGCTCGATTTGAGCNAGATCCCTTCCACTTGATACAAGCAGGGATACGCTAGATGGGGCGTTGGCAGGGATTCGAAGCGGGAGGATATGGGTTTGCTCGGTGCCGCGATGAGTGCGAGTAATAATGTGGAGCGTAGTGTCTAAGGCTGGTCGAACACGCACGGTATCAAGCCAGATACGCTCGATGGTTGCAGTGCTGATTTGCTCGGATGAAACGATTTTGAGATCAAGACTATTGAGGGAGATAGGCTCGAACGTGTTCTGAACAAGGAAAGTGATTGGCGTCAATACAGACGTCGCGGCCGCAAGCGATGGCCCATTCCCTGAAAAGACGTCATTAAATGTGAGCGGCGATTGATTTTGAAATGTCGCGGAGCCGGACACGGTAAGCGTAGCCGCCCCGGAGTCACGCTCGTAGGCTCGCAATGTATTTAGGACTGTGACGAATGTTAAAAGTGGCGTAAGAACCTGATCGTCAACGATATTAAAGTGGAGGTTTCGGGTTGGTCGGCTACCGTCAATTGGCCGGAGGACAATGTCGATCGGAATTCGTCGAGGCGTTGCGCCGAGCGTCCCAGCAATTGCGGTGAGGCGGTCTTGTTGGAACGTGCCGATTGCTTCGCCGACGGATGCTATTTTGCTCGATGATAATAGGCTAGGAAGAAGCGCGTGAACATGCGCCCGATTCATCAGAAATTGTACCGGACCAAGATTCTGAAACTGATGACCGAAGGCATACACGCGGTCTTGCTCTACCATCGTGACAGTTCCTGTTCCTGCTAGTGACAGATCGCCATCGATTAGCGTCACACTAATTGCGTCACCAGGCTGTAACGGATTACTCGAGGCAGAGGTATTTACTTCTTGTGCCCCGCCAAGCACTGGTGTCATTCCGGTGCCGCGTAAGGCGGAGCCGAGGAGTTCTGTTACATGAGTATCAAAGCCGCTTATGCTGAGCGGGGTGCCAATTGGGCGGAGCCTAGTTCCCACATGTTGGAACGAGGAGACAGAGTCTTCGGTTACTGCTATGTCGCTAGGCTGTAGTGCGAAGGTGGAGATTCGATGTAACGGACCGCGAAGTAGTTCCATTAGCTGATCCGATGACATCGGAAAGGCGAGAGCTACCGGCTGCATGGGTGGGCGTCTAGCCGGAAACTCGACTGCGTCAATCATTTCGTCGATTGGAGTTATCCCAGCGATAGCTTCGGTGGTGAAGGAGCCGAGCGCATAAGAGACTGCGCCAATTAATTGGCCTCCGATGTAGACTGGGCTTCCACTCATACCCTGAATAACACCAGTAGAATTTAGCGGTCCACCCGAAAGGCGCGCGAGAATTAAGTTACGTTTTGGTCCATTAATGTTACGCAGAATACCAAGGACGTGAACCTCGAATTCCTCAGGCGTGGTGCCCTCAAACACCGTCATTCCTACGCCAGTCATACCAGGCCGTACGTCCTCCAAGGCCATCTGCCCGGCAGCACCCGAGATGGGTGAGATCGAAAGGAGCAAGATTAGGCCGGCGAGGACGAAACTTTTCATGGAGAGAATGACGATTTCACAACGTCGACAACGACTCCTATAGTACTGGAAATGATTGACAGTCAAGGAGAAAAGGTTCATTCACGGTGCTAGATTTTAATCTGTGGCAGCAAATTGACACCCAGTGGACCCTTTGGTATTGTTGATTTTAGTCTTTTACTGTATCAATTCAGATACAGGAGGTTTAAGTTCTCTGATGGCGAATGTGCAATTCAAAAGCGCGGTGAACGTGCCTGGTATTAAGGGTGGATCTGTCTCTGCGCTCAGTTGGTTCTGGTTTCTCTATTTTAGCAGCCTGTCTGAGGAGGCAGCCGTGTAAGGCAAAGTGCCACACAGTTACTAAATTAGGAACCCCTAAGCCTCTTCAGCCCTATTGGTTGGAGGGGCTTTTTTGTTGATATTTAGATTGAGGTCGAGATTTAGATGGCTCAATCCCAAGTATGTGTCACGGTAACGGCAACGACGACCGATCAGCTTAGGCGCCAGCGAGATGCTGCGGTCGAGGCTGATCTTATTGAATTACGCCTCGATGGTGTTAAGGACCTCGATGTGTCTGGTGCTCTGCAGGGACGTTTGAAACCAGCAATTGTTACTTGTCGATCGGTTCAGGACGGCGGAAGTTTTGATGGTGGGGAGGAGGCTCGACGACGCATCATCGCTGAAGCCCTTGAATGTGGAGCTGAATTTGTCGATATCGAATGGGATGGGTCTCCAGACTCGAGAATTGCTGCGCATAAGTCTCGAACCGTCTTGTCTTACCACCAATTCTCGGAGTTGCCTAAAGACCTCGATGACCGCTATGTCGCGATGCGGGCCACAGGTGCCGCAGTCGTAAAGATTGCTGTGCAAGCTAAGACTCTGATGGACCTGGCGCCGCTGGTCACTCTGGGACAGCGCGCAAGGCAGGAGGGTGAGCGAGCCGTCATAGTTGGAATGGGAGCGCCCGGTGTGGCGTCCCGAATTTTAGCTGATCGTTTTGGTGCATGTTGGAGCTATGCGGGGAACGCGGCTCCAGGGCAGATTGCCCCTGATCGTTTGGTCCGGGAATTTAGGTTTCGCGAGTTATCGGATTCGACCGAAGTGTATGGTGTCGTAGGTAATCCGGCGATGCACTCACTTTCACCGGCGATGCACAATGCTGGATTTAGAGCTATTTCAAAGGATGCGGTCTATCTTCCTTTGGAAGCTGCCGACGTAGACGATTTTCTTAATTTTGCCGACGTGTTCGGTATTTCAGGTGCCAGCATTACTTCCCCCTTTAAGGAAGATGTACATAGCCGCGTGAGGGATAGCGATCCAATGGGAAAACGTATCGGCGCGGTTAACACTTTAAAAAAAGTAGAAGACAGCTGGAAGGCGATGAATAGTGACGTAGATGGATTTCTTGAACCACTCTTATCACGGTTCACGGTTGATGGATGGCGAGCCACGGTGGTCGGTGCTGGCGGGGCAGCTAGGGCTGCAAGCGTTGCGCTCGTTGATTCTGGGGTTCTGACTACGATTTGCGCTCGGCGACAGGAACAAGCCGAGGAGGCGGCGAAGGTAAGCGGAGCAATGGTAGGCGCCTTTCCTGTCGAACCTGGCACCTGGGATCTTCTTGTGAATGCAACGCCTATTGGCACAGCTCCACAAACTGGCGAATCGCTTTTGCCAGCCTCCTCATTGGATGGTCGACTGGTATATGACCTCGTCTATAACCCCAGTTGCACGAGACTCTTAAAGGAGGCTTCACTAAAGGGTTGTAGAACGCTTGGTGGGCTGGAGATGCTCATCGCACAGGCGAAACGTCAGTTCGAGTGGTGGACAGGGAGTCATCCACCGGGTGCGGTCTTTGAGACCGCTGCTCAAAGCGGCTTGGCATTGACTGTGGAGTAAACGACATGAAACAGACCTCATTTGAAGAATTCAAAACCCTGGCAACTCAGGGAACTTTCGTTCCAGTGTGCAAAGAGATTCTTGCTGACCTCCTGACGCCGGTTTCTGCCTTTTTAAAAGTCGCAGAGCATTCGGACTATGCGTTTCTTTTGGAGAGTGTCGAGGGCGGTGAACAGGTTGCCCGCTATTCGTTCCTTGGCAAGGATCCGTTTTTAGTACTCCGGGGCCGTGACGGTCGTTCGACCGTTGAGCAGGCTGGAATCGTTAGTGAGTGTGACCAGCCTTTCGTTGAAGCGCTAAGAGCGGTGATGACTGAGTACCACTCACCGATCGTAGCTGGCCTTCCCCGATTCACTGGTGGTGCGGTCGGCTATCTTGGCTACGATTCAGTGCCCTG
>PBBF01000013.1 GCA_002717745.1 Acidobacteriota bacterium
GTGTCACGCTTACGCTCTTCGGATTTCGTGGTGTTGTTAACCTGGCAGTCGATGCCGAGTAATGTTCAATGGTTTCCGGCGCCAGCGACGGCCGCGGCCGCTCCCATGAGCAGCTTACAGAGGTCAGGTCGACGAACACGGATCGAGTTGACGGCACCCACCAACGACGCTGACTCTGGTCTTCGTGTCATCGCCGGCGTTGTTGCCTATACGGATGCTTCGGGTGAGCGCCACGCAGCCGAGTTATCAGTGGCCGTCAACGAACTCTCTGAACCGTAACTCCCGAAAACCCAATCCCATCAACGCGGCGGTCTCGAGCTCAGTCTTGGGAGCCGGAGGGTATGCCACGGGGTGTCGACGGGGTGAGCGCACCACGCCCTAACCATAGGATGCCAGCAATGATGACTAGTAGCATCGTCCAGCGTATCGCGCTGGCGATGAAGAGGGCGTCGTAGCGTGGCTGTTGAAACTGGAACTGGACGAGTTCGCTTAAATGCTCGGTCATCCAGTGCCAACCACTGTGGGCAATGAACACGGAGAGCACGATGATGCCCATCTGTTGTGCGCCGCCCCAGCGCAATAGGACGGAGAGCACTGGACACAGGAAGGCGAGGACGAGCAGTAGCCCCAACTCGACCCCAATGTTGAAGGCGAATCGTGACACGAACACATGCGTTCCACCGAACTGCAGCATTTCTGGTAGAGCAAACGAAAGGGCGAAGCCATGCACTAAGCCGAAGCCAAACGTGCTCATTGAACGGCGCTCGAGCTTGGCACCGACCATGTTCTCAAACGCCACGTAGAGAATTGAGACGGCGACGAGAGTCTCGATTAACGGCTGGAACCAGAGCACGTTCGGCGCCACCCTGAATGCTGAAGCGGTAAGCGTCACGGAATGCGCAACGATGAATGCGGTGACGATGATTGCGAGGGCTCGCATCCGACGGAACGGAATAACCACGCACGCCAGAAAGACCAGGTGTGTGAGACCGTTAAGGATGTGTGTGAATCCAAGAGCCACGAACCGCCGAAACGCTTGAAACCAATCCGGGTTTAGCCAGATACGACCCGGGTTGCCGGCGTATTCGAACAGTCGGTCTGAGCCTTCGGGCGGTAAAAACCGCATAACCGTGTTGACCCGCAAATCGGGTCGTTCAAGTGAGGTGTTGATGGAAAAGGTGGAGTGTTCTGACCGAACGGGATATTCAAACAAGACATCGAGCATGCCCTGTTCCCAGTAGAGTTCCATGTCGTTTGGCAGTCGTGGACTTCGGATGTGAGCTAATGCACCGTCGAACGTTCTAAATGATCGATTGGAGGGAAGTGATACCCGAAGCGCCGCTATCCGGGGGGATCCTAGAGGGGCACCGTCCTCGTAGATGGTGAGGTCAGGCGCAATCCGGAGCCGTGCAGCCTCGCGAAGTGGAGGATTAGCTTCTTCGAAATTGAGATAGCCGATGTCGTAAGTAGGAAGAGTCAAATCGCGCAGTGCAGCGAGTGGTACTCGGACCAGCATCTGCAACTGCTGGCCCTCCGGTCTCACGAGCATTTGGACGGTTACATCACGGACGATTATTTGCGCAGCCACTCCCGCCGGAATGGCTATTAGCCACCATGTTATTAGGGAGACCATAACGCGAGTCGTTACGCATCGGTTGCACTTGGATGCCATCGTTTGAACCTTGTGGGGCGAACCCATCAGTGTGGTATCACCGGTCTAAACCCCAGCGTGGGCGGGTGTGAGACCCAGAAGCGGAACACGATAGTCGGAATAAGCGGACCACCCCAACTATTTGTCCTGTGGCTTCTCCACATAAGAGACTAGGGTTCTTCTTCTAACGCACCGCTAGCCACGCGGCTTGATCCGATAGCCGTCGTCCGTTTGTTCCCGGTAGCTCCGATGACACGTAGCGCAGGTACTGCGGAGGTCGCCAAAGGCGCTCTGGGCATCATCATGATTATTCCCTCCAGCTGCAGCTGTCATCGCCCGGGCCGCTGCCACGGCGTCCGCAGCGATTGCTGCAGCCTCTCCGACTTCTTGAGCCTTCCAGAACGCTTCAACCTGTTGAAACATCGACTGGAGCCTTCGGCCATCCTCCACGGTTTCTGGCCAGTATCGTGCGCCAATATGCCCCTCAGCGTCGCCGAGCGTTAACCCGACCTCCTTCATCGTTTCGTCAAACTCTTCTTCGGTAAGCGTTTCTTGTAAGGCTTTAGCTCCCAGGCCAACTAGAGCGACGATACTGATGATGGCGATGAGTAGGCGAGCATTCATTCCGATTCTCCTCAAAATTCTAGTAAGCGATAGCGTAACAATCGCGGCGGGGGTCGGCTGCAGCCAGTCGGTTTCCAGAGAATGGGTCGATCATGACAGCCGTCGCGCACCCCGACACCCCAAGTGGGCGCACTTCGTTCACGTGATGTCCTCGGGACCGTAGTTCATTGGCGATGTCTACCGAAATCGTTGATTCCATGTCCATTTCGTTGAAGCCGGCGGCATGCGGCCAAAACGATCCTTGGAGGTGACGTGTGCGGACACGTGGCCAGACAAACGCTTCGTGTAGGTTCGGATACCAGTCATCCCAGAACTCGACGATGTTCAAGAATCCCTGCAGGATCGTCTGGTCTTGATTGTCACCACCGGGCGTACCGATTGCGAGAAAAGGCTCACCGTTACGAGCCACAATACTCGGGGTTAGCGTATAACGCGGCCGTGCGCGGGGTCGCAGTTGGTTCGCACGTTCTGGGTCGAGCCAGAACTGTTCTCCGCGGGTGCTCATGCCGATGCCGGTTTGTCCGAGAATCACCGCACCGCCAATCCATCCGCCGCTCGGCGTGGTGTCAAAAATGTTGCCGTCCTCATCGATGATCGCCATATGCGTGGTGTCTTTCAGTCCACCCGATGATGGGACGAAGGACCCGCCGGCGTCGTCGGTAGCCTGGCCATCCTCAATGTTGGCGACCCAGTAGTTCCAGTCGTTGACCTCGGGGTCATGCGGCAGTGGGTTACCGGCCTTGAAGGCTGTTGAGGCCTGTCCGATGTCGATTTCGGCCGCTCGACTCGCCGCGTAGGCCTTTGATAGCAGCCCAGTGCGAGGCACCGCTACAAAATCAGGGTCAGCATAATAGGAGTCTCGGTCGGCGTAGGCGAGCTTCATTGCCTCGATGACTATGTGAATGTAATCAGCACTGTTGTGTCCCATCGACTGGAGGTCGTACCGCTCGAGGATATTGAGCGTCTGTAGCAATACTGGCCCTTGGCTACCGAAGTCCTGTTTGTAAACGGTATAACCGCGATAGTTCACTTGGGTTGGCTCTTCGATCTTGGCGTAAAACTCTGCAAAGTCACCGTGCTCAAACAGCGAACCGTGCGCCTGAAGAAAATCGACCATCTCNCGGGCAATGTCGCCCTTATAGAATCGNTCGCGAGCGGCGACGATCGCNCCCTCACGGCCAAGGTGGGCGTGTTCCNGCTCAGCGTCAACCATCTTNCTTAGCGTGTTCGCGAGGGTGGGCAACTTAATGGTCTCACCAGGNGTGTAAAGGCTCCCATCGGGTTTTAGCCAGTAGCGTTGGTTTTCTGGCCAAGCTTGGAAAAATTCTAAATTGCGCTCAATCGAGCGAGCAGTGCGTGGACGCAGGGGAAATCCATGTTCTGCATAGTCGATAGCCCGCGCTGAGACCTCCTCGAAAGTCATGGTGCCCCACCGTTCGAGAACTGTTAGCGCTCCGTGTAGGGCACCGGGAACGACCGCTGGGTCGAGCCCTTCGCCGTTGAGGTCCCGACTGCGTTCGAGATACCAATCGATTGTGGCGCGCTCGGGTGCCCAGCCCTGACCAACGACCGAGATGACTTTGCCTTCCGCTTTCGGATAGACCAGGATCAACGCCTCGCCACCCAGTCCGTAAAGGTCCTGTTCCACGACGCCGCCCACGAGTAGTGATGTGACGCCGGCATCGAAGGCGTTTCCGCCTTGAAGAAGTATCTCGACCGCTGCGGCAGTCGTGAGCGGATGACCGGCTGATACCCCGGCGGTCCGACCGGAGACGGGTGGTCGTTGCGCCTGCCCTGGCTCAGTTGCCAACCCCACGATTAGCGCAACGGTTAGTAGGGCGGTACACGGCGTGCGACCCCTAGAGGACCGCCACACGCCGGTAATTCTTCTAAGGCATCGGATTGTGTTGCGCATCTATCACCTGCTATCGATTAGTGAGATGAAAGGGACATTCCGTGTATCTAAACGGTGCCACTGCCATGACTCTTCTGGCGCGAATCTATACGGAGTGCCACCCTGAGATCAAACATTGAGGCAATTCCCCCTAGCCAGATGCCCCGAGCGCTAGGGCTTGAATCGGCTCGTGATGGGTGTAGACTAATGTCCTGATTCACAACAGTATTAGCTGAGAATTCTTTTCGGATGTGATGCCGGACCCTCGTCATAACTGCGAGAGGCTAGCTGGGTGTTACATCGTTCCGTTCGAGGTGAATGCCATGAAGTGTAGGTTCATGCTTGTTGTTTCAGTGGTCGTCGTTTCACTCGCCGTGGTGTCGGTGGCGCAGACCCGAGCGCAGGATTCACCGCGTCCGGTTGTTGGCCGGTCAATGGTTGTGACCGGACACGGTATCGTAGCAGCTAGTCAGCCGCTCGCGGCGCGAGCCGGCGTGCAGGTTCTTGAGCGTGGCGGAAACGCAATCGATGCCGCCATTGCTGCCAATTCGACGATTGGCTTGATGGAACCGACTGGAAACGGTATCGGTGGCGACCTTTTCGCGCTCATCTACATGGCGGAGACAGGCGAGCTACATGGGCTGAACGCTAGTGGTTGGGCACCATCTGGACGAACAGTTGAGTTCCTTCGCTCGAAGGGCTTCGAGGAGGTTCCCAGTCGCGGTATCTACTCAGTCACGGTGCCGGGTGTGGTGGCCGGATGGGACATGATGCGTGAACGATTCGGTTCCCTGCCGTTCTCGGAGTCGTTGGCTCCAGCGATCTACTATGCCGAAAATGGCTTTCCGGTCTCACCGGTCATTGCTAACGGGTGGGGCCGTTCCAGCGAAATGCTCGGAGCTCATCCAAATTCGAAGGCCACGTTTCTTCCAGGTGGTCAGGCGCCGAAAATGGGAGAGATGTTTCGTAATCCCGACCTCGGGGCATCGTTGCGACGGATCGCTGAACACGGGCGTGACGGATATTACAAAGGCCAGACGGCCGAGGCGATCCTGAAGATTTCGGAGGAGATGGGAGGGACGTTTACAGCTGACGACCTCAGTGAGTTTAGACCGCAGTGGGTCACGCCAATCTCCACGATGTATCGAGGTTGGAAGGTCAGTGAGATTCCGCCAAACACGCAAGGGATTGCGGCGCTTATCATGCTGAATCTCATGGAACGGTACCCGCTTGGAGAATATGGTTTTCACAGTACCAAAGCACTGCATGTGGCGATTGAGGCCAAGAAGCTCGCCTATGCCGACATGCTTGGGTATGTCGGCGACCCTGATTTCTCGAATATTCCGGTCGAACCGATGCTGAGTAAGACGCATGCGGTGGAACGGGCAAAGTTAATCGACCCGGCACAAGCGGCCTGTGAAGTCGCACCCTCTTACTTTCCTGGAATTACGACAGCGGAAGGCAATGACACGATCTATATGACGGTGATCGATAAGGATGGCAACATCGTGTCGCTGATCCAGAGCAATTACAGCGGTTTTGGTTCTGGACTCGTCCCTCCGGGTGTTGGGTTCATGCTGCACAATCGCGGCGCGCTCTTTACTCTGGAAGATGGTCACGCTAACACCGTCGAGCCACGTAAGCGGCCGCTCCACACCATCATTCCTGCGTTTATGGAGAAGGACGGCGTGCAGATTGGATTTGGCATTATGGGCGGTTGGAACCAGGCTCAGGCACATGCCCAGTTTGTCGCGAATATCGTCGACTTCGGTTTTAATATTCAGGAAGCGCTTGAGGCCGGCCGGTTCACTAAGGGCAGCTTCACGGGCTGTGACGTCAATGTCGAGTCGCTAATTCCAGCCAACGTGCGCACCGAACTGACGGCACTTGGGCATGAGCTCAACGTTCGTCCGCCGAGGACGGGTGGATTCGGTCATGGTCAGGCCGTGATGGGTACGCCCTCGGGCATCCACTTCGGGGCGTCAGAGCCAAGGCATGATGGGGCTGCGGTACCGCAGGCACCTTCGATATTCGACCGGTAGGCACAGATGGTTTCTCGTCAAATCACGCGGGTACTGTTCGTGGCGGCTTTGGTCGTCGCGGCAGCACCCTCCGTGATGGCTGAGCGGTTGGTTCAAACCCAGGCCGAAGGAGTTGAGGCCAAGGTTAGAACAGAACTCGTGACGGAACGGGCATTCCGGGCCGTCACGTTTGTTGTGGATGGTGATGTGGTAACCCTGAATGGGATCGTGGGAAGTATCGGTGTTAAGGCTGACCTGATCGCGACCGTACTGGAGGTCGACGGGGTGGGTTCGATTCTCAGCAACATCGAAATTTTTGAAGCTGAGAGCGATGTGAAGCTCGGCGAGCAAATCGCAGCGTTCATTAGGCGGTATGAATACCATTCCGTGTTCGACAATATAAATCTCAACGTCGAAAATGGAGTTGTGATTGTGAGTGGGGAAGTTACCGAACCCTTCAAGAAAGAGGGCATCGAGAAAGCCGTGTCCTATGTTGGTGGTGTTCGGCTGGTCGAAAATCAGATTGAAGTGCTGCCGGTGTCGGGGACAGACGACCGTATTCGGACAGACATTGCTATGGCGATTTACAACGACCCGCTCTTTTCTAAATACCAGGAGGGGAACCGCCCTCCGATTCATATCATCGTCAAGCGAGGGCGGGTGAGGCTTACGGGTGTTGTGCTTTCGCCGGTCGAGCGCGTATTTGCAGGTAATATCGCGCGCCAAGTCTCCGGCGTCAGGTCGTTTCGGAATGAATTAAGAGTAGAGTCGGCCCGGTAAGCTTCGGTGGTCACATGTGCGTGCTTCAGCGAGGGCCTCCATGCGTACGGTAGTGTCGGGTATTCGGTGTTCCCTGTTTCTCGTTCTTCTCACCCTGCTTGTTTTCTCGAACTCGAGCGACGCACAGATGACTGCAAGCCTGCTGGGCTCTGTGGTCGACGTGCAGGGTAAGCCGCTGTCGGGTGTGACGCTCAAGCTGCAATATCACGGTAATGTGACTCGCGAGATTGAGGTTTCGACTGATGACGCTGGGAAGTTTGCCAGACTGGGTCTGCAGCAGGGGCCATACGAACTCACGGCGCAAAAGGATGGCTTCGATGTCGAGACACTAGGCTTCTCCCTGAATGTTGGGCGGCGTGCGCTACTGACCTTGACCTTACTGCCTGAAGGTGCGCGCCGCATGGCCGAACTGGCTCCACCGGTCGAAGATCAACGAGAATCGGCTGTGAGAGCGGCTCTCCAGGCTGGTGCCGCTGCCAGCGTAGCCGGGGACCATCAAAAGGCCATCACTCTGTTCATATTGGCGGTCCAGACACTACCGGAGTGCCACGAGTGTCATTATCGGCTTGGTCGGACCTATGCTCAGCTTGAGGACTATACGAAGGCGGAGGTTGCGCTTGAACGAGTGCTTGAGATCGATCCCGAGTATGCGCCGGCTTACCGGACGTTAGCTGTCGTTTATAGTGCGCAGGAGCGGTTTGATGAGGCAGCTGCGGTGAGGGCTCGAGCGGCAAAACTCACCTCAGTGTCTTAGCTCGGCGAGTGGATGATTTGTGTGGCTAGCCGGGTTTGTCCAGGGCTGACCGACGTGGTGGGCCGGAATTGGGGTTGAACACTTGCAAGGTGGTCAGGTTCCGCGTCTGGTTATAAACTGGGGCTCGAACGTGCGGGTGTCTTTACAAGCGTGAGGAGGTTACCTATGTTCTGCGTGCAGAGGTCCAGTCGGGGCCTTGTGCTGCTGGTGTTGCTTGCGGTGCTTGCTTGGCCGAGTGGTGCCGCGGCCCAAATGTCTGCCCGAGTGCGTGGCGTCATCATGAACGTTGATGGTGAGCCGGTCGAGGGTGCCACAGTCACGTTCAATTTCCAGGGTGGTGTAAACCGAGTGCAAGTGGCGACAACCAACGACGCAGGTGAGTACATGCAGATGGGTCTTCAAACTGGCCCCTACATTGTCGTCGCAGCGAAGGATGGTGTCGGCGAGCGTACCGAGGAGATCACGTTGCGCGTTGGGCAGCAGGAGGAACTTGACATCCAACTTGTGCCGGTCGGCATGCGGGCTATTTCTGACCTAACCGACGAGGAACGGGCCGAGTATGAGCGTGCGGAGGCGCTTAAGGTGACGTTAGAAGCGGCCGTGGAGGCAGCCACGGGTGGTAATTTTGGGGCGGCAATCGCTACTTTTGAAGAAGGTCTTTTGGCCAATCCAGACTGTTTCCAGTGCTACCACGGGATTGGGATGGCCTACCTCGCGCAAGAGGATTACGGTGATGCCGAGGCGGCCTTCAACAATTCGCTTGAGGTCAATCCAGACTACGCCCAAGCCTATGAGGGTCTCGCCACGATTTACAATTCTCAGCGGCGGTTTGATGAGGCGGTTGAGGCTAGCCAAAGGGCGGCTGAGCTATCTGGCGGTGGTGGCGTCGGTGCCCTTGCCGACCCGGACGCCGTCTTCAACCAAGGACTCATCAACTGGAACGCCGGCAACATCGGGGAGGCCAAAGCGCAGTTCGCCCAGACGCTCGAGCTTGACCCGAACCATGGTGAAGCCCATTACTGGGTCGGCATGGCAAATTTGAACGAAGGCAACCTCGCTGGGGCCAAGATAGCATTTGAACGATACATCGAGCTTGAACCGGACGGTCGGTTTGCGGACCAGGCCAGGGGTATGGTCACGCAACTGCCCTGACCGAGGGCCGTGCGCCGGTGACTTTGTGACGTCTTGTTAGAGTTGGTGGGTGATCGATGGACTGGTTTAGGGGAGTCGTGTCATCGAGGAGGATTCACATGCGAACCAAGTATTCGGTCGTGACGGGCGTTCTGTGTTGCGTGGTGCTGGTCGGAGCAGGAAGTGCCTTGGCCCAAAGTCAACGGACCATGCGACCTGTGATTCGAGGCACAGAGTATGCAGTAACGTCAATGAAGGCTCCCGCCACAGCGGCGGCGATGCGTATTCTCGACGCTGGCGGCAATGCCTTTGATGCGGTGGTGGCGGGCCAGGCGGTGTTGGCGCTGGTGGACCCAGGGGGCAATGGCATCGGGTCAGATGCAGTGATACTGATCCACGACGCCAAGACTGGCGAGGTGCTCTCGATCAATGCGGAGGGGACGGCCCCGCAACTGGCAACCATCGAGTGGTATGAAGAACACAATCATGGTGAGATTCCGGTGAGTGACGGGCTGTTGTCAGCATCAATCCCAGCGGTGATTGATGCTTGGTATGTCTTGCTCGACCGCTGGGGCACCATGACGTTCGCGGAGGTGCTCCAACCGGCCATCGAAGTTGCGGAAGAAGGCTTTCCACTGAGTGAACGTCTTGCAGGGTCGATCGCGCGGTCAGAAAAGATTCGGAAGTATCCGACGACCATGAACGTCTACTGGCCGGATGGTCGGGCACCCGAAGCTGGAGAGATCTTCAAGAATCTCGATGCCGCGAACCTTCTGAAGAAACTTGTGGAAACTGAGGCGCAGAATACTGGTGCGGGTCGCCATGCTGCACTGAAAGCTGCACGCGATCGATTTTACAAGGGTGATATTGCACGAACGATGGCAGCCTTCTTCGAGGAGCACGGTGGACTCTATCGCTATGAAGACTTCGCCAACTACTCCGTTAAGGTTGAAACACCCGTGTCAATTGATTACCGCGGGTACACGGTTTACAAAAATCCTTCAGCGACCCAGGGTCCCACGGAACTATTCACGCTCAAGCTACTTGAGGGTTATGACCTACAAGCGCTTGGCCATAACAGCGTTGAGTACATACACACGAGTGCTGAGGCGCTCAAACTCGCCATGGCCGACCGGGAGAAATACCTTGGTGACATGGACTTCATCACTATTCCTTACGAAGGCCTCTTGTCTGAGGAGTACGCACGCGAGCGGCGAGCTCTCATTGATCCGGACCGAGCGTCGTTCGAGTTGCGGCCAGGAACACCGGAACGGTTCATGGGGAGTTCCGGACTCCTAGACCGACCCGTTCACGTGAACTTGGAGGGGGAGTCTGACCACGAGGGCGATACCAGCTACATCGCCGTGGTGGACAAGGACCGCAATATGGTGAGCTTTGAGCCGAGTTTGCACAGCGGGTTTGGTACCGGTGTGGTTGTCGGCGACCTCGGGTTTATTTTTAACTGTCGTGGGGATTATTACTCGCTGGTGCCTGGAGAGGCGAATGCGCTCGAGCCCGGCAAGCGACCCCGCAGCACGCTGCAGAGTACGCTCGTGATGAAGGATGGCGAACCACACATGGTGCTGGGGAGTCCGGGTGGTGATGATCAAATCCAGCGGACTATTCAGACACTACTGAACATGGTCGAGTTCGATATGAATGTCCAGCAGGCGATCGAAGCGCCGCGGTGGTCGACTCGAAGCTTTCCAGCTTCGCCGTTCCCTCACACGATGTATCCGGGCGACCTTTCGGTTGAGGCAACTGTTCCGGAGGATGTCCAGAACGGTCTCGTGGCTAAGGGGCATGACCTCACAGTCAGGGCGGCCTGGAGCCTTGGGGCGATCGGTGCGATTCTGGTGAACGGTGCAACCGGAGTACTCGATGCGGGTGTTGATCCACGAACGGAGGGTTACGCGCTGGCTCGCTGACTGTGAAAGGGTGTAGTGGATTGTGCAGGAATGGTCAGCTGGACAGTGTTTTACACCGTGGAGGCGGCCGGCGTACATTTGGTAAACGACCGCAGCGGGTGTCTGAAGATTTACCGCAGGCCATTTTAACTGAAGTCTTTGTTTTTCTTTTGTTTACCNGTAGAGCAGGGTGGGTGTCTGGATAAGTNAAGCGGNGGCAACCAAATAAGTGTTTGACAGGCCGCTCAGGATGACCCTATAACGACCTAGCGGTTTATTCGAACATGCATTNNTGTCTCATTTTTTTGATCTGAAGGAGGCTGCACATGCGGCGGTTACCGTTTTTCTTAGTGGCGACAGTGCTTATGGCAGGGACGGCCATGGCTCAATCAGCCAGTTCAGAACTTCGTGGACAGGTGGTTGATGACCAAGGTCTCGCGCTTCCGGGCGTGAGCGTTGTGGCAACGAACCAGGACAGCGGGTATACCCGAGAGGTCGTCGCGAACGTTGACGGCTCATTCTTTATGCCTGTCATGAATCCTGGCACCTATCAGATCTCGGCGCAGTTGCCGGGGTTCCAGACCTATATCCGGCCGGATGTTCCGCTGGCTGTCGGCGCCTCGTTTAACCTCACCGTTGAGATGACGGTGGGCGGTATCGAGGAAGAAATTACCGTCACTGCCGAGGCCCCACTGGTTGACACGACTTCGAAGGAAGTCGGCGGCTACATTCAGCAGCAAGAGTTGCTGGACACACCGTCGTTCAACCGGAACTTCACCGGGTATCTCGACTTGGTGCCTGGAGTGGTTGCGACCGGGTCCACGTCCTCCTTCGCCGCGGACTCGATCATGGTTAACGGCCAGGATTCTTCGAATGTGGCCTACAACTTTGATGGTGCCAGCAACGACGACGACCACTTGGGCGGCTCCGCCGGTGCGCAGGCGCGGATTCCGATCGAAGCGGTGCAGGAGTTCCAACTTCTCACCGGACAGTTCGACGCCGAGTTTGGACTCGCCTCGGGCGGCGTGCTCAACGCTGTTTCGAAGTCGGGGACGAACGAATTTCATGGCGCCCTGTTTGCTTTTGTGAAGGGGCATCAGATGACGGCGAAGGACTACTTCGTTGCATCGCAAAATCTGGTGAAGCCGGACACGCAGGAGAAGCAGTTGGGCTTCACCGTTGGTGGCCCGATTATCCAAGACAAGCTGCATTTCTTCTGGAGCCTTGAGCGGCCGATCCTCGATACGGGTGTGACGGTGAACATTCCGGCGCGGCCAGACCAGAACCGTGCCGAAATTGAAGAAGTGCGACCGTGGAACTTCTTCGCCCGCGGCGACCATCAGATCAATGCGAACAATACGTGGGGAGGCCGTTGGCTGTATGAAACGTCCCCATCGACTCACGCAAATTCGACCTGGGGCATCGGCAGCGCGGAGCATGAGCACGACCACGACTGGGCAGCCGGTGGGTCGCTCAACTCAGTCATCGGGAACAACAAGGTCAACGTGTTGAGATTTGGCGATGTTTACGAGGACCTGCACTGGGGTTCGACCAACGAATCTTTTGGCTCGCCGCCAAAGGCGCAGAAAACCGAGGCGCCACAACTTAATTACCTGGACTGGACTGGTGGCACCCTTAACACGGCGTTCCGGCGGATTAACTGGACCTTGCACATAGACAACCAGTTCTCGGTGTTTGTGCCGGACAAGAATGGCGACCACGACCTCAAGTTCGGTGTGTCGTGGCGCTACATGAACCTGAACTACAACTCAAACGGGCGTCGGAACGGGCGGTTTATCTTCGACACGAATGCGGACTTCAATGCGTCGGACTACTCCACCTACCCCGAGCGTCTGTCGATTCAGGTGCCGAACAACCAGCACTACGTCATGACGGGAACCGTTCTCAGCGGCTTCGCGCAAGATAAGTGGCAGGTAAATGACAGGACGACGTTAAGTGTCGGCTTGCGCTATGACGTGGAAATCATTCCAACGCCGAACGCAGACAACGAGTTCTACGGCGCGGCTACGACCGCCTCGACGTACCCGATTGACAGAAATAACTTCGCGCCGCGGCTCGGCTTTTCGCATGTCCTTGATGCGGACGGACGGACCGTGCTACGGGGTGGACTCGGTCGCTTCTACCAGAAGTTCCGCATCACCCACATCGACAACGTGTTCGGTGAGCAGATGTACGACGATTCGTTCAACGTGAACTTGCCACTGAACGGCGTCGACCCAGGCCCGTCGCAGGGTCTGCGGCCAACCGCCGCCTATCTGAAAGACGGTCCAACCGTCAATTGGGCGGTTATTGACGCACTCTACCCACCAGGGTCGAAGGTCCTGAACGCTGGTAATATCCGGTTTGACAATGCGAACCGGTCGAACCCCTATGCCGACCAGCTCTCGTTCGGGTTTGAGCGTCAGGTAGCCAATGATATGTCGTTGAGCGTGGACTATATCCGCGTGATGCAACGTGACCAGCTGATTCTGTTCAACCACAACCAGCCCAATCGGGTCAGCACGGCGCGGACGGCGTCGATTCAGCGGCCTAACAGCACGTACGTTGATGACGTCTATCAGCTCCTGAACGGCGGAAGAATCGACCACGATGCGCTGCAGATGTCGATAGACAAGCGGTTCAGCAACAACTACCGCTTCCGCGTTTCCTACACCCTAGGGAATACCCGAGGCAACACTCGCCAAGGTGACGCCCAGTCTGTGAATACCCAGGTTGGCGGAGACCTGAATCTGGCCAACAACTGGGGACCGACGGACTTCGACCGCCGGCATAACCTCGTGTCCAACTTCACGGTTGCGGTTCCTGGCACCGGTGGTCTGCGGGTCAGCGGCATCATGCGGGTCCGGAGCGGAGGGCGTTTCTCGCTGGTTGACAGCACTACGGACTCGGACCGGAACGGCACCGCGAACAACGAGTGGTTGCCGGCCGGGACCTATTCGGGTGCAGGGACGGATGCCTACACGGTTGCCTATGCAGGTGGCCGTAACGGTGGCGTTGGGCCGAAGTACTTCCAGGTCGACGGGCGTGCTGGCTATACGCTGGAAATGCCGAATGCGGACACGTTGGAGGCCTATGTTGACTTCATCAACATGACCAACAACTCCAACTTCAATCAACCGAGTGGTGACCGTCGGAGAAGCAGCACCTATCTGATCCTCCGGTCGCTCGTGAACAATGGACTGCCGCGGCAGCTCCAAATCGGCCTACGCTACGCGTACTAAAGCGGGCTTAGGTTCAACATCAACGGGGCGGGTTGGGATGTTCCCAGCCCGCCCCGTTTTTTTCTGCAGCACGTGGTCAACTCGATGCTGACGGTTCAAGTCGCGTCCGATCGCAGCTTTTCGGGTCAGATCCACGCTGGGGGTTCTCTGGAACCCGTGGGTGCTAGGGCGTGACCAAAGGGATATCTGAGCGGTCTGGCCTGTGTCTCGACGCGACTTTTTTGTTGCTGGGGTGAGAGGATAGAAGGCTCAACGACGAAAAACCTACCGTTTTTGACGAGTTTTCGCGTATTGATCGGTGTCTTTTTTTGTACTATCGCTTCGTGTATCTTTTTCGATAATACGGGTAGTGGTTTTGAACTAGAATCGGAATGTTGAATCGACACGGCACGCACAGACGGCGTGATTCCAGGGCTGGCTTGGTCGGGTGGGTTCTCCTGCTCGCCACCACGGTAACGGTGTTGGCCATGTTGCCACCCGTGGTTGTCGACCGGGCCTTGTCGGCACTGCCTGCGGTGCTCGGACTTGGCCCCACAACGTTGACTGATGCCGGGGAAGGTCTTCCGGTCCCATCGATCGAAGGCATCGTGGTCCCTCCGCCGCCTCCGAGTCCGCTCAATTCGGTTTTGGCCCCAAGAGTGATTTCGCCTATTGAGTGGACGCCTCGCGGGATCGTGCCACCTGGTCCAGCGCTTGATGAGAGGCTGGTGGCTCACCGGCCTGCCGCGCGCTGGCCGGCTCGGAACGCTATNCCGAATCTCGATCCGCTGATTCCTCAGGTTAGCGAGTTCGATCCATCGGCGCCGGGTGCGCCTAGATGGCGGGTTTTTACCCGTGCGAGTAGCGCAGTCGGTAAGGGTGTGGTGAAAGGGAGCACCACGGTCGCCAAAGGTGTCGCGAAAGGGAGCACCACGGTCGCCAAGGGTGTGGCGAAGGTGAGCACCACGGTCGCCAAGGGTGTCGCAAAAGCGGGTGTTTCAACCGCAAAGGTGTTTAAGAGGGTGGGCCTGTTTCTAACTCGCCCGTTTCGTGGTCAGAGTGAGGATGAGAGGCAAACAATAAGGTGGGTCTCGTCCTAACTCGTCCTACTTCCGGCACGAACATCCAGTAATTTGATTCTGCCCCCCCGCGCGCGCGAGCAGCTTCGTGCTTCACCTCCATTGTCTTCCGCTCTTCGGTCCTAAGAGCCTCAGGTAAGGTCTGACCTGTGAGGTTTGCACTCGTGCAGTGATTCGGTGTTCCGAGCCACTCCCACGGCCCTGGTCGTGGCTAGAATTAGTGAATTTCTCACCATTTTTTAACATTTTGATTCCAATGGTGCGGCCTGTCCGAAATCGCGGTAAAATCTGGACCACTTAAGGTTGCGCTGGCTTTCGGTAATCGGTCTCAATGGCTTGAGGCCTTCCGGGCCCGCGAGATTTGACCCGGATGATTTGACAAGGGAGTGCGTGATGGTAGAGGCACAGGTCCGTAGCGGGATGAGGCAGGTCCTGAGTGTGGGCGTGCTCGCGCTTGGTGTGGTAGCGGTGCTGACCTCGACGGCGTCGGCGCAATCGTCTGACCCATCGGTCACGTTCGCGCGCGATGTTGCACCGATCTTCCAGGAGAAGTGCGAGGCGTGTCACCGTGACGGCTCGATGGCACCGATGTCCCTTGTGACATATCGTGAAACGCGACCATGGGCGCGGCGGATCAAGGCCGTGATTGAGTCACGTGAGATGCCTCCGTGGCATTTGGACCAGCGTGTTGGCATCCAGGATTTTAAGAATGACCGGTCCCTGTCGAGTGCGCAGATCGACACCATCGTGGGATGGGTCGACAACGGTGCGCCGATGGGCGACCTGACGGATATGCCGCGGCCAATGACTTGGCCTGAGGGTGAAACGTGGAACTATGAGGAACTGTTCGGTCCGCCAGACCTCATTATCCGATCGCCAGCCTACACGATGCCTGCGAAGGCACAGGACGTCTGGTATAAGCCGGTCGTTGAGACCGGGTTAACCGAACCTCGGTGGGTTCGAGCAATTGAGATTCGGCCGTCCACCCCAGAAGGCCGGCGGATTACCCATCACGCGCTCGCGCGGCTCCAACAGGAGGAGCCAGAGTTCATGATTGGGAATGACCCTGATGACATCGGTCCCGGGCTCTTTATGGAATGGGCTGTTGGCAAGCAGGGCGAGATCACCCGTTCCGATAGCGGTAAGCTCATGCTACCTGAGTCCAAGATTGTGTGGGATATTCACTATCACGCGGTCGGCGAAGAGATTACCAATTCAGCTGAGCTCGCAGTCTACTTTCATCCCAAGGGCTACGCACCCAAGTATCGCCAGGTGTTACATCTCATTCATGGCATTGAGGGTGGAAGTCGCGGCCTCGATATTCCTCCGAATACCGTTTCCGTGCACCAGGGTTTTTTTGCATTGAAGAAGGCCGGCCGTGTTGAGAACTTCCAACCCCACATGCACCTTCGTGGTAAGGCGATGTCGATGGAGGCACTGCTTCCGGACGGTAGACGCCGGATGTTGAACCACGTTGATAAATACCAGTTCGATTGGCATAACAACTACGTCTACGCTGACGATGCGGCGCCGTTGCTGCCTAAGGGGACCCTGCTTCGGGTTACGGCATGGCACGACAACACCTCAGCGAATCGTGATAATCCTGACCCCAACCAATGGGTCGGCTGGGGTGACCGAACGGTCGATGAGATGGCGCATGCCTGGGTGAACATCACCTACATGAGTGACGAAGATCTCGAGGTCGAGATTGCTAAGCGTGAAGCGAACCAGCTTGCGTTGACTGACCAGCAGCCCTAATTATTCGATGTTATCTCCGGCGGGGGCGTTGATGAGCGTGTCCCCGCCGGTCGATGCACCGACAACGGTCTTGCGTTCGTCCGTGTCGACTACGCCCCTCCCNAGACAGGAGTTCCCNTNGTGACCGCAGGTTGGANTTTCATTNCGCGCGTCAGTNCTGCNGCGATTCTGNTGGTCGNCCTCCTAGCCGTGCCACAACGGGTAGTAACCCAAGAGTTGCCACTGGCGCCGATGCGAGCCTCTGGCCAAAGCGTGACCGCGGCCTACGAGGGCTGGTTCCGAACTCCAGATGGGCAGATTCACTTGCTCGTGGGGTACTTCAACCGGAATACCGAGGAGGTGCTCGATATTCCGGTGGGNCCGGACAACAGGATTGAACCTGGTGGTCCCGACTACGGCCAGCCTACGCACTTTCTGCCTCGCCGAGCTTGGGGCGTCTTTTCCATTAANGTGCCGNCAGATTTTTNCNGTCAGACGCTCACCTGGACGATCGTTGCGAACGGNCAACTCACACAAGTGCCNATGGGTCTCGACCCGCTATGGGAAGTTGAGCCCTACCTTGAACCGGCGCAGGGAAACACACCGCCGCAGGTCAAGTTCATATCGTCCGGCGAGTTTCATCACGGCCCCCCGCTNGGGATTAGTGCTGAGTACGAAGCGGCGGTGGACGNCTCGTTGACNTTGACCCTGTGGGCGACTGACGACGGGCAGGTTGACCCGAATCGNCGGGTTCTTGAAGGTGCTCCNGTTCGGNTCCGATGGAGCAAGTATCGNGGCGANGGGGAGGCCGTCTTCAGTGAACCCCGACCGGAAACCGACGAGGCAACCGGTGAGACGAGCACGACCGTTACTTTTAGCGCCCCGGGCGTATATATCCTACGAGCACAACTGAACGATTCATCTGGCGCCAGTGGCGGGTTCCAATGCTGCTGGACGAACGCCCATGTGCAAGTNGANGTCTCGCCCTGAGTGCGNTAATTTCTACTACCTAGGTTTCTGATGAACACAGGGTTTACCACCGNTTNATGAGTCAATTATAATTAGTCGTGNTCTGTCCCTTGGGAGCCNAGGGGGCNAAGAAAAACTTTCGGGTTTTGGGGGCTAACGTGAAGGATTANGCATTACGGTNGNTNNTNGNCCTGNTNGTTGNGCTGGCAGNGCCGNTNGCGGTCAACGGTCAGGATTGGAAGGGTCGGGTCGACTTGGACGGCTCGGTGACNAANNCCGCGGGAGAGGGCTTGTCTGGTAGCACGGTCACAGCGGTCTANNTGGANACCGGTACGGGGCCGANTCAGGAGTTCGCCGGTGGCNACGNCGATTTCGACCTTGACGATTTGAAGNCNGGGATGTGGCAGATNACNGTCAACGGNACNCACCTNGGNTACATTATTTCNCAGCGGGAANTCGAGGTTCTNNCNCGNGGNAANGAAGACCTCGCGTTCGTCCTGCCGGCCATGCAGGANCTGGTNGCCGAGGCGTCAGCGGATNNGGCAGCGNGNAATNATAGTGGTGCACGNGAAAAGTACCAGATGCTCCTCTTCTCGCTTCCGAACAACGTGAATCTGCATGGCGCGATCGCACAGACCTACGAAGCGGAGGATATGCTTTCAGAGGCACTGAGTGAATATGACGCCATGCTTGCGTGGTGGGCCGATGTGACGCCGCCGACGGATCCAGGGCTTCCGGTCGAGATTGGGATGCAGGCGATGATGATGGCTGGCAAGGAGGGCCTGTATCAGCGGATGCACGGCTACGTCAATGGGCTCGGTCGTCCGTTACCTAGCGATTGGGTGACGGCGTTTATCGACCTTAGTGCGAACACGCTGATGGAGCGTGAGGAATATGGCCATGCGATTCGGGTTCTGGGCGTTGCGATCAGGCGGTCGTCAAATACCGCGATGCCGTATTACTATCGGGGGATGGCTCGGGTGCAGTCCAATCGACAATCGGGTGAAGAGAACTACGAGCCGGCAGCCGACGATTTTCAAAGGTTCATTGACCTTTCTCCGAACGACTCGGCACAGAAAAGACAGGCGATAGATTTACTTACGAAAATCCGACCGCAGTAATCCGTCTCGGTGTGAAATTGTTGGGTATCGCTGGGGGTCGTGTAGAACGACCCCCAGTTTTTTTTGGAGTAGATGGTGTCGAAGTGGCTCTTGGCGGTTGTCATGGTCGCGGTCAGTTCTGCGCAGGGTGCGCTCAGGTTTGATGCGCCGGAGGGTTGGCTAGTGGTCGAGCCCGGGTCGTCGATGCGATACGCGGAGTTCATCCTGCCGCAGGTTCAGGGTGATGGCGAAGACGCCTCGCTGGTTGTGTACTACTTCGGGGGCTCAGGTGGCAGCGTGGAAGCGAATCTTGAGCGGTGGCTCGGTCAGGTCGAGCAGCCAAGCGGTCAGCCTTCGCGGGAGGTTGCCAAGCTGGACACCTTTGAGGCGGGTGGGGGACTCGCTGTTACGCACCTTGTTGTAGGTGGCACCTACGTTGCTGAGGTCCGTCCCGGATCGTCTGTGCGGCACGAGAAGCCCGGTTTTACACTCGAAGCGGCGGTTGTCGAAACGCCGGGCGGGCCGTATTTCGTAAAGGTGGTCGGTCCGGCTCATACCCTTGACCGGTGGAGTACCAGCATCCGCGACTTCCTGCAGAGTACCCGCTACGAATAGTCTGGGGTGAGCCTGTTACGGCTACGGCGAGTGGCCGGATACGCCTTCGATGTCGTCAAAACCGTAGAACGCCGCGTCGACCGGTAGCGGCTCAACCTGGTAATCTTCGTCCTTATACGGATAGGACGGCCGCGGTTTTGAAATAATGAATGCAGAAACGTGTTGTGCGTCTTCGTCGCTAAGGACACCAGGGTCGAGATAGGGCATCGCGTAACGAATGAAGCCGGCGAGCGTATAGAAACGGGCCATTCCAGCGCCATCGTTCCACGACCGCGGTCCCCACAACGGCCCCGCTTTTTTATCACCGACCTGCACGCCCTGGCCTTCGGGGCCGTGGCAGTTCACGCACCATTCGGTATAGACCGCCTCTCCGCGTTGCGGGTCCAACGTATCGATTGGCAGAAGGCTCTCACGAAGAATTCGATTCTTCTTCCGCCATGGCAGATCTTCACCCGGCGTGTAGCCCTCTGAGAGATACCGTAGATAGGCGGCAAGCGCGACGACTTCTTCGGAATCTACGTTGGGGAGAAGGGGTGTGTCCGTGTTAACAGTGGGGGGCGAGGGCACTGTCCCGGAGCGCGCGGCTGAGAGACCACCGTTATCCGATCCATGCACAGCGTTCTCACTGCGATAAAAACATCCCACAATCCGGTCTTCGAGGCTGAAGCTCCGGCCTGCGCGGTTGTTGTATTCGGGAAACATCCCGGATGTACCGACCAATGGTAACGCCAACTCACGCTGGCCCTGATTCAGATGACAGTTAGCGCATGTCATGCCGCTGGCTGTGAAGCGAGGCGTCGCCTCTGGTGTGTTGGTGAACAGTTGAAACCCCTGACGGATCATGTCGGCGTCCGCACGTATGTCGAGCGCGGGGTCGGTCAGGGGGTTCTGGGGGAGGTCCCAGGCCGTGACCATCGTCGTGGTCTTCGGCACCAGTGGGCCAACCAATTCGTAGGTGTGAGACGCTGGGCCGAATTCGCCGGTTTGAGGTATCCGTGGTAGTTCGACAGTAGGAGGAATCGATTCTCTTGAAGGTGCCGAGCATCGAAGCGCGGCGGTCAACGGGAGGATGACTACCATCGCAGCCACACCCCGTCTTGTGATTTGCGTCATGGACGTCCCATTCCTACTATAGCGCACACCCCTTGGCAGGAGAGGTCATTAGGTTCATTTCATGGTCGCGCTAGAAAAGGAGATTTAGTTGAGCAACCCGGCTGTGTGACGACAAGAGTTCTCCTAGGGACGCATGATCATAATATGAGCGCGGTTAGTGCCTGCTTGCATCAGCCAGATGCCGTCGTGACTTCGTTCCTCCGGTAGACCGGTTGAAGCCGACGTGGCGTATGGGAGGCGTGCCACTTGGCCGCGACGGGTTGCATTCCCGAGACTGTCGCCTGACAGGATGTACTGCATCTGGCCGGCTACCGGTAGGGGAATTTTTCCCGCCTCGACAGCCTGCACCCGCTGACGAAACACCTCAGCGCGTTCGTTACTAGCCGCAGCTACCTTTTTCTCAAAGTTCACACGTGACACGTGCCCCTCTTGGTAACACCACGCCGTAAACCCTTCCGTGTTGGGGTCGTCAGGCTCGCAGACCAGGGTGTTGGTCCCCTGGCGAAGGATGTGGCGATCACCGTTCTCGTCGTAGTCGACGACGGTCGCACCAGCCCTTAAGGCCGCTGGTGCCGCGAGCACGGCCGTAGCCACCTTGTCGGTTTCAGTCGAAGAATCCATTGGTGGAGTGCCCGATGGTGTGCCGACGATCATGATGTGGGCACGGTTTGTGCCTGCCTGCATCAGCCAGACACCTTCTGACTCATCGGTTCCCGTCGGTAAACCTGTCGACGCAGCGGTGGCGTAGGGGAGGCGGACCGAACGAGTCGGTGCAGCGCTCGCTTCATTGGCGCCCCCAAGGAAATAGCCCATCTGCCCGGCTACGGGGAGTGGTAATTCTCCGGCGTCGACCTTCGCGCTCCGAGTTTGAAAGACTTCCGCGGCGGATTTACCGCTCGCTGCAAGCTGTCGCTCGAAGTTGAGTCTGGCGATTCGGTTCTGGTGATAGCAGGTAACACGGAAGCCCTCGACAGTGGGGTCATCCGGTTCGCAAACCAGCGAGTTTGTTCCTTCCCGAAGAACCGTGCGATAGCCCATTGCGTCGTACTCGACTACCGATGCTCCAGCTCGCATCGATTCTGGCAGGGCCTTGATAGCCTGAGAGATTTTCTCCTCAGTGGTTTGTCCGGATGCGAGGTTGGCGATAACTACAAGGATCGTACAGGTCAGTGCCACACGTTTCATCGGGTTGTCTCCATTTGCGTTTTAGTAGGTCAGGAACTGATAGCCGTCTGCCTGCAACGTCACGACGGCGGTCATTGCCGACAGGGCACTCTTGACAGGCGCCGACACTTCATTGGCATCAAGACCATTGAGAACGCGCGATTGCTCACAGAGAAAGATCTCGACTCCGGCATCCGAGAGTGCCTCAAGTAACGGCAAGCTTGGGTTGTCCATCTCGTAGCGTTCCCGATATGCCTCGTTTGTCATCGCCGCCCGCGTGCCTCCACCATGCAACACCAGTTTCACTTGCAGGTCTTCCTGGGGGATTCCGGCATGAGCATGCATGTTCATGAAACGCGCGGCGGCTTCTAGACGCATGTGTGGCCGTTCCGGGGCGTTCAATGGCTGAGAGATCTCAAAAGCGACTCTATAAATATTGTCGTCGGTTCGCATGACGAAATCGGCGTTCGGTAGGTCGACGTGCCGGCCGAACCCCTCGATGAGCGGACCATCGTGCAGGTCGTTGCGGGTGTTCTGTGCACTGACTGGCACGGTCACGAGTAACCCCACAGCTAGGTTCATCGCACACATACCCAGAGCTCTCATCATCCCGGTCCGTCGTTTTATCATTTTCCGTCCTCGTTTCTTGATTCACAGCGCCGGACATCAGCACCGCAGACAATAAATTTTAGCAGAGCCGCCGGTGATCCAAAACCAAACCTATCTTACCCGCAATATCTGTCGTAATAAGCATATGCCTCGGTGCCTTAGTTCTTCACGCTGGCTCGGGAAACCCTGTCCTCTCAGCTTAGTCATAACGGGGTGGGTAGGCGGGCGTTAATCCCCTCTGTCGACTCTTTGTCCGAGCCGAGGGACGGGTCCGCTACTGTAGAGTCGTCTATGGCATGATGGGCGGATGGTGTGGACGCGGTTTAGACTTTTAGAAAGATTGTCATGTCCGACTGGGTGTTTCCCGCGGTTGATGTCTGATGTTGTGGCCTGCTGAATGACCGACACGACAAGACCCACGAAAACGTTCGACCGGCGGATCGTTGAGGGTCCGCTCGGTCTCGCCGTATGGCGACTCGCCTGGCCGACGATGTTGACGAACCTCATCGGCGGATTCCAGGGCCTGATCGATCAGGTGCTCATCGGGAACTATGTGGGTCACATCGGCAATGCCGCGATCGGCGTGAGCATGCAAATCTTCCTCCTAGTCATCGTTTTCGTAGCGTCGATCTTCACCGGAATGGGCGTGTTGGTGGCTCGCTTTGCTGGCGCTGGCGATTACGACAAGGTCAACCGTTCTGTGTATCAGGCGTTTATCGTCTCGCTGGTGATGGCGTTCGGCGTCCTCGCGCCGCTCGGGTATTACTTCGCCCCGTCGCTCCTGCAGCTGATTAA
>PBBF01000014.1 GCA_002717745.1 Acidobacteriota bacterium
TTTGGCTATTGAGGAAACCACCTGGCCTAAACTCGCTTCCCGGTACAAGAGTCTCCGCCCACACGGTCGCGACGAGGAGTGCCTGGCCAGCGGCCAGCGTGTACACAAGATACCGACGGCCAGCGGCCAGCGCTTCTGGCGTACGATCGTGCACAACAAGCGGGTAGGTCGCTAGCGTCAGCACTTCGTAGCACACGAAGAAGGTCAGAAGGTTGGCTGAAAACGCGATGCCGATCGTCGCCGATAAACATACCGCAAAGGCAGAATAATATGATGTCTGGTGTGTCGAAGCAGTCGCTCGGAGATAACCAATCGAATAAATCGAGGTCAGCAACCAAAGGCTTGACGCCGTCAAAGCGAAGATCAGCCCCAGGGCATCAACTCGAAATTGTAGTGATAGCCCCATCCCAAGCGCCAAGGACACGCCTTCGACCCCTTGCCCAGTAAGCACAGCCGGTAGCATCGACAAAACGAGGGTAAGTTTTAGGACGGCGGCCGTGATGGTAATGGTCTCTCGGACGGTCGGTCGCCTATCCACTAACGGCAACAGCACCGCGGCAAGCAGTGAAACGAGAACGGCGGCGAGTGGACGAAGGTCCAAATCCATTTAGGACACGGCTACCGGCAGGGCGCGCTGGAGCACGTGCGTGATGAGCGGCTGTTGGAACAGGCCCAGCAGTAGCACAATCGCGGCAAGCACCAACGCAGGGCCTAGCATTCCGACGGGTAGGTCGTTCGACTGGGCTGATGAAAGCCTGTCGTCAGCTACAACGAATGCTCGTTCAAAAATCCGAAAGAAGTAGACAGCGCTCAGCCCCGTGCTCACCACAACCGCTCCCACTCCAATCCATGCCTCTGCCTCAAATGCACCGAGTAATAGATACCATTTACTGAAGAAGCCAGCGGTAGGCGGCAGGCCGACCAACGACACAGCGGCCACTGCAAAGGCCAACATACTCAGCGGTAATCGCCGGCCCATGCCGACAAACCCTGCAACGCTTGACACCCCGGTACGCCACCCCACGCCACCCGCCACGAGGAATAGGCATCCCTTCACCACAGCATGATTCAGCACGTGGAAGAGTGCGCCGACAAGCGCGATCGGGGAGCCGAGCGAAAACCCAAAAAAGATGTAGCCCATCTGGCTAACACTGGAGTAAGCCAACATCCGGCGAATATCGGTTTGCGATAGCGCCAGCCAAGAGCCCGCCACGATCGCTATTACTCCTGCCCAGCCGAGAAATACCAGAGCGCTTCCCGCCGCCGGCTCACCACCGAGGGTGAAGTAAAGGACCCGAAAAATAGCGTAGGCGCTCACCTTCGTCATAACGGCGGCCACAAAGCCGGTGACCGGTGGTGGAGCGTAGGTGTAGACATCAGGCTGCCAGCCGTGGAATGGAAAGAGTGCGGCCTTGATAGCCAAACCAATAACGATCAAGCTGACACCTGCAGCCTTGGCCGGCGACTCACCGACATCGGCCAGACGCGCCGTAAGGTCAGCCATGTTCAACGTGCCCGTCAGTGCGTAGAGAAAGCCAACACCCAATAAATAGCATGACGCGGCCACCGTTCCGATCAGTAGGTAGCGAAACGTCGCCACCGTTGCGCGTTCACCGCCGGTGGAAAGCAGCGCGTAGGCTGCGATGGCAGAAATTTCCAGGAATACGTAGAGATTAAAGAGATCCCCGGTCGCCACGATTCCAAGTAGCCCAGTCACCAGCAAAAGATAGAGCGAATCGAAAATACCGATTCGCTGTGGGTCACTCGCAGAAAGGTAGGACCAAGCGTAAATCGATGTGGCCAGCGCAAGAAAGCTGACAAGCACCATCATCCCGGCACTCAGTGGATCAAGAACGTATTCGATCCCCCACGGCGGCGCCCATCCAGCAAGTTCATACCGCCATACTCCGCCCGTTACGACCGCCGAAAGCAAGAGGCCTGAGGCCGCCAGCGCGAAGCCCAAGGCTGTCAGAGTGACCGCATGTGCAGCACCCGGCGACCGGCGGCCAAGCAGCGGCACCACGACCGCGGCAAGAAGCGGAACCATGACGACGAGAACCGGCAGATGCGCACTCATTCTCGTAACTTGGCGAGAAGCATCGTTTCGCTGAGCGTACCGTAACGCCGCCGGATACGAATGAGTAGGGCGAGGGCAACGCCTGTCGTGCTAACCGACACAACAATCGCCGTCAGCATCAGGGCGTGGGGAAGTGGATTCACGTATGAAGCAACGTTGATTTCGAGCCCGTCCTCGATGACCACAGGCACTGTTGCGCCGGATTTGGCAGACAACGCAATGAAGAACACGATGACCGCCACCTGAAGGATATTCATCGCCATAAGCTTGCGCAGCAAATGCTGGCGGGCGACGATCCCGTAGAGTCCAACCATCAGCAGCACTGTGGTCAGAAAGTATTGCGCCGTTCCAACGCTCCAGAGCCCTTCCATGTCATCCGTCATCCCGCGCTTCGACCAGCGCGTCAAAAATGAGGGACAGAACCCCAGTTACCGTTACAGCGACACCAATCTCGATCGCCATGCTGCCAGCGGCACGGGCTTTTGGCGCCTCAAGTAACAGTGGAAGTGCAGAGTAGTCAAGAAAGTTACCCCCAAAAATTGGACCGAGTAACCCGACCCCTATAAAAATGCCCAGCCCCGCGCATGCAAAAGCCAGCGCACGCTCGGGCGCTAACATCCAGCCCCCAGCTCGCCCACGGACAAGCCTAACCAGGATGATGCAGGCCGCAATAATCACGCCACCTTGAAATCCTCCGCCCGGACTGTCGTGACCGTGTACGACCACGTAGGCACCAAACATCAGCATGAACGGTGTCATCAGACGGCTCGCAGCGTCGAGTGCTGGGCTTCCGAACGCTAATTTCATTGCGCCCCACCGTCTTCTCGCCATCGCGCGCCTAGGATTAGCCAGCATGCAAGACCCGCCGCACAGATGACCGCTGTCTCGCCTAGCGTGTCATAGGACCGGTAGTCGGCTAACACCCCGGTGACGAGGTTCGTGGCACCTGTTTCTTCAGGCCCACGACTAATGTACCGCGGTGATACGTGTGTGGCCGCTGGAGACTCGGGGTCGCCGACCGGTGGCAAGCCGCCTGCCGCCGTCATAAGGAGGGCGCCCAGCACGACGAGCGGGACAAGCGACAGTCGGAACACTAGTCAGCACCTCGGTCGGTACGGAAGATCGCCGTAACAAAGAAAACCGCCGTAATGGCAGCACCGACAGCCGCCTCTGTGAACGCGACATCAACCGCACCGAGAATCGCAAAGTAGGTGGCCGAAAAAAAACTGAACGTGCCGAAAATGGTCACGGAGGTTAGCAAATCGCGAACCGCGAGCACTGAAATCGCACAGATGATCATGAGGGTCAGAAAGACGACAGCGAGTGGGTCAAGCGTTGGTATCACAAGGCATCCTTAACGTCGCCACGGAGCAATGCCGGCCCGATATGCCGCCCGGCCAAGCGCGTGGGTAGCAGTCGGATTGGCAAGGGTTACAAAGGCAACAATTAGTAAGATCTTTGCGCTGGTAAGAGTCGCACCACCGCGTAGCGCCAAAGCACCAACGGTTAGGGCCACACCCAGCGTGTCGGATTTACCTAAGGCGTGTAACCGCGTGTAGAAGTCTGGCAGCCTGAGCACGCCCACCACGCCAGCCGCAATAAAGAAAAGCCCTACAAGTAACACGACGTCAGCAACTGGGGTCATGGCTGATCCGCCTTTTTGGCCTCGAAGTACTTAGCTAGCGCGAGTGTACCTACGAAACTGATCAACGTATACGAGAGCGTGATGTCGACAAAGACCTCGACGCGATCAGTTAGAAATCCGAGCACCAGTAGAAACACAATTGTCTTAGTCGAGATGAGACCTAAGCCAGTTAGACGGTCGAAAACGGTCGGCCCGGCAAGCACGCGGTAAAGTGAAAACACCATCGCCGCGGCAAGCACGAACGCTGTGCCGAGTAACAACGGGCTCATCGGCTTCCCCCTTGGCCAGACTCCGGATCCGTGTGTAAGAACAGCGCTTGGCATCGCCGAACCGCGTCGCCGCTTCTAAGATTAGCTGCACTACGTGAGGTCAAGGCATGTACTAGGTAGCCGGCGGTATCAACATCGAGAGTTACCGTCCCGGGCGTTAGAGTGATGGAATTCGCGAGCACGAGGCGGGCGAATGTATGCGGTGCTGGTTTGTCCAGCCTCACTAAACATGGCTGGATCGGCATCCGCGGATGCAGCACGATCCAGGCCACGTGTAGATTCGCCGTGACGACCTGCCGAGCTAGCCACAGTAAATACATCGGAAACCGTAGCCAGAACACACCAGCCAACGGGTGAGATGCCGATAAGCCGACCTGCGGAGGCAGGCAGAGAAGCCGGCCGGTCCACAACGAAACGGCCATGGCGCATGTGGCGCCGGCGAGCAGGTGGCCTCCATCAAACTTTCCCGATAGAACAATCCAAAAGACGAAGAGCAGGGCGGAAAATGGCAGGCCGCGCCAGAACTCGCGTACCAGGCGCCCAAGATACCCCTGACTTGATTCACGCTCGGCCATGCTCGGATCATCGGTCGCCGTAGGATCTCGCATCAGTCTGCCGTCGGATGGGTCGCGCATGGTGCGCTGGTAGGGTCTTGGTGCGCCGTCCAAGCCTCTGAGTCAGGACGACATGAGGGTCAGTGCGGCGCCCTAATGGACGCCGCCCCGATAAATCAAAAAGGTCGAAGGCTGAGAGTGCAGCCCGTCGCGCGATCTAGCCGACTTCGTCGATAGCCGTAATAATCCAGCGCCCGGTTAGCGGTGTGCCATCGTCTCCCACGAGCTCGGCCCGCTGAATTTCGATGTCGAGCGTTTGCTGAACATTTTGCTCGTCCGGGGTGATCACATCCGCAATGATGCGGACAGTCTTTGACGAAATCTCGCCGTCATACAGCGTGACGTCGATCAGGTCTATTGCGCTATAAGTACTACCCTCCGCTACGATGCGTCCCTCGCTCAACGCCGCGCGCGCGTCTGAGACCTCCTGGGCATGCTGAGCCATCTCCCCACGCCATTGGGTCCATTCCTCCTGAACCGCTCGATCGGCACGGCGACTGGGTTCGTTGCCAGCTTGCTCAGCTTCAAGGACACGTTCGATCGCTTCAAGATTCTCATCTTGGTAAGCCTGCTTCCGTTCAGAGAATTCTGACTCCGACGCCTGAACTGCCATCAATGCCTCATTGAGGGCACGGGCACGCATCGGCGTCGTCATTACTTCGGAAATACTTTCCACCTCAAAACTCGGTACAACCCCTCGCTCAACAGAACTAAACGGCACCATTGAAAGATTGGCCGATGTCATGTTGTCCCGGAAGCGGGATGCGCGGAAGAAGCTTGAAATCAATGTCTCCTCAGGCACACTCGAGCATCCGGCGAAGGTCGCCGTCAGAATGAAGAGTACTACTGCAATGGATCGTGGCCGATGCATGTCGTCAGCCTCCTTCAGTCAATGACTAGTGTTCTCGCTTCACAGGGTCGCTAACCGAGGTTCCGTGTTCCCACGATACCCTACCCCTCGTTTCCACTCAGTTCATCTGCGTGGTTCTCATCGCGCTCACGGTCAGCTATGGCGATTGAGACTACGCGGTCGTCCTCCTCAATTTCGATCAACCTGACGCCCTGAGTCGCCCGGCCGATCGCCCGGATGCTCCACGTCAGCGTCCGGAGGATTTTGCCCTGTTTGGTCATCAACATCAACTCGTCCTCGCCGCGGACGTGTTCGACGCCGACAACCTTCCCGTTCCGCTCGCTACTCTGAATGTTAATAATACCCACTCCACCCCTGGACTGCACGCGATATTCGCCCAATTCTGTCCGTTTTCCGTAGCCATTTTCGCAGACGGTCATTAGCGCGCCGCCAGGCCGAACTTCGGTCATGGCGACAACCTCGTCACCAGCACGAAGGGTGATACCCCGAACGCCAGTGGCTGTCCGGCCCATGGGCCTGATGCCGGTCTCAGCGAATCTAATCGCCATGCCGCCCTGGGTGCCCAAAAAGAGCTCTCCAGTGCCGTCGGTCGCCACCACCGCGATGACAGCGTCATCAGCACCCACAGCCTGAGCAATAATGCCCCCGACCCTTGGACGCCGGAAGGCCCGTATATCGGTCTTTTTCACCTTGCCCCGCTTCGTGCCCATGACAATGAATCGCTCACCGTCGTTCTCGGGCCATTCGCGAACGGCAACTAGTGCCGCAACCCGCTCACCGGCCGCCATCGAAACCAGGTTTGCGATCGCTTTGCCCTTTCCGGAAGGCCCAACATCGGGAATCTCGTGCACCTTCAACCAATACACACGCCCGCGGTTCGTGAAAATCAAGATATAGGCATGAGTCGACGCAATAGCAAGTTGTGAGACAAAATCCTCGTCGCGCACCCGCATGCCAATGCGACCCTTCCCACCCCGCCGTTGGCTGCGGTATGTGGTTTCGGGAGTCCGCTTGATATAGCCGGTGTTCGTTACCGTAATCGCCATGCTTTCTTCAGCGATAAGATCCTCAATGCGGAGTTCGCCCGTCTCGTCCACGAACTCACTCCGCCGGTCGTCACCGAACTTCTCACGTACGGCACGGAGTTCATTTAGAACGTTTTCCAGCAATAGAGTGTCACTGCCGAGTACGGACCGAAGCTGTTCGATCGTTTTCAGGAGTTCGGTCAATTCGTCAACAATTTTCTGCTGCTCAAGTCCCGTAAGGCGCTGAAGCTGCATGTCAAGAATGGCTTGAGCCTGCAACCGGGTCAGACTGAACCCCGACATCAGGCCGGCACGCGCCTCTGCTGGCGCCTTCGAACCGCGGATTAACTTAATAATTGCGTCGAGTTGATTGAGCGCGATCTTCAGCCCTTCGAGGATGTGGGCGCGCGCCAGTGCCTTACGCAAATCGAACTCAGTGCGACGCTGCACCACTTCACGCCTGAACTCCAGGAACTGCTCAAGCACTTCTGCAAGCGTGAGAACGCGGGGGCGTCCGCCGACGATGCCGAGCATAATCACGCCGAAAGTGGTTTGTAGGGGCGTGTGCTTCCAAAGGTTGTTCAACACCACTTCCGGCACTTCGCCTCGCTTCAGCTCGATCACAACGCGCATCCCGTCACGGTCCGACTCGTCGCGCAAGTCCGAGATTCCCTCAATGACTTTCTCACGCACCAGTTCCGCTATCTTCTCGAGTAATCTCGCCTTGTTGACCTGGTAGGGAATCTCGGCAATAACAATCGAAACCCGGTCACCTTTTGGCGCCGTCTCAATGTTGGTCTTGGCACGCATCAGGATCGATCCTCGACCAGTCTGGTACGCCGACCGGATGCCACGCCGGCCGACGATGTAACCCCCAGTAGGAAAATCTGGGCCAGGTATAAAAGTCAGTAGTTTGGTTAGTTTCTCTTCTTTTGTCTCACTGGGATGCTCAGCCAGCCACACAAGCCCGTTAATAATCTCTCGGAGGTTATGTGGCGGGATGTTGGTCGCCATGCCGACCGCGATACCGGCTGAACCATTCACTAGTAGATTTGGGAACGGCGTTGGGAGCACCGTTGGCTCCTCGGTGGTTTCATCGTAGTTAGGAACAAAATCAACGGTCTCTTTGTCGAGATCAACCATCAACTGCTCGGCGAGCGCCAGCAGTCTAGCTTCGGTGTACCGCATTGCGGCTGGTGGATCACCGTCGATGGACCCAAAGTTCCCCTGCGAATCAATAAGCAGGTAGCGCATGTTGAAGTCTTGCGCCATGCGAACAAGCGTGTCGTAGATCGAGGCGTCGCCGTGGGGATGGAAGTTGCCCATCACCTCGCCGACGATCTTGGCGCACTTCCGATACCCACGATTCGACGCAAGACCCATGCTCCGCATGCCGTACAACACGCGCCGGTGGGCAGGTTTCAGCCCGTCTCGTACATCAGGCAGCGCCCGCCCAATGATTACGCTCATGGCGTAATCCATATACGAGCGCTGCATTTCATCTTCGATGTTGACAGGGATTTTTAATTCGGAATCGGTCATGCGAGGTCACGTCGCGTTGACGCACGCGGAGCGTGCGTCAACTGAAGGCTGAGCTTGCGTCACACGTCGAGGTTTCTTACATTCAGGGCGTTCTTCTCGATAAATTCTCTGCGGGGCTCTACATTTTCACCCATTAGGGTCTTAAACATATCGTCGGCGGCTTCGGCGTCTTCGGCCCGCACCTGCAGCAATGTACGGGTCCCGGGCTTCATGGTCGTTGCCCAAAGTTGGTCCGCGTTCATCTCGCCCAGCCCCTTGTAGCGATTGATGGCAACCCCTTTTCGCCCGGCTGCAATGAAGTGCTCAACTAAATCGTCGATCGAGTCAATCTGAACGGTGCCGTCAGTGTGGCTAGCTTCGCGAGACTCGGTGGCGAGGCGAGTTGCTTCGTCGAGCGGGGCGCCGCCGATCTGTGTTTCGTCGGCAGTGCCAGTAGTGGCCTCGGCCGCTCCACTCTCGCGGTGCCCATTTGTACTCGAAACTGTTATTGGTCCTTCGAGTCCTCGGACATCGGCATAGCTCGCCAGTAGTGTGCGGTACTCGCCGGTCGTGACGAACCCGGAGTCCACCAAATACCTTTTCGGGTAGCCGCTCGCGCGGTCCTCTATCGCAACAGCGAAAGCGTTGTGTTCTACGTCGGGACAGACCGTGACCTTCCGCGTCTCAGTCGTTAGTTCATTGGCCAGCACCGCGAGAGCCTTCTCGTCAGTAAAGAACTCCCGGTCGCGCGCGTCGCGATCCAAGAAGGCCTTAATGACGGCGCGTTCAGGCCCTCGCCGCTCAACGAGTTGCACATATTTCTGGAAGACAATGAGCTTCTTCAGCAGCGTTTCCAGTTCTGTCCCTGCGATTGGGGCTGGACGGGTCGGCGCTCGCACAACCCGAGATTCGGAGGCACGAGCAATCAACCAACTCTCGAGTTCGCGTTCATCTTTGATGTAATGCTCCTTCTTGCCACGCTTCGCCCGATAGAGCGGCGGCTGCGCAATAAGAACGTATCCATGCTTAATCAATATAGGCATTTGGCGGTAGAAAAATGTCAGCAACAGCGTGCGGATATGCGACCCATCAACATCGGCATCAGTCATGATGATGATCCGGTGATATCGCAGTTTCGCCAAATTGAAATCGTCTCCGATGTTGCAGCCAAGGGCCGCGACCAGCGTGTTGATTTCGTCGCTGGCAAGAACCTTGTCGAAGCGAGCTTTTTCGACATTCAAAATTTTTCCCTTGATCGGCAGGATAGCCTGGAACCGACGGTCACGACCTTGCTTAGCCGACCCACCCGCGGACTCCCCTTCGACGATGTAGAGCTCACTCTTGGTTGGATCGCGTTCCTGGCAGTCGGCTAGTTTCCCCGGCAGCGCACTATTGTCGAGTGCGCCCTTCCGTCGAACAAGGTCGCGCGCCTTACGAGCCGCTGCGCGGGCCCTCGCTGCTTCAACCGCCTTGTTCAACACCTGCTTCGCTATTCCCGGGTGCTCTTCAAAGTAGGAACCAAGCCGGTCATTCAGGACGGACTCAACAATCCCCTTAACCTCGGTGTTGCCGAGCTTGGTTTTTGTCTGACCTTCAAATTGCGGTTGAGGAATCTTAACGCTGATAACTGCGGTTAGTCCCTCCCGGATGTCATCGCCACTGATGCTCTCGGATAAATCCTTGGTCAGGTTATGTCGCGTCGCGTAGCTATTAACAGTCCGTGTAAGCGCCGACTTAAAGCCTGATAAATGTGTACCGCCCTCGTGCGTATTGATGTTGTTAGCAAAGGAATAAACCTTCTCCGTATAACCGTCGTTCCATTGAAGCGCGATCTCAACATCCGCGCCGTTCCGGTCACCTTTCATAAAGATTGGCTGCTCATTAACCGCCGCTTTGTTCTTATTGAGAAACGTAACAAACGACACAATGCCGCCATCATAGAGAAAGCTGTGATTCTTGCCCGATCGGACATCATCAAGCGTAATCGTGACACCGGCATTAAGGAATGCGAGCTCCCGAAGACGCTGGGCCAGTGTGTCGAAACTAAACTCGACACTCTCAAAAATCTCAGGGTCTGGTTGGAATGTAACCTTGGTCCCACGGCGTTTGGTTGTGCCGGTCACCTCAAGCCCACTCATGGCAACGCCGCGCTCATAAGTTTGGTGGTAGACGTTGCCGTCGCGCCAGATTTCAAGATCCAGTGTTGCCGACAGCGCATTAACAACCGAAATGCCCACGCCGTGCAAACCGCCAGACACCTTGTAACTTGAATTGTCAAACTTGCCGCCGGCGTGCAGGACCGTCATCACTACCTCAGCGGCTGATTTTCCACTGGCATGCTTATCAACAGGAATGCCTCGACCGTCGTCGACGACCGTGACCGAGTTGTCTAGGTGGACGGTCACATTGATCTCATGACAATGCCCAGCCAAGGCTTCGTCAATGGAGTTGTCGACGACCTCATAAACAAGGTGGTGAAGACCCACAGCGCCTGTAGAGCCGACATACATCGCCGGCCGTTTCCTCACAGCCTTAAGCCCCTCTAAAACTTTGATTTTCTTGGCATCATAGGAATCAACTGGGCTTCCATTATCAGAAGACTTGGCGGCTACATTAGAAGGGGGCCGCTCTTGAGCCACTGGGTTAACAGCTTCTGGTGAAGACTGATTAGGAGTGGTGGTTTTTAGTTCCGCCATGGGCGCGACGCCGAAAACAAACTATTTGAACTTCAATTACAAAACAGAGTGGAGTTAAACGCTTAAACAGTTAGTTATATGCGCATTGGCATAATCACATAGGTGTAGTCATAACCCTCTGACCCAACTGGTTGCATTACCGCCTGGGTTGTCTCGTCTTTAAACTCGAGACGAACATTGTCGGTCTCGACCACTCCTAAAAAATCAAGCACATACTTCGCGTTTAGACAAATTTGCACACTGTCACCCGTGTACTGAACATCCAACTCTTCGCTTGCTTCCCCAACATCTGGCGTGTTGGAGGTAATCTCAACCTTGTTCTTGTTTATCTGAATTTTTACAGCTTGCGATCGCTCGTTCGATAAAACTGCAACTCGCTTAATAGCAGCCGTTAAACGGTCGTTGTCAAACTCAATCGCTTTGTCGTTGCCCTTAGGAATTACTCGCTCGTAAGCTGGAAATTGCCCATCAATCATTCTTGAAATCAACACACGTTCGCCGATCTCAAAAAAGAGGTGGTTGTCGGTCTGTTGATAGCCAATTTCTTTAACTTCTTCGGTTAACAGCTTGGTTAGTTCAGTTAGGGTTTTTTTAGGCAAAATCACCCTTGGGGTCTCGTCTTGACCCTTCTTTGTGCTTCCACCTCCCGCCCGCTTCCCTGCCACAAGTGCTAAACGGTGCCCGTCGGTTGCAACTAGAGTTATTTGTTCCGCGGTGAAGTAGAACAATGCACCATTAAGGAAATACCGCGTATCTTCGCCCGTGATCGCAAATTGGGCCCTTGTAATTAAGTTTCGCAGTGTCTGTCCTGGGAGTTTAATGGCTTTTTTATTATCTGCTTTCGCTAGTGTTGGGAAGTCTTGGCGCGGCAACGTCTTTATTTTGGACTCAAAATTATCGGCTGAGACCTTAACCACGTCTTGCCCTTCCTCGCGAATTGTGATGTTCGTGTCGGGCAACGCTCGAACAATTTCAAATAATTTTTTGGCTGGAAGAGTAAGCGTTCCACCTTTCTTTACTTTAGCTGGGCAGCGCACATCCAGTGCAACTTCTAAATCAGTTGCGACCATCCTAGCCTTATCACCTTCGGCTTCGAGCAAAACATTCGCCAAAACCGGAATGGTGTTTTTTCTCTCCACGATGCCTTGAAACAATTGGAGTTCGTGAAGGAAATCTTTTTTGCGAACAACTAAATCCATACTTCCAAAGACCTCATGTTTAGATATCGTCGATCCGAAACAGGCGAGACCAACACAATCTCTTTATAAAAAGAGATCATGAAGTAACAAAATTATATAAGAATAAAGTGTGTGTTGATACTGTTATTTTTAAAGACTAACCCTTTAAAATCAATAGGTTACACAACACCATAGGAATAGGAAAAAAAGGGTCTTTTTGGTTGATTTTTTGTGGAGAAAAAGGGGCTCCTAAAGGAATTAAGGAGTAGTTTAGAAACCCTGTGGATACTGGCTGGAAACCATTGATAACACTACTTCAAGGATTCTATAAGGTTGTTGATAACCATGTTGAAATCCCCATCGAGCTTACGTTTTCCTTCAACCTTTTTAATTGAATGAATTACGGTTGAGTGATGTTTTCCACCAAAGCTCCGGCCAATTTCCGGCAAAGAAGCACTAGTTAGAGATTTACATAAATACATTGCAATTTGTCTTGGCCCAGCAATTGATTTTGAACTATTTCGAGACTTTAATTCAGCTATCCTAAGTTTATAGTAATCCGCGACAGCCTTTTGGATAATTTCAATTGTGACAGCTCGGTCACCGTGCGCCAGTACATTCCTTAACACATCTTGGGCCAAGGGTACGGAAAGTTCGTGTCCAGTGAGCGACGCGTATGCGATTAAACGGATGAGCGACCCCTCAAGCTCGCGAATATTCGATTTAATCTTTCCGGCGATATAAATGGCTACATTGTCAGGCAGGGGAATAGATTCAGCCTCTGCCTTCTTCTTAAGAATGGCCACCTTGGTTTCCAAGTCTGGCGCCTGAATATCAACAATAAGTCCCCACTCGAAGCGCGACCTTAACCTTTCCTCTAGTGAAGCGATTGCATGGGGAGGGTAATCACTGCTTATAACAATCTGTTTTTGGAGGTCATAAAGGGAGTTAAATGTATGAAAAAACTCGGTTTGCGTCCCTTCCTTACCAGCCATAAACTGGACGTCATCAACAAGAAGAACATCAACGCTACGATAGCGTTCCCGGAAGTCGAGGATGCTATCAAAGCGCACAGCGTTGATCATTTCGTTCATAAACCGCTCTGAAGAAATGTAAGTGAGTTTCAGTCGCGGGTTGTGTTCAAGTACAAACTGACCAATTGCATGCATTAGGTGTGTCTTCCCGAGCCCGACACCACCGTATATATAAAGAGGGTTATATGATCGGGAGGGCGCTTCGGCTACTGCCCGACACGCAGCATGGGCAAATTGATTTGATGAGCCAACAATAAAAGTGTCGAAAGAATAACGGGGGTTTAAGCCAGCCGCCGAAGAACTGCTTTTAATGTCTGTAGTTGGTTGAGGTGGGGCATCTTTAAGGGTGGGTACGCTTACTTGGCTTTTTACTTCATCGGTCACAAACGAGATGGTGGTAGAGGATCGATTAACCTCGGTTAGCGCTTCAGAGATGACGCCTTTGTAGTGTTTTGTTAGCCAGTCTTTGACTAGTGTGTTTCTAACCCTGACTTGGATTATCTCTCCAGAGTCATCTATGAAAGTAGTCGGTTTAAACCAGGTGTAGAAACTGTGCTGGTTGATTTTGGTCTCAATCCGTCCAAGTAATTGGTCCCAAACACTGTCACTCATCACCAAGGTCCAATCCAAGTTGCTTGGGGTGGCAGTTTGCGATTGGCCAAATCGGATAGTTTTGGACCTTCTTATTCGTCCAACTCATAAAAAACCCAAGTAAAAAGGCCATTTCTTCCACATTTCTTTCCACAACTGTGGAAATTCATGGCAAATGGATCACGCAAACAATTGAAAACGAGGACTTTAGCACATGGCAGCTACCTGGCCAAACACCTTGAACATAGGGTCAGCTCGATAAGATCTTGTGATTTCTTATCCATTTTTTCACGGTTTGTCATTCCTAGTGAATAATTTCACAATATTAACCTAGCTGACTCCAAGAACCCTTCTTCCAGTGACTCGAACAGGATTGTTGCGGTAATGAGCTTGACCGCATTGACACTTATTAAGCGCGTCCACTACCATTAACGTTTCTCGGCTGTTCACTAGGCGCAACCGGGGAGTAAAGGGTTAATGAAGCGCACGTTCCAGCCAAACCGTCGACACCGTCGACGAACTCACGGATTTCTCGTGCGGATGGCCACGAAAGCCGGGCGCCGGATTTTGAAACGTCGTCGTGCCAAGGGTCGGAAGCGCCTTGCTCCTTCCTGACAATCGCGATTCCGTAATTCCGATCGAATTACAGGTTGCCCTGAAGGGTCATCAGTCTCAGCCTACCTGCGGTGCCAGAGTCCAACTAGTGCCACAGACGCTCAAGCGTAACGAGCGCATCCGGCGCCGACCGGAATACCTGCGGATCCAGAAGAATGGGATTCGGACCCATGGCCGGTATCTAACCCTTCTTATTTTGCCTAACGACTTATCGAGGAGCCGGCTTGGAGTCACAGCGTCGAGACGTCTTGGTGGCGCGGTGTTACGGAATCGCATAAAACGCCTTGCGCGGGAGCTCTTTCGAAGGACAAAGTCAAGCGTTGGACTAGACGTCGTCGTCCTACCGCGACGTGAGTTCTTAAACACTGATTATGCAAGTTTGGAGTCAGACTATCGATCGACCTTAGCCCGACACGGGCGTCGCCAAAGATGACGATATGGTGAACCGGGTAATCACGGCACTACTGATCGGGCTCCTCCGCGTATACAAGGTAACATTCTCACCACTCTTCACGGGTACCTGCAGGTTCACACCGTCATGCTCGACTTATGCGGCCGAAGCCGTAAGCTGCCATGGTCCGTGGCGAGGACTTCTGTTTGCAGGCTGGAGGTTGGTGCGTTGCCAACCGCTCACCCCAGGTGGATACGACCCCATTCCGGCGAAGCGCTCACGACGGGTCGAGTCCTGATTAGCTATCGATGGAAAAAAGAGTTTTACTCGCCGTTTTCCTCTCATTCCTAGTGCTATTCGTGTACCAGAGTCTGATAGTGCCCCCCACTCAATTACCGGATGGTGAGACTGTGTCCACAGAGACCGGGTCAACTGTTCCAATTGAGTCCCAGGAGCCGATTATTGACACGCCGCCCTCCACAGAACCACCACAAATGACCGATGCGTCGAGCGCAGTAGGGGTGTCTACTGTCATCGCTGATGACGCTCCGCGCGATATCGTTGTTGAAACCGACCAAGTGATAGCAACTTTCTCAAACCGTGGTGGCGTGCTGAAAAGTTTGAGGCTGAAAGAGTATTTAGAGGAATCCGGTGAACCAAGTGAGCTGGTGCCGGTCCTAGATGACCAAGAGGCACCGCTTCCGTTTACCCTCGAGGTTGCTGACGAACAACTGAACGCTCAGTTGCGCGAGGCACTGTTTCGGCCAAGCGCTGCATCGTTGCAAGTAGGAACAGCGCCACGGTCACTAGTCTTTGAGTACGAAGACAGCGATGGCCTACAAGTTCGCAAGGAGTACCGCTTCGATCCCCTAAACGAACCGTTCGTGGTGCGCTTCAGTGCCAGCGTGAGGACTTCTAGAGGTGTAATAAATCCGGCAGTGCGATGGGGTCCCGGGCTGAGCAGCGGCACCGCTGGCGGGTTCGGCTTCACTTATAGCCAGCCGTCGCAGGCGATCTTTTATCTAGAGGAAGAGGTCTCTCGGCTGGACAGCTCCGACTTGGAAGAGACGCCGGTCTACGAGGGCACTTTCGGATTTGTCGGTGTTGACAACCACTATTTTCTGTCAGCGGCGCTGCCTGATACCAACCCTGCGGAGGTTAGCTATCAGCCAGTAACGCTGGGTTCCGGCGACGACCAGCGTGTGCTAATAGATTACTCCGTGCAGTTTTCCGAACCGCCCAACGAAACCCGTTTCTTTATGGGCCCGAAGGATTTTGACATTCTCGGCATTATCGACAGCGAACTTGTGCAGGCCGTACACTTTGGCTTTTTTTCGTGGTTGGTCGTACCACTACATCGTTCGCTCAAGTGGGTGTATAGCTATGTCGGGAACTACGGGTGGTCGATCATCATTCTTACCATCATGATCAATGCCGCCATGTTTCCCTTGCGTCACAAAAGCGTCGTGTCGATGCGTAAGATGCAAGAATTGCAGCCTGAAATTAAATCCATTCAGGAGCGCTACAAAGGTCTAAAGGCCACCGACCCTGGCAAACAGCAAATGAACAAGGAGCTGATGGGTTTGTACCGCGACCGCGGGGTAAATCCTGCAGGTGGCTGTTTACCGATGTTGGCGACGATGCCGGTTTTATTTGCGTTTTATTCATTACTATCAGTCGCCATCGAAATCCGGGACGCTCCGTTTGTGTTTTGGATTCAGGACCTTGCGAAGCCCGATCCGATGTATGTCACTCCTTTACTGATGGGTGTGACGATGATGGCGCAGCAACGAATGACACCATCAACGGCGGATGCGACCCAGCAGAAGGTAATGATGGTGATGCCGGTTGTCTTCACGTTTATGTTCTTGGGGGCACCGAGCGGATTGGTCCTGTACTGGTTGACAAGTAATCTGTGGGGTGTGGGACAACAAGTGGTGACCAATCGGATTATCGGCCCGCCGAAGGTGCACACGGTCAGGCCTCCCGCTGAGCGTCGAACCAAGAAAGCGAAGCTGAAAAAGAAGGGCTCACGTGAGCACAGAGGCGACTAGACGATGAACGCAGATATGGAACTGAAGACGCGGGTACAAGACTTGGTCAAAGAGGTTTTGTCAACCCTAGCCCTGCCACTACAACCGGTGGTTGAAGAGCAGGACGATTGCCTGCGCATACGACTTGATGGTGACGGGGGGGAGGTGCTGTTGGAAAAACGCGCTGCTGCGCTTGATGCGCTGCAACACGTTATGAACTCCGTTTTTCGCCACGAGCTCCCCGAACGCCATCGCGTTGTTGTCGACTATCGAGATTTTCGGCTGAGCCAAGATGAGGAGTTACGGCAAACGGCTCAGGTGCTCGCGAACCGTGCGAAGCAAACGGGCGAACTACAAGAACTTGGACCGTTGAATGCTTATGCACGGCGTATCGTGCACTTGGCCATTGCTGAAGATCCGGACGTGGACTCGGAGAGCATTGGCGACGCACTGCTCAAGACGGTGATTATCTCAGCGAAGGGGAGCGACTAGACCGCGCTGGGCGCCACCCCACCACGATTCGGCTGTTAGAGGGCGTGCCCATCCCGTGTTTAATACCGACGACACAATCGTCGCCATTGCGACCCCGCCGGGGCGTGGTGGCATTGGTGTTGTCCGTCTGAGCGGCCCGAACGCGCAGTCGATTGCTGGAGCACTACTGAGCCGCCGTGCGGGGCTTAAAGCCCGCACGGCGACACTCGCGACACTTACACGGGCTGCCGGTGACGCGGAACAGATCGATCAGGTTCTAGCAACCTTCTTCCCCGGCCCGGCGTCGTACACCGGTGACGATGTTGTTGAGTTGAGTGCGCATGGGAGCCCAGTTGTACTCGAAGCGATCGTTGAGGCTGCGATGCGTTCTGGTGCTCGGCTAGCCGAACCAGGGGAGTTTACGTTTCGCGGATTCCTCAACGGGCGCATAGACCTCGTACAGGCGGAAGCGGTAGCCGACTTAGTCGACTCCGTTACACCACTACAGGCCCGATTGGCTTACGATCAACTTGAGGGCACACTTAGTACCGAGATCAGGGCGATCGACACAACCCTCTTCGACTTGATCGCTAGCCTTGAAGCTTCACTCGACTTTCCCGAGGAGGGCTACCACTTTGTCGACAGGCAGAAAACAGTCACAGCGATCGCTGACATCAGCGCGCGAATAAGCGGACTGCTCGCAGGTGGGCGCCGTGGTCGGGTGATTCGTGAGGGTCGGCAGGTCGTGATTATTGGAAGCCCAAATACAGGAAAATCTAGCATTTTCAATGGTCTTGTGGGTGCCGGTCGGGCAATTGTCACCGCCGTGGCCGGCACGACGCGCGATCTTGTCACTGAAACAATTGATGTCTGTGGGGTCCCTGTTCGTTTGGTAGACACTGCCGGGATACGAGAAACAGGCGATGCGGTTGAAGTAGAGGGTGTGCTCCGCGCACGCTCTGCGCTGGCGGTGGCCGACCTCTCACTCCTAGTCTTCGACCGATCCCGTCCGTTTGACAGCAGTGATGTCCAGTTGCTCACGGAAACCTCGTCGTGCCGGCGATTGCTTGTCGTCAACAAAGTTGATCTGCCGTTGGTGTGGGCGTCAAACCCATTTACTGCGGTGTCCAGTCGGATCGTGGAGGCTTCGGCCACCACAGAAGGGGGTCTTGAAGCTCTTCGGGAAGCGCTAACAGTCGAGCTGGCTGCTGAGGAACCACGCCGCGACTCACCAGCGATAACAAACACACGGCATCTTGATCTACTGGAACGGGCGCGCATTGAAGTCGAACGAGCCGGCCAAGCTGTTTCCAGAGAGGTGTCGGAAGAATTCGTGCTCGCCGACCTGCAACAAGCACGCGCGATTCTAGAAGAGATTACTGGTCAACGCACCACCGAAGATCTTCTGCAGCACATCTTCAGTCGGTTCTGCATCGGCAAGTAGATTTTGTAGTCTTTGTCACAGTGATACAGTTGCCGTCGTTCATCTCAACAGTCTCTATCTCAATGCTGGAGACCTAACCTGGCGAGGTTTCTAGAAACCCCGTCAGCTCCAAATTTCGATGTCGCACTACGATGTAATTATCATTGGCGCAGGGCACGCGGGATGTGAAGCGGCGCGAGCAGCGGCGCGGATGGGCCAGCGGGTCGGCCTATGCACGCTCTCGCGCGAAACAGTGGCGACGATGCCCTGCAACCCGGCGATCGGCGGCACCGCGAAAGGTCATCTGGTGCGTGAGATTGATGCCCTTGGTGGTCTCATGGGAGAAGCAATCGACGCAACCGGAATTCAGTTCAAATTACTCAATCGAAGTCGTGGACCAGCCGTCTGGTCACCTCGCGCCCAGGCCGACAAACATAGATACTCTCGTTGGGTGCTAGCTTCACTCGACCGCGAACCACGAATCGAGTGGATCATCGGCGTGGCTGCCGAAATCGTTGTTCGCGACAACGCTGTCCGAGGACTACGGATGATAGACGGTCGATTACTGGACTGTCAGGGGTTGGTGGTCACTGCCGGCACGTTTCTTAATGGCCTAATCCATATTGGTCGGGAACAACGTCCTGCCGGCCGGTACGGTGAACCCCCGTCGACCGCCCTCGCCGAGTCGTTGAAGCGGCTGGAGTTTCACTGGGGGCGGCTCAAAACTGGCACACCGCCCCGCTTACATCGCGACACGATCGATTGGCATCGGTTGGAAGTGGCGCGAGGGGATGATCAGCCGACCCCATTTTCATTCATGACCGATCGGATCAGTAATCCACAGATCGATTGTCACCTCGTACACACCAACGAAAGAGTTCATGCGTTGGTCCGCGCGCATCTTGGTGACTCCCCTTTATTCAATGGACAAATCAAAGGAATCGGCCCGCGTTACTGCCCGTCACTCGAGGACAAGGTTGTGAGGTTTCCTGACCGAGAGCGCCATCAGGTCTTTCTTGAACCTGAAGGGATTGATGTTGAGCAGATTTATGTAAACGGGATGTCAATGTGCCTGCCACGTGAGGCCCAAACTGCGATCATCCGCAACCTGCCGGGCCTCGAGGCTGCTACGTTGCTGCGGCCTGGCTATGCCGTCGAGTACGACTTCATCCAACCAACCGAGCTTCGGCCGACACTAGAGACCAAACGACTCAAGGGTCTTTACCTAGCAGGACAGGTAAACGGAACATCGGGGTATGAGGAAGCCGCGGGACAAGGATTGATCGCTGGAATCAACGCCGCGCGCGCGCTCGCAGGTCACGAGCCACTGGTACTCCGTCGCGATGAGGCATATTTGGCCGTAATGGTTGACGACCTCACTACGCAGGGCTGCCTTGAGCCTTATCGCCTTTTTACCTCACGCGCCGAGCATCGGCTGCTTCTTCGGACCGACAACGCAGACCTGCGACTTACCCCACACGGGTGGAACATCGGCCTCGTTAGCGAAGGACGCTGGGAACGATTCGTCGAGCGCAGGCGACGTTTTCAGCAGAATCTCAGGACCTTGAGAAAGACCACGGTTACGCTACCCGATGGCTGCCGTGTTCGTGCCGCGCAGGCCCTTCGGCGCCCACATGTCAGACTCGAATCACTGATTGACAGTGGTGAGATAGATTTTAAAAGCGAAGAAAAGACGAAGATAATAGACCTAGCGACTGTAGAGACTGAGCTCAAGTATGAGGGATATCTCAAGCGTCAGATAGCGGCTGTTGAGCGAGAGCAGCAACAAGAAGAATACGAGATTCCTCAAGGTTTCATTTACGCACAGACCCCTGGTTTGTCAGCAGAAGTCGTCGAAAGACTCACCCAGACTTTACCATCGACGCTCGGTCAGGCTCGTCGAATTCCTGGCATGACACCTGCTGCAATTGCGATTCTTGGTAGTCTCCTCAGAGGTAACAAGAGAACCAAAGGGATTGGTCGGCACAACCGAGATATCATGCACGCCGGCCATGGAAACACAGGACACAATCCAAAGGCTCGATCGCCTCGCGGCTCAATCAGGGCTTCAGCTCAAGGGTGAACTGGCTGAAAAGCTCCAAGCTTACTTAACGCTTTTAGCCCGCTGGAACACTAGTATCAATCTAACCTCCCGCGTCGATACGGATTCGTCGCTGACTAGATTGATNATTGAACCGTTAATTGCGACGAGAGTAATCCCAGATGGTGGGCTCAAGTTCCTTGATGTAGGTTCTGGTGGCGGTTCACCAGCTATCCCAATCAAACTGGTCAGGCCAANGCTAACCCTTACAATGGTTGAATCGAAAACAAGGAAGTCTGCATTTCTTCGTGAGGCCATCAGGACGCTTGATCTGAAAGATTCGACTGTCGAAACGGCTCGCTTNGAGGATTTGCTACTTCGTAACGACCTGCTTGAATCGATGGCCTTCGTAAGCTTAAGGGCTNTCAGCGTAGACCAGACCTTGCTCGATAGNCTTCANGGTTTCTTACAAGATGGGGGNAAGCTACTNCTATTTGAGGGNGGTGNAANTTCCAAGAATCTAGGGTCACTCAATNCTCCACTTGTCTTCAGGGAAACGGTCAAACTNGTTGANTCACTTGGAAGTCGATTAGTTGTACTTCAGAAGGAAAAGGGGTCNAANTAAATNCTACCCCTNTCNAGCAANCTGTTTCACGTGAAACAAGNTTGCNNTNNANGTNATNACTNTCANNNACANNTGTTTCACGTGAAACAGCTTGACCACACAANCTTCTGGACTTATCCTTACATNGAACATGNAACANTTTAGGTTATTCAACATAANTCGTAACCACTTTAACTCTCATGGCTGCTAGGGTCATCGNTGTTGCCAATCAGAAGGGCGGGGTTGGCAAGACCACAACCGCAATNAATTTGGCTGCTTCTCTGGCGCTTGCAGATAGCCGCGTGGTAGCTATNGACATAGATCCTCAAGCTAATTTAACAAGCGGGATTGGTCTGAAGGGACAGGCCAGTAGTCAAGGCACCGTGTACGAGGCTCTCACGGCCAAAACGATTCCTGACTTCGCGTCCTTTGTATTGGAAACGAACGTGATTGGCCTATCCCTGGTGCCGGCGGAACGCAACCTGACCGGGGCAGAGCTTGAGATGGTCTCACTGGAAAATCGTGAAACGCGACTCCGCTCGCTTGTAAGGCAACTCGTCGGTCGGTACGATTACGTTTTTATCGACACCCCGCCGTCCTTGGGCCTTCTAACTCTCAATGGTCTCGTCGCTGCGGACACCGTTCTAATCCCTATGCTCAGCGAGTACTTCGCTTTGGAAGGCTTAGCCGAGTTGGTATCAACCCTGCAGCGCGTCCGTGCTTCGCTCAACCCGAGCCTTTCCATCGAAGGCGTCTTACTGACGATGCACGATGGTCGTACCAATCTCTCACAACAGGTCTCGCGTGAAATCAGGGAATTCTTCAAAGCGAAAGTGTTCGATACCGTTATACCTCGGAACGTACGGTTGGGTGAGGCGCCAAGCCACGGATTACCGGCTATCATCTACGACGTGAAATCACGCGGTGCGCAGGCTTACATCTCCCTTGCTAAAGAAATTCTCAACAAGGATTCGATTACTCTGAGAGACACGAATGACTGAGAAGCGCCCAGCGCTCGGTCGGGGACTGAGTGCACTTATTCCCGACGCGCCGCCAGCTCACAAAGTAGCGATCAACGAAATCGACATCGATCAACTCGTCCCGAATCCCGACCAACCACGGACGGAGATGGATGGGGCGAAATTGGATGAGTTNGCACAGTCGATCCGAGCTAATGGTGTCATTCAACCGCTCGTCGTGCGAAAAGTTGAGGATNNNTACGAAATCGTCGCGGGGGAGCGGCGGTGGCGTGCCGCGCAACGGGCGGGTTTGTTGCGTGTNCCNATNGTTGTCCGCGANGTAACNAACGACCAACTATTNCCGCTCGCACTCATCGANAATNTNCAGCGTGAAGACCTGAATCCTATNGAGGAAGCCNTCGCTTACCAGCGGCTGGTAGAACAGCATCAGCTGACNCACGACGCGATCGCCANNGCGATTGGGAAGGATCGCTCGACCATCGCAAACGCCCTGCGTCTACTGAAGTTACCAGANGAAATNAANGCCNANCTTATGNCCGGTGGTNTGACCGTTGGCCATGCNCGTGCGCTGTTGGGCGTNCNAGACGAGTNGGCTCAACGGCGAGCNGCNCGTGAGGTGATGAGGCGNCGACTGTCGGTTCGAGAGACCGAGGCGTTCATCCGTAAACTCACAGGACAAGAGGTCAGGGCAGGCAAGCCGGCAGTACCCGATGTACATATCCGTGCGGCCGAGGAGCAACTTCGATTCGCCCTGGGGACGCGGGTACGTGTCATCCGGAAACGGNAAGGCGGTCGGATTGAGGTCGACTTCAGTTCAGAGGAAGAGCTACAACGAATCTATGAGCAATTGACGAAGCGNTGACCGAANCCTAGGGCGCTGTGGAAGAGGGCTGTAGTATCAGTGTATTAAACATGCGTTGGACCAAACGACGACTGACCGACTACTCCAGTTGCGCNGGTTGAGCGAGCAAGCTCGCCGCTGGCGAGCTCGCTCAGGTNCTGAGCGATCTACCGTCACCGGAAAACGAACGGGTGCTGATCGATTTCCGCACTTCGGACGACGCGGGTGTCTACCGGTGGGACGCTAGTTCAGCACTAGTCCAATCCGTTGATTTCCTCACGCCGATTGTGGACGACCCTTTCGCCTACGGACAAATCGCTGCAGCGAACTCCCTGAGCGATGTTTATGCTATGGGCGCAAAACCCCTCACAGCAATGGCCATCGCAGGTTTTCCGAACGAGGAGCTCGACCCAAGCGTGGTGAAGTCGATCTTTAAGGGAGGGTTGAGCAAACTGCATGAAGCTGGAGTGGCGCTTATCGGGGGACATACCGTACAGGACGCCGAAGTTAAATTTGGNTATGCCGTAACTGGCTCTGTAGACCCAGACCGGTTGCTGTCAAACGCGGGCGCACAGGTCGGTGATACGTTGCTGCTAACCAAGCCGATAGGCACAGGGATTATNGCAACCGCGATCAAGAAGGGNCGTGNAGCTGAGAACATCGAGANGNCGGCTATTGAGTCGATGANAACGCTCAACCGTGCCTCGGCCGATGCGCTATGCACCCTGGCCCGGGATGAAATCCATGCCTGCACCGACGTTACGGGTTTTGGTCTATTGGGTCATGCCTGTGANATGGCCTCGGCCTCGAACGTCGCCTTACGGATTGAATCAGCGGCGGTTCCATTGCTTGAGGGGGCAGTCGCTCTGGCCCGGGATAATTCGACCGGCGGGGGTGATACCAACACGGAGCACTTCGGCCAGAGGACGAAGTTCGAAGCGGGACTCGTTGGAGAGATTGCAACCTTACTCTACGATCCACAAACATCAGGAGGATTNCTGGTCGCAGTGACGGCCACAGCGGTGGATCGAGCGGTGAGTGCGTTGGCAGCAACTGGTACCCAGGCGGTCAAGATTGGCNCAGCNGAATCGTTCCTGGAATCTGGNCCCAGAGTGTACGTGGTATAGATGNCCCGACACTTCACAAACACAAGGTTTGGCCTAGCCGCTCTTGTCGCCGTGCAGTGCAGATGCTAAAATCGGCTCTNTGCGTGGGCGCTCGAAACCCTTCTGGGTCGTCGCTCTACCAAGCGGGGGTTCTCTTTGATTCCAGACCTCACAGTCATCTGGGTAATTGGGTTGGTGCTGTTNCTGTCATGGACGCTCAAACGCCTGTTAATTGCACCGCTTACCGAGGTGATGGAAACACGTGAGCGCGCGATACGGTCGGCGGTTGANCTGGCCGAGNCAGCNGCAAAAAAAGCTGCTGAGGCGACANCAGAGTTCGAAANAAAGACGGCGGCTGCGCGTGCAGNAATTTATCAACAAATGGACGAGAACCGTCGAGAGTTACTGGCTCGTCGCGCTGAGATCCTCGACGAAACACAACGGGATGCNGAGTCGAACCTCGCTGACGCGACCGAGCGCNTGAAGACGCAGACCGCCGAAGCNCGCGCCCAACTCGAGCGCGACGCNGAGGCGCTCGGCCTCGCCGCCGCCGAGCAGGTGCTAGGCCGGAAGATTTCGTCNAATTGACTCTACNGGCGCGGAAGGTGCGCCGGGCGCCCCGTTAAGTTGGAGATCGTTGACCCGCATCCGCCATTCGCTTGCCGTTGAATCCACTCGTAGCTCTGAATTGTCGAGTTTCAGTTGGTCGTCCGTTCTCTTCATTTGCCTCAGCTTCGCCGTGGTTCTACCGGCGATTCAATGGTCTGGCAGCATCGGCGTCTTGGCCGCGGCTTCCCAACCAACACAAACCGACTCGGTGCATGCTGAGGAAGAGCACGACACACCTCTCTTGGAAACGATCGCTCGGCTTACTAATTTCGCTGTGCTCGCGGGTATCCTATTTGTATTACTTCGGCGACCGCTCGGCGTTTATCTGAGCGATCGAAGCGATCAGGTGCGTGAAGGTCTCGCTCAGGCGCGGGCGACTAGTGCCGAAGCAGCCCAGCAATTAGAAGCGATCGACGAGAGGCTGCTAACCCTTCCCGATGAGCTGGAGGCGCTTCGGGCGCGCGGCCAGGAGGAGGTTGCTGCCGAGGACAAACGGCTGCGAGAGTCGACCGAGGCGGCTCGTCAGAAGTTGATCGAAGAGAGTCGTCGGGAGTTGGCTCTCCAGTTACGGGTCGCGAAGCAGCACCTGACGCAGCACGCGGCCGCGTTAGCCACGCGAGTGGCGGCGCAGCGGATTCAAGATAATCTGTCAGCGGCAGACCAGCTGAGACTCGTTGATCGCTACGTTGACCAAGTAAGACCCGGTCGATAAGCGGATGCTAGACCCAGCACCGAAGGGTGTTGAAAGAAAATGACTGAACGGGCTATTGCAGGACGTTATGCACGCGCGTTGTTTGATGTGACGGTTAGAGACAAGGATGAGGAGCCCTCGACCGCTGAGCACGATCTAGAGGAGTTTGTCACCTTGCTGGAAGTGCATCCCTCGTTGCAGGAGGCGCTCGTAAACCCATCCGTGCCGTCTCCACACAAGCAGGCTGCCGTGACCGCGGTTCTGAGGCATAACAAGAATGTGTCAACCGCGGTCACAAGGCTGCTGGATCTACTGGCTGCACGTGACCGGATGAGCCTGGTCCAGGAAATCTTCTCGGCTTTTCGAGCCCGTGTGCAAGACCGGTTACAGACCGTGCGCGCTGAGGTGACGACAGCGGTGAAGCTATCAGCCGAACGGCGCGACGCGATTGCCCAGCGGCTTGGGGAGGTGACCGGAAAACAGGTGTTGATTGATGCGCGGGTCGACCCATCGATCATTGGTGGCGTCGTGGCAAAGGTCAGTAGTACTGTTTACGACGGCAGTGTCGCAACCCAGCTTGAACGGCTGAGAGAGCAACTAGAGAGTGGAACCTGATGGATATCAAAGCTGAAGAAATTTCCAAAATAATACGCGATCAAATAGGGAACTACGCGGTCAACGTCGACGTGAGTGAGGTCGGCACCGTAGTTGCTATCGGCGACGGCATTGCAAGGCTGCACGGTGTTGAAAGTGTGATGGCTGGTGAAATGTTGGAGTTTTCTCACGGAGTTTTCGGCATCGCGCTTAACCTCGAAGAATCAAGCGTTGGTGCTGTTTTGCTCGGCGACTATACCGAGATCCGCGAGGGCGACCCCGTGAAACGCACCGGACGGATTATTTCAGTGCCGGTAGGTGATGAGATGTTGGGTCGTGTTATCAACGCTCTGGGCCAGCCAATTGATGGCAAAGGTCCGATTACGAGCAATCAGTACCGGCCTATTGAACAAATCGCTCCTGGTGTGGTCGACCGCCAACCGGTTCGCGAGCCACTGCAAACTGGTCTGAAGGCGATCGACGCCATGATTCCGATCGGCAGAGGCCAGCGAGAGTTGATCATTGGTGACCGCCAGACTGGTAAAACCGCTGTAGCCGTTGACACAATCATTAATCAGAAGGACACCGGCGTTATTTGCATCTATAACGCAATTGGGCAGAAACAGTCCACTATCGCCCAAGTCGTTAAGACCCTTAAGGACGCAGGGGCGATGGCCTACACGATCGTTGTAGCTGCAGCTGCTTCGGATCCTGCATCGTTGCTTTTTGTTAGTCCTTACGCGGCATGCTCAATCGGTGAGTACTTCCGAGATTCAGGACGACACGCCCTCTGTGTCTATGACGATTTATCAAAGCACGCGCAGGCCTACCGCGAGATCTCCTTGCTTCTGCGTCGACCGCCTGGCCGTGAAGCCTACCCGGGTGACGTTTTCTATCTGCACTCTCGGTTGCTTGAGAGGGCGGCTAAGATGAACGACACACAGGGAGGCGGCTCTCTGACTGCCCTGCCTATCATTGAGACCCAAGCAGGCGATCTTTCAGCCTACATTCCAACCAACGTTATCTCAATCACCGACGGCCAGATCTTTCTAGAGAGTGATCTGTTTCACCAAGGCGTGCGGCCGGCCATCAATGTCGGCAACTCTGTTTCGCGAGTCGGGGGGGCAGCGCAAGTCAAGGCAATGCGCCAAGTGGCCGGCACGCTTCGGCTCGACCTCGCGCAGTATCGAGAGCTGGCAGCCTTTGCACAGTTTGGTAGCGAGCTAGACAAAGCGACTCGGGCTCAGCTGTCGCGGGGGCAGCGACTAGTCGAACTCCTCAAGCAACCCCAGTATGAGCCACTGGCTGTCGAGCAGCAGATAATGATTATCTTTGCTGGTACCACCGGGTTACTCGATGATTTAGCCGTGACCGATGTTCAAAAGTTTGAACGAGAGCTCTATCGGTTTGTCGAAACACGCCATGGTGCTGTTTGCGCGGCGATTCGAGAGAAACAGCAGCTAGACGAACAGCTCAAAATCGATCTCACCGCCGCCATCAAAGAGTTCGCGGCCGACTTTGCGGCCAATAGGAAAACCGAAGCAGCCTGATCGATGCCCTCCCTTCTCGACGTCCGCCGCCGTGTACGCGCCGTCAAGTCGACGCAGCAGATTACCAAGGCCATGAAAATGGTCGCGGCGTCGAAACTTCGCCGGGCGCAGGACCAAATCCTGGGCGCACGCCCGTTCGCGCACCACATGCTTCGCGTCCTCAACGACCTAGCAACACGCGTTGAGCCATCGGCGCATCCCCTTTTAAGGGAACACGCTGTCAAGGCGGGTCGAACCCTGATCTTCGTAATCACAGCTGATAAAGGACTCTGCGGTAGTTTCAACACCAACATCATCAAGACGGCCGAGAGGTTCGCGGTGGAGGACCCAGATCGGGAAGTGGCGCTTGGGTTGGTGGGTCGAAAAGGCCGAGATTTTTTCAATCGTCGTGGCTTCGATGTCAGGTATGAAGTTGTAAACCTCTTTGCCAAGCTGTCCTCTAAAGACTCACAAGCGATTGCCGAGACCGCGGTCGATGAGTACACGAACGAGAGGGTCGACACGGTGTATCTCGTTTACAACGAGTTTAAGTCAGTGTTACAGCAGCGCGTCGTCGTCGAACGATTACTGCCTATCGGACGGCTTCTACTTGATGACATGACCGCCGACCAGGTCGCTCCAGTGGACTACGACACGGCGAAGACCGAGTTGTTCATCGACTACCTCTACGAGCCGGTGGCACAGGAGATTTTCAGCAAACTGATTCCCCACCATGTAGAAATACAGATTTACCGGGCGTTACTGGAATCCGCCGCCGCCGAGCACGCAGCTCGTATGACCGCGATGGATGCGGCGACGAAGAATTCTGGTGAGCTTATCGAACAGTTGACGATCTATATGAACAAAGTACGTCAGGCGGCCATCACGCGCGAGATAATCGAAGTTGTGTCGGGAGCCGAGGCGCTGTAGAGGGATCAAGACACATGGCGAATGCAGTGATAGTGGAACAGAAGAACGGCAAAGTGGTGCAGATCATTGGACCTGTTGTTGATGTTGAATTTGAGGGTGGACACCTGCCGGGGATTTACAACGCGATCCGGATCCAATCTCACGAAAAAGATGGCGCTGGCGTCGAGATTGACGTTATTGCTGAAGTTGAGCAGCACCTTGGTGAGAACCGAGTACGTGCTGTGGCCATGAAGCCGACTGATGGAATGCAACGGGGCATGCAGGTGGTCGACCTCGGCGAACCAATCTCCGTGCCTGTTGGGCCGAAGACCCTCGGCCGGGTGCTAAATGTACTCGGTGAGCCTATTGACTTTCCTGACAGGCCGATTGAGGCGAAGGAGCGTTGGCCGATTCACCGACCGGCCCCAACTCTTGAGGATCAATCAACCGAACTTGAGATGTTTGAGACCGGGATCAAAGTCATTGACTTGTTGGAGCCGTACTTGCGTGGCGGCAAGATCGGTCTGTTCGGCGGTGCCGGTGTCGGCAAGACCGTTATCATTATGGAGCTTATCCACAATATTGCGCTGAAGCACGGCGGCGTTTCAGTTTTTGGTGGAGTCGGCGAACGAACGCGCGAGGGTAACGACCTATGGCTTGAGATGCAGGAAAGTGGCGTTATCAACATCGACGAGCCTGACAAGTCACGAGCCGCCCTCGTGTACGGTCAGATGACCGAACCCCCGGGCGCGCGGCTCCGGGTTGGCCTGAGCGCGCTGACTGTAGCGGAGTACTTCCGAGACGAAGAGAATAAGGACGTCCTCCTCTTCATTGATAACATTTTCCGGTTCACCCAGGCCGGTTCTGAGGTCTCAGCGTTGTTGGGCCGCATGCCGTCGGCGGTTGGCTATCAGCCAACTCTTTTGACCGAGATGGGTGAACTCCAGGAGCGGATTACCTCCACGAAAAATGGTTCGATTACCTCAGTACAAGCTATTTATGTACCGGCCGACGACTACACCGACCCGGCGCCGGCGACGACCTTTGCTCACCTTGATGCGACGACAAACCTCTCACGGTCAATTGCCGAACTTGGTATTTACCCGGCCGTTGATCCGCTAGCCTCGACGTCACGCATTCTAGATGCGCGGATTATTGGCGAGGAGCATTATGAAGTTGCCCGTCAGGTGAAGCAGGTCCTGCAGCGCTACAAGGACCTGCAGGACATCATCGCCATCCTAGGCATTGACGAGTTGTCGGAGGATGACAAGCTGACTGTGTCACGTGCGCGGAAGGTACAAAGGTTCCTATCCCAGCCGTTCTTCGTGGCGGAGCAATTCACAGGGCTGCCCGGTAAGTACGTGCCGATTGCTGACACCGTCCGTGACTTTAAGGCGATTGTTGAGGGGGAACATGATGACCTGCCGGAGCAGGCGTTCTATCTCGTGGGAACCGTTGCCGAGGCAATCGAGAAAGCTGAGAAGATAAAGAGTGCCTGAAGCAGGGCGCGTAGTGTAGGGACCCCATGGCATTACCATCACAGCTCAAACTTGAGGTCGTCACCCCAGGCAGGTCGCTGGTTAGCCAGTCGGTTGACGAGGTGCACATTCCTGGCGCGGAAGGTTATTTTGATGTTTTACCCGGGCACACTCCGCTGCTAGCGACGATGATGGATGTTGGGCAACTCTGGTTTCGCATGAATCAAGAACGGTCATTTCTTTCGATCCTCTCAGGATACGTTGAGGTCCTACCCGACCGTGTCACTATCCTTGCAAAGGTGGCTGAGCGCGCCGAGGAGATTGACGTTGAGCGTTCACGGTTGGCCAAGCAACGTGCTGAAAAGCGGCTGGCCGAGCAGTCCTTGGACACTGATGTCGCTCGAGCGCGCCTTTCGCTGCTCCGGTCGCTCGTTCGAATACAGGTCGCTGCACGCGCCCAGGCCCGCAGCTAGCCTTCGGCCTTAATCCGAAGTCGGCTATTATTTAGGCTCGGATATCTACATGAACGTTGCATGGGCCGTTGTTTCAGACCCCGGGCTTCTCCGTTCCACCAACGAAGATAACCACTGTGCGCGACCTGACTTGGGACTGTTTCTGGTGGCCGATGGCATGGGCGGCCACGTGGCTGGCGAAGTCGCGTCCCGGATTGCTGTGGAAGCCATCGAGGCGTTTATTGATCAAACCAAGGTTGCCAAGCCAGACGATACCTGGCCCGTTCCCTTCGATACCACACTTAGCACTGATGCCAATCGAATGACTGCAGCATTTCATTTCGCGAATCGCACGATCGCCAAGAAGGCAGAGGAGGCACAGGGACTACGCGGCATGGCTACCACGGCCTCGGCTGTTCTTGTGAAAAGTAGTGAAGCCGTGGTCGGCCATGTCGGGGACAGCCGGGTCTACCTGCTTCGCGACGGCGAGTTGAATCAATTAACTGCAGATCATTCGTGGGTGGAGGAGCAGGTGCGTGCGGGGGCGTTAACACCGTTAGCAGCTCGGCAGCATCCGTGGAGGAATGTGGTCACACGAGCGCTGTCAGGCGGCGATGATGCAATCGTCGATATCACCGGGTGTTCGCTTAGAGTCGGCGATCGCCTGTTGCTTTGTTCAGACGGCCTGTTTTCAATAAAACTCGACGAGGAAATCCGTGAACTGTTGGAGCAAGACGCTCCACTTTCTGACATCTGCAAATCGTTGGTCGAGGCGGCTAATGCTGGGGGCGGACCCGACAACATCACTACGCTAGTGCTTCAGGCCAATGCTGCATAACCTGGTTCGCTTACTCCGCCACCGAAGTCTCATTCAAACCCTGGTGGCCCGTGAGCTGAAGGCGCGCTACCGGGGTTCGGTTCTTGGGTTTTTCTGGTCCTTTATCAACCCCCTTCTACTTCTGTTGGTCTACTGGTTTGTCTTCAGCGTCGTTCTCCCAGGCATCCGCCCGATTGACATTGAGCCCTACGCATTGTTCATGTTTTGCGGTCTTCTGCCTTGGACATGGTTTTCGTCATCTGTCCTGGAGGCGTCGAATGTGCTAATCGCGGGCGGTAATTTGATCAAGAAGGTGCTGTTTCCTGCCGAAGTGTTACCGGTTGTTACCGTTCTCGCGAACATGATCCATTTCTTACTAGGGTTGCCGATAATTGCTGCTGCGCTGGTGTACTTTGCGGTGCCGGTCCGTCCACTGGAATTACTCTGGTTGCCGGTTGTCGTGCTTGTACAGCTTTTTTTTACACTTGGCTTAGCGCTGATTGTGTCGTCGCTAACGGTCCACTTTCGTGACCTAAAAGATATCTTAGGAAACCTGATGACCTTCTGGTTTTTCGCCACGCCGATTATCTATCCGATGTCATTAGCCCCGCCGAGTGGCAAGGTCCTACTGGACCTGAACCCGTTCACGCACTTGGTCATCTCCTATCAGGAGATCTTGTTCTACGATGGGCCGTTCGGGCATTGGAAGTGGCTGCTAGCCCTAGGCGGCGTGTCAATCGTATTGTTTCTCCTTGGATATTTTCTATTCGACAGGCTACGCGACTCGTTTGCCGAAGAGGTATGAGAGGGTGGAGTTGACGAACGTCATCGCAGTCGACGGAGTGTCTAAAGTCTACCGCCGATTTAGCCGTCGCCGGAAATTCGCCACGCTGAAGAGCGCTCTATTGTCGGGTAGCCTGATCTCTGACCTTCGGCCCCACGAAACATTTTCCGCCCTTCAGGACGTGTCGCTTACTGTAGAGAAAGGGCGGACGGTGGGGGTGATCGGTTCGAATGGATCAGGAAAGAGTACCCTGTTGAAACTGGTCGCCGGTATCACCAAGCCGACGTTGGGGACGGTTCGAGTCGACGGCCGCATTTCAGCGCTGATTGAACTCGGAGCTGGCTTCCATCCTGAGATCAGCGGGCGGGAGAATGTCTTCATTAACGGCATCATGCTAGGTCTGTCAAAACGGGAGGTCGCCAGGAAGTTCGACGAGATTGTAGAGTTCGCTGAGCTAGAAGATTTCATTGACGCACCAGTGAAAACCTACTCGTCAGGCATGTATATGCGACTCGGATTCGCTGTGGCAATCCATGTCGACCCGGACGTGCTCCTGATTGATGAAGTGCTGGCGGTTGGCGATCAGAGTTTTACCCATAAGTGCCTTGATAAATTCGCCGAGTTTCGTCGGCGAGGCAAGACCGTCCTACTGGTAACCCACTCGCTGGATCTAGTGGAGCGACTTTGCGACGAGGCTGTGTGGTTAGACGACGGGCGGATCCGTGCGACCGGTGATCCAACTCGGGTTGTCGATGCGTATCTAGTTAACGTGGAGAAGGCGGAGGAGCGGCAGATAGCCTCTGCCGATGCAAAGACGAGGAAGCAGGCGGCGACGGCCGGACCACCCAACGATGACCATCCACCTGACATGTTCCAGGCCACCGAGGGCCGCTGGGGGTCGCGCGAGGTTGAAATCGTGGAGGTCTCGATGGTGGGTGATGATGACCAGCTCTCGCACGTTTTTCCCTGCGGTGCACGGATGTCCATCCGGGTGCGTGTCAGAGCTACGAAGCCGGTAGCCGACTTCGTATTCGGGATCGGTTTATTTAATGCTGAGGGTGTGTGCTGTTACGGTACCAACACGGCTCTGGAGAAGTTGACCTCCGAACGTATGGACGGTGAGGGAGAAGTTGTTTTTATCATCGACAGCCTTGACTTGGTTGCAGGCACCTACAAGCTTGACGTCGCGGTGCACAAGCGTGACGGATATCCGTATGACTATCACCGCCTATTGCATACCTTCCGCGTTAAATCGCGCACTAACGACATAGGAATCTTCCGCCCGCGCCATCGTTGGAAGTTTCCAGACAACATACGTTTCACGGGACATCTCGACTAGATAAGACCTCCATGGTGCCGATGATACCCGACGAAGTGATCGACCTAGTTAACCAAACACGTGCAGCAGGTGGATCCATTGCCTTCACGAATGGCGTTTTCGATTTGGTCCACCCTGGGCATGTGCGTTATCTTAGGAAAGCAGCCGCAGAAGGCGACCTTCTGATCGTTGGACTTAACGGTGACGCATCCGTGCGGTCGATCAAGGGGCTAGGCCGGCCCGTTGTACCAGCAGCCGAGCGTGCGGAAGTGCTGGAGGCACTAGCCTCTGTTGACGCGGTTGTTATCTTTGAGGAGCCGACGCCTGAGGAACTCATTGCGAAGCTGCAGCCCGATGTGCTTGTGAAAGGCGCTGACTGGATGGCCGACCAGATTGTCGGTCGTGCAACAGTCGAGGCTCGGGGTGGACGGGTTGTGCGTGTCGAGATTGAGCAGGGTCACTCGACGACGGCAATCGTGAACCGCATCCGTTCCTTGCATCCGAAACTCCATTTTTAGTCCTCAGTGCTAGGTGGAAGACTGTGGCACACCTTGCGGTTTTCTTGGCTCCCGCGTGCTAATATCGGGAGTTCATCTTCTCCGCAGATTTGATCGTGATCACCTCGACCCCCCAATCGCTTGCGGTGCGGGCGATGCTCCAGACCGCACTCGAGCAACTTGATAGCAAGATTAACGCTACCGCCATTACTGGGTTGACGAGTTCGGCCTGTGCCCTATTCACGGTGGTCACCACGCGACGTCAAACGGTGAGCCTCCTTGTCGTACCGACCGATGCCGAAGTCGACACGATGACATCTGACACAAGGTTTTTCTTCGCGTCACTTGAGGGGCTCTCGACGACCGACGCAGAACTGGCGGTTCTTCCGTTTCCATCGCTGGAGGTCGATCCCTATCGCGGATTAGCACCGCACCTCGAGGTAGCCTCTGCACGAGCTACTGCTCTTTCCGCATTGGTACGGGGCTCGGCTCGGATTGTCGTGGCCTCAGCTGAAGCGCTTCTGCCTCGTATGAGTGCTCCAGAGGTAATGCTGGAAGCGTCGATTCAACTTGCTCCGGGAGACGAGACGTCGCCGACGTTACTCGGCGACCGTCTCCTTCGTGCAGGTTTTGTTCGTCAAGACCCCGTTGATGCCCACGGTGAATTCTGTGTCCGCGGGGGTATCGTCGACTTTTTTCCTGCTTCAGATGACCATCCTGTACGCGTCGAATTCATTGGAGACATAGTCGAGTCGCTCAGGCACTATGACGAAGCGACACAGCGCTCAATAGGAAGGGTCGATTATGCTGCAGTAACGCCAATTCGGGAGCGCTTTGATGACAACGACAACCCAGAAACATTAGAGGACGTGCCACTACCTGTCTCGGTGTTCGAGTATTTGCCAATAGGTGAACACCGCCTGGTTACTTCCGAGCCGGAAGAAGTCAACACGCAGTTGACGACGGCATATCAGCGATTAGCCGACGCATTTGAGGACGCCAAAACACGTGGTGAGGCACCGAGAGCGCTGGAACAGCTCGTGGCCAACCCCGACGATGTTGCACAGCGGCTACGAACCTCGGTTCATCTCAACGCCCTCGATTACAAGACATCCACGGGTGATTCTGTGCACGTTTCCTGTCAACCGGCAATCGAGTATCGAGGCCGCCTGGCGGACTGGATAACTGATGTCCGACGTGCGCACACTCGGGACGAGCTTGTGTTGTTCGTTGCGACAACCGGTGGCAGCTCAAAGCGCGCCATTGAACTACTGACCGAACACGGGCTTTCAGCGGTAATGGCCGGCACTGACCAGCCGCCGAGCAAGCCAGCCGTTATAGTCACTGTGGGTCAGCTATCGCGTGGTTTTAGGCTGGCTGATGCCGGACTCCAAGTCTATGCCGAACCCGACGTGTTCGATGAGCCGAGACAGACACACGACCGCCGGCGTCCCCTCCCGCAGGTATTCCTCAACAATTTTCGTGACCTTAAGGTCGACGATCACGTCGTGCACGTGGAACACGGTGTCGGCGTATTCGTTGGTCTCCGCCAGCTTGAAGTTGGCGGTGCAGTGCAGGAATTTATGGAACTCCAATATGCAGAGGCCACGAAGCTATTTGTGCCGGTGGAGCAACTCGACCTAATCCAGAAGTACACCGGAGGAAGCCGCCCGTCGCTTGATCGGCTAGGGGGAACAACTTGGGAACGTGCCAAGACACGAGTTAAGAAGGCGATGCGTAATATGGCGGAGGAACTCCTGAAGCTTTCCGCCGCGCGCAGAACCATACCGGGCCACGCCTTCGGCGAAGATTCGCATTGGCAACGTGAATTCGAGGACGCCTTTCGATACGAACTAACTGCTGACCAAGACGCCGCCGTAGCCGACATTAAGCACGACATGGAGGCACCGACTCCTATGGACCGTCTGTTATGTGGTGACGTTGGTTACGGAAAGACGGAAGTCGCTGTCCGTGCCGCATTCAAAACAGTCATGGAGGGAAAGCAGGTCGCACTGCTGGCGCCCACAACCGTCCTAGCTTTCCAGCATGCCAGGACGCTCACAGAACGCTTTGCAGCGTTTCCCGTCACGATTGAGTTGTTGAGCCGATTTAGAACCCGGCAAGAACAAAAGACAGTTATTAGTGAAGTGGCAACTGGGAGGGTTGACATAGTTGTTGGCACCCATCGCTTGCTCTCGAGGGATGTGAAGTTTCGTGATTTAGGATTGCTTGTCGTCGATGAGGAGCAACGCTTCGGCGTGGCCCATAAGGAGCGACTCAAACAGCTACGCCGGCGGGTTGATGTCCTAACGCTCACGGCGACGCCAATTCCTAGGACGCTCAACATGTCCCTCGTCGGAATTCGCGACATGTCGCTGATTGAAACTCCCCCAAAGAATCGATTAGCGATTCAGACCAGTGTTACCAGATTCGACCGCACTTTGATCGCACAGGCGATCCGTCACGAGGTCGAGCGCGGTGGACAGGTCTATTTCGTGCATAACCGCATTGAATCGATATATTCAATCGCTGAACTGGTGACGCGACTCGNNCCGAATGTCAAGGTGGCGGTTGCGCACGGCCAGATGAGCGAAGACGTTCTTGAACGATGTATGGTGAGTTTCATCGATCGCAAAATTGACGTGCTTGTAACAACCACGATCATCGAAAATGGTCTTGACCTGCCAAACGCCAACACTCTAATCATTAACCACGCCGATCACTTTGGTTTGGCGCAACTCTACCAGTTGCGAGGNCGNATCGGTCGGTCAGATCGCCGAGCCTACGCCTACTTNCTTGTACCGCATGCCGACGCACTGTCGNCGNTTGCCCGTAAACGANTGGCGGCGATTCGGGAGTTCAGTGATCTCGGTAGCGGGTTTAGGGTCGCCGCGCTGGATTTGGAGATTAGGGGGGCTGGTAACTTGCTCGGTGGTGAACAGAGCGGGCACATTGAAGCGATCGGCTTTGAGATGTACATCAAGTTGCTAGAGGAGACGGTGAGTCGACTGAAGGGCGAAGAGATTTTGGACGAAGCACGAGCAGCCGTTAACTTGAATGTCGACCTGCGAATTGACCAGAACTACATACCAGACATGACGCAACGATTGACAGTGTACCGTCGNGTNGCAGGCGCAAAAAGCGAAGATGATTTGGTGCAGATTCTATCCGAGCTGCATGATCGTTANGGCCCCCTGCACGCGTCGATTCTGAATCTTGCCGACTACGGTCGGCTCCGGGTNCGTGCCGATGCGTTGGGCGTTGAGTCGATTGAGCGTGATCGCAATACGGTGGTCGTGAAATTCCGACCTTCGATGGTGGTGGANTCCGCTCGAGTNTTGGAGGTGGTNGAGGAACGCTCAGANGTGACACTGGTTCCACCTGGCCTCCTGAAAATCGACCTGCACACNGCCGCCGAATTTAGTGATGTGCAACCGATCATTTCTGAATCCTGGTGGGCAGTCCGGGAGGGAGCCGGTAACGCCTCGTCACGACCCAACCAGCGAGGTAGTTCTGTTAAGGACGCACTTGCTCCAAGCGGTATCTTTTCTCGCCTCACCGGCGTGCTGGCTGAATTGGGATCAACAACCGAGATCAGCTAAGATGGCTGTGTCTAACACATTCATTCTGAGGCGCTTGTGAGAAAGTGTAGTGGTACACGTGGCTTGGTTATATGGGCCGTAGCGGCAGCCGTCATGGTTTTGGATGGTGCGGCGGCGGCGCAGAACATAGTTCTGGAGCAAATTCTCGTCAAGGTCAATGGCGCGATTATTACTAAGACTGAACTTGAGGAACGCCAGGTTCAACTGTTGCGGCGACAGCGCGACCAAGGCAATCTAGACGAGAACACGACCGACGCCGAACTTGACGATTTACTGAGTCAAGCGATGCCACAGCTTATTGTTGATGCAATTGATGAGCTACTGCTTGTGCAGCACGGGCGTGAACTCGGTATGGAGATGGATGACGAAAGATTCGCTGACATCGTTGAGAACGTCAAAACACAGAACAATATAGAAAGTGACGAGCAGTGGGAGGAAGTTTTGGCTGCAGAAGGTATGACAGTGGCAGACCTCAGGCGTGCGATGGAGCGGCAATTCATCGTTTCGAATGTCCAGCGGCTCGAAGTTACTAACAAGGTCGCGATGACGGATACTGAGGCGCGCGAGTACTACAACGCGAACCCAGACGAGTTTCGTATACCAGGACAGATCACGCTACGGGAGATTCTGATCGCAGCCCCTGACGACGCGCCAACCAACGCAGCCGGCCTGTTACTCGATACTGCAGCCGAGGCGGCTCTTGAAGGGAAGGCTAAAGATGCTCGCGCCAGCGTAGTTGCTGGCGAGCCATTCTCGGCTGTAGTGGCTAGGGTTTCAGACGCGCCGTCAAAGGCGAATAGTGGTCTGGGTGGGCCGCTAAACGACGACGAACTCGCACCGGCTGTAATGGAGTTGCTAAAGGATTTGGCGCCCGGTGACGTGACTGAGCCGATACGGACGGCGATTGGCTACCAGATGTTTAAACTCGAATCAGCCACACCGGCCTCGTTTCAACCGTTTGAGGATGTACGTAGCGATATCGCCAACAGGGTCTTCAGCGAGCGCCGACAGGTTGCGTTCAATGGGTTCATGGAAGAGCTTTATGCCAACGCGATTATTGAGTGGAAGAGCGATGGCCTCCGTGAAGTGTACGAAGCGCGTATAGCCGCTATCCGGGCGGCCGCGACCACAGATTAATGAGTCGGTGGCCCCTGCCCGCTGTGTCCAGCCACTTGCTATCAATGGGTAATTCGCCAACCGCTCCTTCAGCACGTGGTTCCGTTGAGGACTCATGTTCTTTAGAGCCAGCTTGGTATGCAGTGTGGACTCGCTCTCGACACGAGCAATCTGTACGTGAGCAGCTTCAACAGAAGAGCATTGACGTATTTCTACCAACATATACACGGTGGAGTCGCTGGAAGGACCGGAAGAAGAAGTTAGCCTGGCCGTTATTTCCCGGCTATTGTTTTGCTAAGTTCGACACTTCTGCACGAATCACTGTGCTGAAGTGTTCGGGCGTCGTGAACATTGTTTCGTTCGACGGAGTACCTGCCCCGATCACGAACCAGGAAATTTCGAGTATCCGGAAGCTCGTAGAAAGCGACATGCAATACGATCCCTGTCCACTCATTCACGAAGGAATGATGGTCGAAGTGATCCATGGCCCGCTTATGGGGGTCATTGGACGTCTACTGCGTAAGAGTGCTCAAGCTAGGTTGATACTTTCTGTGGACTTGATTAAACAGGCTGTCAGTGTCGTTGTAGATGCTGCTGATGTTCGGCCATACTGAGGCGATGGAACAAATGGCGCAGCTGCGAATCGGCGAAGTGACTTTAACGCTGCCGTTTGGATTGGCACCGATGGCGGGGATGACTGACACAGCGTTCCGACGCTTGGTAAAGCGGCAGCGTGGATGCGGCCTCGTTGTGACAGAGATGGTCAGTTCCGAAGGACTCGTACGCGGCATTGGCCGCACGCTCGAATTCGCTGAGTACACAGAAGAAGAACGTCCGGTATCGATTCAGGTGTTTGGCGGCGATCCAGCTAAGATGGCCGCTTCAGCGCAGATCTTGGAGTCATTAGGTGCGGACATCGTAGATGTGAATATGGGCTGTCCGGTCCCAAAAATCGCAAAACACAATGCGGGTTGCAGCCTCATGCGTGATCCAAAGCACGCAGCGACCATTGTCGAAAGGATGGTGCGGGCTGTGAAAATACCAGTGACGGTTAAGATGCGGAGTGGTTGGAATGAGGAGGAACTCAACGCGCAGGAGTTGGCCCGGAGAGTTGAAGGCGTAGGTGCGTCAGCAATCACGGTTCACGGGCGAACAGCGAGGCAGTCCTACTCCGGTCGGTCTGACTGGGGCCTTATTAGCGACGTCGCGCGTTCAGTTAACATCCCGGTTTTCGGTAGTGGAGATTGTGTTGAGCCAGCCCAGCTTCTTGAAAGACTTAATGAGAGCGCTGTGAGCGGCGTTCTTGTTGGGCGCGGCGCTCTCCGGAATCCATGGATTTTTGCACAAGCAGCAGACCTCTCCACCGGCAATGCACCCCGTCAGGTCACATTTGAGAAAAAGGGTCATTTCCTACTGGACTACTTGGACCTACTGCTCGGTGAGGGAGTTGGGGAAGCGGAAGGATTCCGTCACAGGCTGCCATT
>PBBF01000015.1 GCA_002717745.1 Acidobacteriota bacterium
AATGCCGGAATCCCCAAAATAGCTTGCGGTAACTGAAACAACTAACTCCGGAATAGTCGTGGCGAGGCTAACAAGTGTTCCTCCGATAATAAGGCGTGGCACTCGCAAGGTGCTGGCGATCTGCACACTGGAATCGACAAACATACCGCCACCCTTAGCGACAAGGGCAAACGCGATCATCAGAACACCAATGTCAAAAATCATTCAAGCCTCGTCTGTGTAAAGCGCGACTTTTCAATGTAGTAGTTCTGAGAAGACTGCGTTTTCCAACATGAGGTGTTTTAGTATGGCTGATTCGTGGTCAACTGTCGGAGGCACAGACGAACGCGCATTACTTTGGTAGTGTACCCGACTAACCACATTTATTTAACCGGCTTGGTTCTGGCACCAGCCTATCTCGGTAGCTAGTTCCAAGAACAGGTCAGTGCAAATATGTCTCGAGGATGGAATATTGCGGTTAGAACCAAGCTTACGTTAGGAATTGCCCGAGGCTTGCGAGGCTACCAGAACGTCACGTAGAGTCCAACTGTAGCTGCAAGAACCACCACCCCTAGCCCACGGGCTGTCGGGTCTGGCGTCAGGTCAATGTGTGGCGTGGCCGATACCAAGCGCCAAGACACTGCCCGAGGAGAAACCGCGGTCACCGCGAGCATTATGATCGTCAGAATTCCAGCGGTAATCGCCATGTGATTAAGAAACGCCACCTCAGGAAACCACCAGAGCAGGAAAGCATAAATCGGTACACCGAGCAGTAAAGCTGTCGTCGCTGCGGCTGCTGTCGCCCGCGGCACTAGGAGCCCTATCAGAAATACGGTTACCACCCCTGGGGAAATGAAGCCCCACACTAGTTGGATGTATTGAAACACCCCTTCGAAGCGTCCTGGCAACGGCGCAAGTAAACACCCCACAACCGCCAGTGTTGCTGTCGTCACTCGCCCAGTTCGCACTAATTCACTCGGCGTTGCTCCTGACCGAAACCATCTCTTTACGATATCCATCGTATAAATGGTTGATGCCGAATTCAGCATCGAATCCAGACTGCTCATCACAGCTCCAAACAGCGCAGCAAATAGCAGGCCGCGTAGGCCGGATGGTAGCAAGCGGGCAATCAGAATCGGATACGCTTGATCACCATTCTCAATTTCCGAACCAAAAAGTTGGAACGCCATGATCCCGGGAAACACAACGATAAACGGGATCAACAGTTTTAGGCTCGCCGCTAAAATGATTCCGCGTTGCCCCTGCGCAAGCGTCTTAGCAGCAAGCGTGCGCTGCGTGATGAATTGATTAAAACCCCAATAGAAAAGATTCGGGATCCAAATACCGAGGAGAAGCGCGGTCCAGGGCAGCTCGGGATGATTCGAAGGCAACACCATGTGCAACTTAGCGGCGTTGGTATCAAGAAAAGCCGACAAGCCGCCAACGTGCCGAAGCCCAATGATGGTAACGGTGGCGCCTCCCACAAGTAGAGCCAAGCCCTGAAGCAGGTCGGACCAAACGACGGCCTTTAAACCACCGTAAATCGTATAAACCCCGGCCAGGCCACCAATAAGCCAGATACCGACCATCAGGTCGAGTCCGAAAATTGCCTTGAGCCCAATCGCGCCTGAATAAAGCACCGCCGCAATCGCGACACCGACATAGGCCACGAGCATATAGACAGCCATAATCGTTCTCTGGATTGGCCCATAACGGTATTCAAGGAACTCGGGCATCGTGGAAATACCCAGTCGGAGAAATCGCGGCAATAATACGAGCGCAACAAATACCAGCGTCGCGGCTCCTACCCATTCATAGCTCGCAATAGCAAGGCCAGCCTGACCAAAGCTCGACCCGGCCATTCCTACGAAGTGCTCAGTTGAGATATTAGATGCGATTAACGAGAAGCCAATTAGGGGCCAAACGAGCGAACGGCCGGCTAAAAAGTAGTCCTGAGCCGAATGCTCTCGGCGGGACACATACAACGACACACCCACAACAGCCACAAGGAAGAGTACAAACGATAGGCCGTCCCAAAGGGTCCACGCCATAGACGCCTCACTGCCCACACTCCGGACGTTGATACCGGACGCGGTGAACCTACGCTAACACGTTCGCTCGCCAACACGGCCGAGCCAACCAGAGATTCGTCAAGAACCGGCCGATTACAAGCGCTGCTGCTGCACTCATCATGCCCACCGCATCAAATACGTGAATGCCGGTCCATAGGAGACCGACAATTGTCAGTATCTCTACGCTCGAGGCTAAGGTAATCGAGGTTGTACGGCGAGTCGTCAGGAGAATCGACCGCTGCAGCGAAAGAATTACCGAAAGTGCAGGCAACACCACCATAAGCCTTAATGGCGGAATGGCAAACTCGGTCAATGCTAATGACAATCCAGAAACATTATTGAACCAGATGATAGACAGCGGACTATAAGCGACCACCGCTAGACAGGCCGATGCGACGAGTGCAAGTACTACAGCGAAATTACACAACGGACGAAGGTGTTTCATACGCGGACCCAGTAGCGCAACAGCCACCTCCTGAAACGACAAACCAAGACTTCGGAACATGAATGTCAAGCCGTTAATCACGGGGAATACCGCTAGCGATTCGACCACCATACGGCTCTGCCCCATCATGAACGTAACCATCGGCTGGGTCCCCATCGCGAGCATAGCTGTAAGAGCTAACGGTATGTAAAACACCACCGTCTGCCGCATTGTTAGCCGATGCTTTGCCCCTGCAAGACCGCTCTCGAGTGCGCGCACGGCGCGGCGCGCCATCCGCCCAGAAATAATCGCTTCAGCAATGACGCCAGCCGACAACGCGAAAGTGCCGACTGAGGCACCCCGCATAGAAGTGAACAGCACCAAAATTCCAGCTGTAGCCGCCATTACCGTCAGGCGGAACATCGCTCCATAAGCTACATGCCGTGTAAGTCCGTGTCTAATCAGCAGTCCTTGTTTGAAGCGCCTATATCCAATCGCCGCGGGCCACGGTAATAAAAAGACGAGCGCCCCGTGTGTTAGTGGGCGGATCTCATTGGGAAGGTCGAGTAGACTTCCCGCGATCCAGTTGAATACCGGTGGAAATACAACAACTACCACTACAACAGTCAGGAGGCCACACAGTCCGTATCCGAAGCGCCGCAGGGTAAGGTAACTGTCCCGATTCTCAGCCAATACCGTGGCCGCACTCAGCAGCATGACAGCAGGTGATTCCAAGATGAGACCGAAAGCAAACGCCACACCATAAGCAGCTAGGTTTTCACGAGCGTCCGGGAGTCTGGCGATGATTGCAGCTATGAACGGCCCCTCAACAGCCATCATCAACCAAGTACCAGCGAGCGGTGCCCAGAAACGAAAAATCGCTCGCCCAGTTAGGCTTTCCTTGACCATGATGTTGGACTGGGTCTGCTATGATCGGACCATGCCTGCAACACTGACCCCATTACGCTCAGTTGCTGATCTCGACGAAGCATTGGTCCAGTCCGCTAAGAACCCCCTTCTTCTTTTCAAGCACTCAGCAGAATGCGGCACCAGCTTAATGGCTCTCGACGAACTTAAGCGGCACCTTGAAGATGCTTCGGACGCTGTTCGCTACCGCCTCATTACCGTCCAGACCGAACGTGAAGTCTCAGACACAACGGTCACCCGACTAGGGGTGCCACACAGGAGTCCACAGGTGATTCTTGTCCGTGCCGGCGAGGCAGTCTGGAACGCATCGCATCTCCAGATTACAGCCGAGGCACTTCGGGCAGCCGAACTCCACCACATCTGATCGACCACCTAGCGCGTACTAAGTCCGGCAACTCCCGCCTGACGAACTCTTGGTTCAGCGTGACTGCCGTCACCCCGAGCAGCTCAACCTGAAAACAGCGAAAGCCGAGCTGGAAGCCCTGAGGTCTCTCCCCAGGTTTTCGGACAGGAGCAAACACACGATTCTAGCTGATTTCCTAGCTTGCTGAAAGGCGGGGGCCTTAGGTCTGCAGATTCCACCAAAGTACGAGAGTCACTTAAACTTCAGGAGATAAATTCGAGGCGCTGACTTGGTGAACGGTGTTTTGACTGGGCGCCCAGAGAATCGATTGCGATGATAGACTTAACTAATCCAGCCCACAACGTTGCTTTCGATGCGAACGCTTTCACCTCACTCTACCGCCCTGTTGTGCCTTCTGGCTGCAGCCGCCTGCGTAGGAGTCCCTTCGGATAAGCCGCCCTCTGGCAGCCTACCTGGAACTACTGACGACCGAGCCACCTTGAATCAACAGTTCTTAGAAATGTTCGCGCGTGCGTACTATCCTGGTCGAAGCGGCCAAATTATGCTGGTGCCGGAGCCTGGCAACTTTCTACTCGAACCTAACGATCCCTTCTACCAGTTTATGCACGGCTCTCCCTGGGACTACGACGTTGAAATTCCTTTGATCCTTCACGGCCAGGGCCATATCCGACAAGGGGTCTTTGACGCTCCGGTCACCCACCGAGATATCGCACCAACCGTGGCATCGCTGCTCGATGTGCCCACGCCAGCAACAATGAGCGGCACCCCCCTGAGTGCCTCACTGGCGAATGCCGAGGAGCCACCACGGATAGTGTTTGTCGCAGTTCTCGATGGTGCCCGTAGAGATTTTTTCGATCGGTTCGTTGCTGACCTGCCGACGTTAAACTGGCTCAAGAACGAGGGGGCCTGGTACTCTCAAGCACGTATCGATTATTTACCTTCCCTCACGAGCGTTGGACACGCGTCAATAGCAACCGGAGCTGAACCTCGAGTACACGGTGTGGTGGCGAATACTATGTACGATCGGCGGTTCGCTCGGCCGAGCGGACCATTCCCGGATTTATCACCAGCAAGCCTTTACGCTCTCACGATTGCCGACCTGTGGAATTTAAACACCCAAGGAGACGCTGTAATCATCGGGCAAGGTACGACAGCACGCGCCACAATCCCGATGGCCGGACATGGCGGATGTCTCGTCAGCGCTCAATCAACGATTATGGCAATGTTTGACGGCGCGTTCGGCGGTTGGGTCACGAACGATGAATGCTATCGGCTTCCCTCTTACGTCGCCAATGACAAGGTTGCTCGTCTTTGGCAGGCGGGCGAGACCTGGTTAGGTCACGAGATCCATGACAGCAGCACCCTACTCCGAACTGGTCGGTTCATCACATACCAAGTAGACGCCTTGGTCTCGATGATTGAACAAGAACAGGTGGGCAAGGATGAGGTCCCCGACCTCATTTTGGCAAATTTCAAAACACTCGATTACATCGGTCATCGTTGGGGCCCAGACTCTGACGAACTCGCTGAGGCACTCCGTGATCTTGACCGAGAGCTTGGACGTGTTATTGGAGCGTTGGAGTCTGCTGCAGGTGACAATAGTTTCGTCACTATTATCGTCTCTGACCACGGCACACCGGGCGAACCTGAGGAACCGGAACACGCCCGTTACTACATCACCGATATCATCGAAGCGATACATGACCGCTTTGATCCTACGGAGCGTCGGGTCATTCTGTTTTATGGAGATCCAGCGGACAATCAATTCTTTGTTGACCGCTCACGCCTAGAGAATCTAGGCTTTAATCTCGAGAGCGTTGCAACCTATCTTGAGGCGTTGCCGTATATCTTTTCGGCATACACCGAAGACGAAGTGGCGGCGGTTAGTGGCCGATAATGTCATTGTCACGAAAGATAGTGTCAACACGATCTGAACCAGTTGACAGGATAACAGCCGGCACCCCAGCTAGCTCTTCAAGCCTCGCGACGTAAGCTCGCGCCTCTGCCGGTAGGGCCTCCTCGCTCTGCACGCCTGCCGTCAAGGACGACCATCCGGGTAAGGTCTCATAGACCGGTTCACATGACGCAAGCACTCCCGAATCGGCCGGAAAATCGTGCAATAGTTCACTTCCCTTTCGATAAGCGGTACAAAGCTGAATTTCTTTAAGGCCATCAAGAACATCAAGCTTTGTCACGGCAAGAGCATCAATTCCATTCAAGCGCACCGCGTAACGCATCGCCACTGCATCAAACCAACCACACCTCCGTGGTCGACCTGTAGATGCGCCGTACTCCTGACCAGATTCACGCAAACGGTCGCCCGCCGCTCCGGAAAGTTCAGTCGGTAACGGACCCTCACCAACCCGGGTGGTGTAAGCCTTAACGACGCCAAGCACTCTATCAATCGCACCTGGGGGCACCCCTAGCCCAGTGCAAACACCACCGACAGTTGAGTTCGAGGATGTGACGTATGGAAACGTGCCATGGTCAATGTCGAGAAGAGCGCCTTGTGCTCCCTCAAACAGAATCGCCTGCCCAGCCTCACGTGCCTGCGCCAACCAAAGTGACGAGTCGGTGACCCAACCACTTAGGCGCTCCCAAGACACGGCAAGTTGAGCCAGTACAACCTTCCAGTCCATTGCAGCTCCAGGAATCAGACGGTTTCTGACCGCAACGTTCTCTCTGACAATGCCCGCCAGAGCGCCAGTCTCGGAGCAATCCTCTAAATCCCCAATCCGAATGCCTCGGCGCCCGATTTTGTCCTCGTAGGCAGGCCCAATTCCGCGTGATGTTGTACCAATTTTCCGATCCCCCCGACGCGCTTCGGCCAATAACTCCAAGTCTCGGTGATACGGCATGATCACGTGGGCGTTACCACTGATTCGAAGGCGATCACCAACTTCAATGTCGAGTGATGCCAACATTTCCACTTCGCTTAGCAAAGCGTCGAGGTCAATCACGGTGCCATTACCGATGACGCACGTAACTTCAGGGCGCAAAATGCCTGATGGAATGAGATGCAATACAAACTTTTGGCCAGATACGTAGACCGTATGACCAGCATTGTGGCCACCTTGATACCGAGCCACCACGTTGAAGCGAGGAGCCAGTAGATCGACTACCTTTCCCTTGCCTTCATCACCCCATTGTGCGCCGAGCACCGCAAGATTCATCGTAAACACCCACTCCAGAGCCTATCCACCATAATCCAGTCTTTCGATGGTAGCAAAAGAGGGTCGCGAACGGAACGTTTCCAGTCACATCACCTCTAGCACAGTAACAATGGCTCCGTCTAGAACAGAGAATGCCTTGCTTAGAGATATTGAAACTTCAAACTGGCGACTTCGCTGTAAGTCAAGCACGAAATACATACTCCAGAATTCCGATTTGCCGTTGACAATACTCAGTGCCTTTCCGTAAGTTCTAACCGTCTAGGGCACAGCGTGAGAACCTTGCGATCGATGTTAGCGATGCCCCTTAATCGAGACGTTCGGACAATGCCAACACTAGAAATAGCGAATAGATAGACCTTTGCGGACGCTATGCGGGAATTTAGATGATTAGCGAACGCCCGTCCGTCGAACGGCGCGTTCTCTCGGCGCTCGAGGCGACTCCGGCACGCGTACCGGTGGTGCTCGGACCGTGCGGTAGCGGTCGGACCAGTCTTTTACTGCACCTACGGCACACGGTTGGAGCAAACCGCTGCCAATACGTAGACGTTGAGCAAATAGCCACGACGCCTGAAGGATTTCTACAAGCCCTCTCCCTCCATTCACCATTCTCTTACTCTAAGCAGTCAATCTCACTTGGTGTAAATGGGTCCGCACGAGAGGCGTTCGAATTGACCCTGGCTTTTCTGGAGTCAGCTCAAACCGATAGTGGTGACCCGGTCGTGTTTCTACTAGATGAGGCACTCGAATTCAAAACTTTTGAGAGCTTTCCTGGCCTTCGAACAGTCCTCAGCGATCTAATCCAGGCTCTTCCGAACAGCAGGAACCGCTTTGTGCTCAGCACTAGATTTGTAAGTCGAGCGCATCGCCTCTTACGGGATGCATCGGCAGAATATGAGGTCATCCATATGCCACCGCTGTCGGTGGTGGAAGTTGCTGATAGCCTTTCAGACGAATACGCCCCCCAGGACTCACTGGATCGGGCAGAACTGGCACGATCGGTGCAGGCTCTGACAGGAGGACGACCCAGCTACGTCAAACTTCTTGATGATGCTATGCGTGAGCTCGGCGGCGGACGGGTTTGTGACGACCCTGTCGCAGCTCTAGCTAGCCAGATGCGACGAGGGGCGCCGTTGTGGGAACGCTGTCGATTTTATTATGAGCTTCGTGTGCACCGTGCACGCGGCTACGGTTCTTTGAAGGCCATCCTACAGGTGCTCGCAGAGGAAGAGCTCCTTACGCTTACCGAGATCGCCCAACGTCTACGTCGAACGCCTGGCTCAACAAGAGACTACTTGTCTTGGCTAGAAGACGTTGATCTGATTTCGATTAGACAGAAGCGGTATGCCTTTACTGATCCCCTTCTCCGTCTCTGGGTGAGACTTCATTGTCGCGTGGAGCCAATGGACCAGGAACAGCTAGGACAGGAAGTGCAGCAATTTGCCCACGCCGTACTGCCTAGTGTGGAACCCTCTAAGACGACGGCTTCCAGCCACGACACTGGTCGCAATTGGGGCTTCGTCGAAATCGACTGAAATAGAGATTTCGGAAGGGCTCTCTCGTCGGAGTGTGAGCGTTAACCGCCACCAGCTCTAAGCCGTTCAAGAGCGTATGCAGCTGAGTGTTGCTCGGCTTCTTTCTTGCTGCAACCCTTCCCTTGAGCGACGACCTTCTTACCAACTTGTACAGCCACAGTAAAGACCTTACGATGATCTGGGCCTGCCTCGGCCACCACGGTATAGATTGGTAAGGACTCCCCATGGGCTTGAAGCCACTCCTGAAGCGCTGACTTATGATCACCAGTGAGTCTCGTTGACTGATCACCTCGGCGACATTCACCTATCATAATTGCGAATTGGCGTTCAATGAACGGTCGAACCGACTCAATGCCACCATCTAGAAAAATGGCCGCAACCACTGCTTCGTAGGCATTAGCGACCAGTCTTTGCTTCGTCCGACCACCTGACATTGCCTCACCCTTACCGAGTAACAAGAAGTCGCCCAGTTGCAAGGCCGTACCTAATTTAGCCAGGGTTACTGATGATACAAGTAACGCCTTCATCTTCGACTTGTCACCCTCGTCGCGATCGGGAAACTCACGAAACAGTAATTCAGCAACAATAGCGCCCAACACTGCATCGCCTAAGAACTCTAGCGACTCATTATCGAGCACGCTGCTGCTAGGATCGTCATGTGCGTGTGAGCGATGCGTCAACGCATGCTCAAGAAGTCCCCGATCGCTGAACTGGTAGCCAATGGCCGTTTCGAGTTCTGCAACATCATGCACCCCAGTTCGTTCGGCGCTAGTCTCAACAGACATCTTTATAATCTTACGAGCTTCCACCACATCCTCAGAATTGACTCTCACTCGGGCGGTTGGCTTTTCGTCACTTTGCAAAGTTGCCAGCGCACCAAGCTTGTCAGAAGTTATGATCGCCTGGATCCCATAGCTCTCAAGCAGCGCCTGCACAATGGTCGCTTCGGCGTTCGATGACGTCGACAGGACAGAGACGAGGTCGTCGCGTGAAACCATTAGAACACTTCTCACGATGGTATTAGGGACGTTAGGTTAGGCTCCTTCTACGCCGAAATATCTGGCGTGAAAGATTTTCAAATGATGCGCAGCTAACAAATGGTCGGCCACAACGATTTGAAACAGGAATATATCAGATGTATTGTAGCTACCACAGTAGGTGACCCCATGCCCTATAAGCGAGACGCCTCCGTCAGGATTACCCATGGACTCATCCGGATCGCGGCATCTTTCGAGGATATTAGCGCTTTAGAGGGCGGCCGACTCGCGGCGCCTAGAGAATAAACTGATTCACATGTTGGTCTTGGGCATTCTGCGGCTACCTCGTCAGTGGCTACGAGGACTTTATGACTGGACGATGAACTGGGCCAACACCCCGGTTAGCCTAGTCGCCTTATTCGTGCTGGCCGTAGCCGAATCATCGATCTTTCCGATTCCACCGGACGTCCTACTAATCGCTATCGTCGCAGCAAATCCCCGTCGCTGGCTTTATGCTGCGAGCCTCTGCGCAGCCGGTTCCGTGGTTGGAGCCGCAATCGGCTACGTTATCGGGTCCGCCTTCATGGCCACGGTGGGCCAACCGATTATTAATTTCTACGATGCGCATTCACAGTGGGAACAGGTCGTGGAGATCTACAACGGTATTTGGGGAGTGTGGTTTCTGGCAGGAGCCGCCTTCACACCGATTCCGTTTAAAGTCGCAACAATCGCGGCGGGGGCAACGGGAATGCCGTTCTGGAGATTTTTGGCCGTTAGTCTGGTCGGACGATCAGCTCGGTTCTTTCTTGTCGCAACGATCCTCCGTATATTCGGTGGAAAGGTCCGCCACACCATTGAACGTCACTTCGATCTAGCTGCAGCGCTCTTTCTCATCCTGCTAATCGGCGGGTTTCTCACGATCGGGCTTTTGTGATCGATCCACCGAGGCACTCACCCAGTTCAAATACGCCCTGCCTCCCCCGATAATCGGAATTTCAAGCAATTCGGGAACCTCATAAGGATGTGAGGCCTGCAGCCTCCCATGGAGCGCAGACAGTTGGCCTGTCGTCGTCTTGATAATGACCTGGTGTTCCGTGCCCCGTCTCAGCTGCTCTTCCCATCGATAGATAGACGACATCCTGGGTAGAACATTAACGCAAGCCGCAAGCTGGTTCTGGACCAGCATCTCCGCAAGTTGAAGAGCCTGATCCTCCGTCGGCATTGTTGTCAGAACAAGCACATATGTCTGCTCGGTCACGGTCTAACCTCCATATACCGTTAGGACTATTCCTCTCGGATCATCAACCCGATAAATAGCCTGTACGGTCTTTGGTAACGTGCGATGCCGAAAATCGAATTGCCCCGCGCGCCTGAGCAAAACGCTCGATCGAAGCCCTCGCCTCCTCGCAGTCGGCGAGCAATACATTTTCTACTACTGTTTATAGCCTCCATCCTACTTGCTGACGCTCTTATCGGTGAGCGTGGTTTTTTTGAGGCAAGGCGTGCACAGCATCACCAAGCCACTCAGAAAAAAGAGATCGCAAGGCAACGTCAGGAGAACTTTAGGTTACGAATGGAAGCAGAACAGCTAACAAACGGCGAGCCCCGCTCCATCGAGGCAATTGCACGTGGTGAACTTGGCTTAATTCGCAAGGATGAAGTTCTCTTCATTATCAGGAACGTCAAACCGACGTTACAGGAACCACAGTGAGGCTTATTACACTGTCATCAAGGAACCATACTTTGACCCTGCGAAACAGCGCATGTTAACATTTCGTGCAGAGTGCCGTGCCTAACCAATCGGCCTCTTATCTGAGACCTGCCGCGGGGTGGAGCAGTCCGGTAGCTCGTTGGGCTCATAACCCAAAGGTCGGGGGTTCAAATCCCCCCCCCGCAACCAACCTGTTTAANGGGTTACGGCCTGTAGCTGTAANCNGTTCCTCTTTTTTACTAACCGTTTGTCGACAGGTGTTTCTGTAAGCGATGGCTGAAGGTTGGTCGTATCTAGTAACCGGTATCGTGCTCGGCTTGGCGGGCGGGTTCGCACCGGGGCCCATCACAACCCTCGTTATCGTGCAAAGCCTCAGATACGGACTTAAGGAAGGCTTAAGGATTGCAATTGCACCGTTGCTCACTGACGCACCGATCGCTCTGGCCGCACTATTCGTTATCAGTAAACTTGATGATACCGGTCCAGCGCTTGGCACCATCACACTCATGGGCTCCGCGTTTCTCATCTACCTAGCTTATGAGAACGCATTCGCACAACCACCCCAGACCACCGCAGTGGTTGATCTTCCGAGATCGCTAAGGAAGGGGATCGTCACAAACTTGGTCAACCCGAATCCATATCTCTTCTGGTTTACCATCGGGGCTCCAACCGTAGTTGAGGCTTACCCAAATGGAGTCTTNGTTGGTTTGTTNCTCGNAGGTCTCTACTCTGCGTTAATCGGGTCAAAAGCAACCTTCGCGGTGGTGGCGGCTAAAGGCCGNTCCCTCCTAGCTGGCACAGTGTACCGATACACCCTCGTCGTATTGAGTTTGGTACTCCTCGGTCTCGCCTTGAAGTTCGCCCGTGATGGCCTGGGATATCTTGGAGTCCTTTGAATCACTCGGCCCCATGAATGAGNACCTCGTGAACGACGCGCTGCAGCCTCGAGAGACCACNCGCCACGTCTGTACCTAAGTGGACACGCATTACACGGCGATTCAGTTCACTCAGCACGACGAAGTCACCTCGCGCCTGTGCCATGTTCAACGCACCGAATGAGTAAGCCCGGCCAGGAATCGGTAAATCCACGGTATCGTCGGCAGTGACCTGCAGGAACACGCCAGTGTTTGGCCCACCCTTATAGAACTGACCTGTGGAATGGAGATATTGTGGNCCGAAGCTGAGGCATGTGGCGACGTGCTGGACCTTTCGAACGGCGTGTCGAATCCGGCTNAGCGCTTCAGCGTTGATGAGATTCATGTCAAGATAGGCGAGAAGGGCAAAGTAATCACCCGAGCGGAGACTGTGTAAGTGAGCTCGCATCANCCGATCCACTGAGTCTGTTGCACTCTGGAGTGTCACCAGATACGCGTCGGCGGCGAACAGTCGGAGTCCCTGACCCTCAGCGCATGGTCTTTCCACCGGTANAGACCCGTGCGATTCCAGCTGGTCTGTGAGTGTCTTTGTTGCGACCTTGCCCACCTCCACGTCNGGCTGATCGAACGGATTGACCCCGAGTACAACGCCGGCAACGGCAGTCGCGAGTTCCCANCGAAAGAACTCTTGACCCAAGTCGTATACGTCTCGCAGCTTGATNCGTACGATCGGGTGCCCCGCAGACTCNAGAGCGCGAACAGGACTTACTNAGTCTTGANCATCTTCCGANTCGAGTTCTAGCGACACAAATAGTCGGTCGTCACCATANTCATCGGGCGAACCCACCGGCTCTCCATCTACCAGAATGAGNCCTCGCCCGTNCTTCCCCGTCGACTCCCCAATCAGTTGCTCCAGCCAGGACCCGAACGCCTTGACTNCAGGGGATGCGATGAGCGTAACCTTGTCGCGTCCATCACCGCCGGCCAGAGCGAGCGCAAGACCAAGCTGAACACCNGGGTTATTCNCAGGAGACGATGCCGGACCGCATTCTTGAACCATCGCAGCNGCTCGGCCCAGTAGCCGTCTAACGTCGAGCCCCAGGATTGCAGCGGGCACCATGCCAAAATCCGATAAGGCCGAAAAACGCCCACCTATGCTCGGTAGTCCATGAATGAGCATGCGGAAGCCGTGGCGCTTTGCGACTGCCTCCAATGTCGACCCAGGGTCGGTGATGGCGATGAAATGCTCACCAGTCCGTTCACCAAGCTGACCACTCACTCGGTCAAAAAAATGCTGATGAAGAAGATTGGATTCGATCGTCGCTCCTGACTTACTCGNAACGATGAAAAGCGACCGCCGAAGGTCAACCGCTTNCTCAATCCGAGTGATTTGGGCCGGAACCGTTGAATCAAGAATGTGTAGTTCGGGTCCACCGANTGGTCGATTGAAACTCTCGGNAAGCACCTTAGCGCACAGGCTCGAGCCNCCCATGCCAAGAATGACCACGTCCGTGAATTCTTCTGCTGCCATACTAGCCAGCNCTTCNAAGTGAGCGAGACGCTTTTGTTGCNCGGCAACAATATCCAACCAACCTAACCACTTCGCCTCATCNCCGCCGGTCCACAACTTGGCGTCTTTAGCCCATANCCTTGCGACTAATCCTTCGCGTTGCCAACGAGCAGCCTCTTGGTACAGCGCATCCTCAAACGTGTCGGAACCGGAAATCCGCTGTCGATTTGGATTCTGGTCATTCATACATTAATCCAATCCCTAGCACTGGAACGTCGATCGCTTCGTATCACCATCCGGGTGCCCACAGGGTTGGTCTTAGACAGGTTAGGGTAGAATGGACAACAACTGCCAGCCACTAGAATTTAGAGTGTCTGGTTACGAATTGATGCGTCGACGAGTTGAATCGGGTGCACAAAACGCAAGTCCTGACCAGCAGTACGGGCCGCCGCCACGAGTTGCAGNAAACAACCNGCATTCCCAGTCGCCACAAAATCAACATCNAGGGCAGACAGCGCCGCNACCTTCCTCGCNCCAAGCACTTCGGCCGCCTCTGGTTCAACCAGGTTGTAAATCCCTGCACTGCCGCAACACAACTCCCCTTCACAGGCTTCCGTAAGTGTNACACCCGGGATCGCTTCAATTAGGGAGCGAGGCTGCACGCGTACACCCTGACCNTGGACCAGATGACAGGCATCGTGGTAAACAACACGTGCCTCCAGACGGTGACGAGAGGCGCGCGCTGGTCCAATCTCAGTAAGTAATTCACTCACGTCACGGACAGACGCACTAAAAGCCTCTGCGCGACCCGCCCACTCCGGATCATCGGCGAAGAGTCGTCCGTACTCCTTCATAGCCGATCCACATCCGCCAACATTCACTGCGANCNGGTCAACACCGGTTCGTTCGAAGGAAGCAATCATGCNGCGTGCGAATGCTTTNGCCTCNAACTCACGACCAGCATGTAAAGANAATGCACCGCAACAGCCTTGCCCAGTCGGTGCAATAACCTCACACCCTTCCGCTGCGAGCACTCGGGCCGTTGCACGATTGACNTCGCCAAAGAACACCCGCTGTACGCATCCTGTAAGTAGTCCCACGGTACTGCGACGGGAGCCTTGTGCTGGAGTCCGCTCCGGCTGGNANGCGCTGCACCCGNTNTTGTCAGGAAGAANTCTGAGCAAGGCACGCACACGTGCTGGGAGACAGNTCAGCCAACGACGAGATTCGAGCCAATTTCGTAAGNGCGTCAAAACCATCAACGGAGNCGTCAGTAGGCGGAGCCGCTGTGGATANGGCAGCACAGCGAAGATTATTGAGCGAAACAACCGATCACGGAACGGGCGGCGAAACGATGTCTCGACAACAGCACGANTGCCCTCAATGAGTGGNCCGTACTGNACCCCTGACGGGCATGCGGTTACACAGGCGAGGCAGCCTAAACAAGCATCCATCCGCTTAACAAACGAGTCGCCGATCNGCACGCGCCCTTCTGCTTCGGCCTTCATCAGATGCAGTCGCCCNCGCGGTGAGTCCATTTCCTCGTCCCACAGAACATAGGTGGGGCAAGTGGGTAAACAGAANCCACAATGGACACAGGCCGAAAGTTGTGATTCGCGATTAGAGCTGACAGAGGTCACAGGTATCCGCTCCTCACGGATGGGCCTGACCCAACAGTTTGTTGGCATGGCGTCATGAAGTTCAGAGCCCTCCTCAGTTTAGGTCACTTCGATTGGCCATTGTCCGGGACTCAGAATTCCATTCGGGTCGAACTGCCGCTTGACGGCACCCATGACACGCTTTGCATCGCCTAAGGGTCCCCATGCATCAATATTCGCACGTAACTCCGGTGACCCCCGGAGCAATACAACATAACCAGCGCTTGACGCTAACATGCTTCTTAATTCCTCGACGATTAACTTCGACACCCCCGCGTCGGTTCCGAGCCTGGCATGTATTACCCCGATCCCTGCCAGACCCGCAACCCAACCACCTGAACCATGGCGTCTCAAGAGAATGCCGAGCTTCTCCAATATATCGGGCATGTCCGTTGGCAAAAGCCCGATCCGACAAACATCCCCCACCCTACCCCACACAATATCGTGGTGGTATCTCCAACATTCAATTTCAGCTGACCCGCTCAGGATGCTAGATTTCACACCACACCGCTGCCACAGGTTCACCACCTCCACAACCTGCCGCTCAGAGGCACGCTGGGACCCCTCGAAGCGCGCTAGGAGCGAAAACGGAGGACCCTGGACCTCCAGAGCACTTGGCACTAACTGGCTTGCTGTAACAGCGCTGACCGCCTTCCCGACCGTTACAGGATCCACATCCTTAGCAACAACGGTCCTAGACACAAGAGGTAGTGGTGCCAATTTGAACGTCGCCTCCAGGATCACACCAAGTGATCCGAACGAACCCGTCAGCAGTTTTGACAGATCGTAACCCGCCACATTCTTGACAACGATTCCACCAGCCGAGGCCACCTCACCATCGGCTCGGGCGAATGTGACGCCGAGGATTAAATCACGCGGCGCCCCATAACGATGTCGCCGAGGGCCGGAATCATTGGTTGCCACAATCCCCCCGATGGTCGCAAGGTCAGGGTGTGCTGTATCGAGTGGCAGCCACTGAGTCTGACGCCGCAATAAGCTATTGACGGATTTTAAGGAGGCTCCCGCTTGTACAGTGGCAGTTAAATCACCGTGCCGATGGGCTACAACCGCGTCCAACCGACAAAGGGATAACAAGAGATCGATCCGTGGAGGAGAGGCGCCCCATTCAAGCTTCGTCCCGGCACCCGTAGGGACGACAGCAAGACGACGGTCACGTGCCAAACGAAGGGTTTTTGACACACCAACCGCGTCTTCAGGGCAGACTACGACCAAGGGGGTCACACCAGCTACCGCCAACTTAGGCGTGCCGACTTTAACCGCCTCATCACCCACCTCATGCGCAACTAGTGCGGCCAATTCATCTGCCTTCACCATCAGAAGCGCTCTGCTAGCCCCGCCTCCTCGATAGGATGCGCCCGGTAAGGCCCTGGCACTTCGCCGCAAAGACGAGGAGTCGGGAAGATCTTGCTTGGATTACAAATACCAGTCGGATCGAACGCGCAACGGAGTAATTGCATCGTTTCTAGATCGACGTTGCTAAACATTTTCGGCATATGCGTGACCTTATCGGCCCCAACACCATGCTCACCCGTAATCGAGCCACCCGCTTCGAGGCAGTAGCGGAGAATCTCTCCGCCTACTTCTGCCGCGAGTGCCGATTGACCTTCCACTGAGGCGTCATAACAAATCAGCGGGTGCAGGTTTCCATCACCAGCATGAAACACATTGCCGATGCGCAACCCCGAACTTTGCTCTAGCGTTCTGATCCGCTGTAGCACTTCCGGAAGTTTCGTTCGAGGGATAACACCGTCCTGCACGTAGTAATTTGGCGAGATTCGTCCCATGGCAGCGAACGCCGCCTTTCGCCCGGTCCAGAATCGCGCACGTTCCTCAGCATTACTGGCTACTCGTATCTCGCTTGACCCTGAATCACGGCAAATTGTTTGAACACAGTGGAACGTTTCATCCACCTCGACTGCAGGTCCATCGAGCTCAACGATAAGCACGGCCTCTGCCTGAGGGAATCCTGGTCCGACCGCGGCCTCAGCTGCCTCTATTGTCAGTTTGTCCATCATCTCCGCCGCAGCGGGAACGATTCCAGCAGCAATAATTCCTGAAACCGCTGTACCTGCCGAATCAATCGATTCAAACGCTGCCAAAAGGGTGCGAACTGACTCGGGCATGCGCAGGAGTCGAAGATTAATCTTTGTCACAATTGCCAGCGTCCCCTCAGATCCGACCAACGAACCAACTAGATCGAATCCCGGGGGGTCAACCACGGGGCCACCGAGGTGGACTAACGTGCCGTCTGGAAGAACGGCTTCAAGTCCAAGCACGTGATGCAAGGTAAAACCGTACTTCAAGCAATGTGCCCCACCAGAATTTTCAGCCACATTGCCACCAATCGAGCAGACCTGCTGTGACGAAGGATCTGGCGCGTAATAAAGACCGAATGGTGCCACACACCTACTGATATCGAGGTTGGTAACTCCGGGCTGGACAGTCATCCGAAAGTTAGCAGGGTCAACATCAAGAATCTGATTAAGCCGTGTTAGGACGATGAGAACCCCATCCTCCTGAGGCATCGCGCCACCTGACAGCCCGGTCCCAGAACCGCGGGCAACAAACGACACCCCAGCGGTGTGGCAAAGGCGAACAACTTCTTGCACATCCTCGGTGTTCGAGGGAAGCACGACAACGCCCGGAACTGCACGAAGGGAGCTCAACGCATCGCATTCGTAGGCAATCCGGTCGGTGAGACTCTCAACAACACCGACATCACCTACAACTGCGCGTAACGCTTCTAGAAATAAGGGGTCCATGTGTCGGATGACCGAATTCTACTATCGTGCCTCATACCAAGGCGAGCACAGGAACAGCTTCTTTCCCATCTTGCACTCAGAAGTGGCGGGTGAGGAAACCATTCACTTCACGGCACTTAGTGGAAGATAGCGCCCCAATTGAAATTAAACGGTCGTCCATTTCTAGAGCCACTCCTTACAAGGAACGGCGTAGTCGACGTGCCACATGTAGTCATTCGGTCAGGCTCACGTGACCACATACACACAGGGCGCGGCAAAACCGCGCCCTGTGATTATCCGTAGGCAACTTGACACTTAGGGCTCGTCGCCGACTTCCACAACCGGTTCCACCGGTCGTGGACCACCACTAAATGTCAATAGATGGTCCCTAATCGAACGAATCTGTTGATCGGCGTTTCGGTCAAACTGCGTATAAAACGCTTCGGGGTAATCCGGCCAGAAGGCCGGCATGCGGGTACCNGGTTGGATGCTCTGCGGGTCACGGATCCAGTCAATAATCCAATCTGCTTGGAGTCGTTCTGGTGTCATCCGCAAATCNGGCGCTANGTTCTCGGTTGGCTGGTCCGCTGGAATCTCGTCAAGAACGTGGCATTGCTGACACCTAAGTAAGTCAAATAGNTCACCGCCAGTCGCCACAGACCCACGCCGAGACGACACAACCGAGTGCGGTCNAAATTCGCCAATGGTCTCTGANATTGCACCGAAGTAGTCCAATACCTGATTCCAATGCTCATCTTCAAGGTCAAAGGTCGGCATCCGCACATCNAGCCAAGGCCTNATTGTAATTGGACCCTTGAAGAACGCGTAAAGCCANTCAGGCTTAACCTTNGCACCCTCCGGTGTTAGCAAGGGAGGCGCGAGGGAAGGGTCGGTAACAAGTGCCTGATAGTCACCGCCATCATTCTCAATCTGGTGGCAAGCTACGCAGTTCCGACGGCGAACCAGTGCGCGCCCCACCCGTAACCCGTCCTGCCTAGCCGAGCCTTGTACCAAGGCCGCNGTNGGCTGNACATCACGCTGAAAACTCATAATAGCCGTAGTAAGGAGGTGCACCTCCTCTGAGCTAAAATCGTAATTCGGCATCCGAAGCTTCTCTAGCGGCTGCAGAACACGGTTCTGGTCGTAGACCCGAGGNTCCTTCAGCTTATTCTCAAACCAGTCAATCTTCGTATGCGGGATATCCACGAACGCAAAATCGAGTTGGGTAAGTAACTTGGTNCCTTCTTCNGACAACTCAATGCCTACCGGCTGCACTTCCTCGAAACCAGCGATGTCATGACAACTGAAACAGCCATAACGGCTAATTACCCGCNCGCCCAACTCCAACGTCCGTTCCTCGCCTGACATACCGGCTACNGTCGCTTCCGCCTCAGCCGTTGGTACCACCGCCTTGAGATAATCAAGGAGCACCGAGTCTGCAAAAGCTTGGTCGTAGGTCNCTTCAGCGNNCCGCNGTTGCCCACCATCAAGAGTCAANAGGTAGGCCGCTACGTCAGCAGCCTCCCGATCGGTTAAACGCAGGTTGGGCATGAAAGTCCCNTCGCTGTAGTGCTGGGGATTCCGCACCCAATCGAACACCCACTCATAGCTCGTCTTACTNCCAATNTTTTGCAAGGCCTGCCCAAATGTTCGTCGCGGTCCCGCNTCCTCNCGCGTTTCANCACCAGTNACATGNCAGGCAAGACATCCGACTGATTCAACAANCACCTGNCCATTGGCNCTGTCACCACGNGGTGGAGCNGGAACTGCATACGAATGNTCCTCAGAGTTCGCAAACAGGTAAGCAACAACNGCATCGATTTCAACTTCGTTTCGTTNAGCATCCTCNGNCGACGNAGTGTTCGAGTTGTACCAGACACGTGGCATCCAGGTCGTCGGCTTAACCGCGCGNGGATCGCGAATCCAGTCAGCCACCCATTCCGGTGTCAGCTTTGNCTCAATCNTGGTCAANNTTGGCCCNGGNTTCCTCAAGTCCTCAAAACCACTTGACTTNTGACAGGCGTAACACCCCGCCCGCTCATACANACCGTAAGCTANATTGAGCACATCAGCCTCAGGAACGTACACCTCNTCNACGTGACACTTTGCNCAGGANGCCTCNGNCATGCCCGTAGGTAGCATCGGATANTCCCANAGATGGGACTCTNNCCANTCGTNGGACTCCTNCCANTCGTGCTCTTGCTGCTCGNTCACCGGAGTGTGTGACACATCTTGNAAACTAANNGACTGCGGCATGCCTTCATGNCAAACNGTGCANCCTGTTGTCTCNANCGGATGCGGNGANGCACTGCCGACNTACACGTCGAGATTNGGATGCGTTGTGAANGGCTGAGGNTATTCTTCATANCCCTCCCGATTGATGGCCANATGGCACGTCATGCACCGNTCNATNTTCGGCACCCTTGTAAAATTCAGATCNTCAANNACGTTNGGCGTNATGANCTGCTGCACTCTNANGGTNGGNGCCATNAAGTCNAGAAGNGGCGCGTTAAGAAAATAGTCATNTACCAAGCTCGGNGCCAAGTCNACNAAGCGNTGNTNCAACCGAGAAGTCTCTGTTGTCAGNGCNCGAATCTNGTCATCAAGATCAGTANCAACCNGCNNCACTTCAGCAATCTGGNTTCTNANNCCGTCTCGCTCAGCGGTCAACTGTTCAACTNCAAGCCCGAGTTCGAGCCACTCACCNTACTGNGCNTCGATTTCNGCTTCTCGGGCNACATAGCTTTCAGAGTCGCCCTCGCGGTTAACTTCGAAAGTGTACTTATCNACATCGTANGTNGCCTTNGCGAACTGCGCCCTCTGGGTNGCAAGGGTCAACCGNGCATCAAGNTCNGCCANCTCATCTTCAAGAGGNGCAANTTGTCCNTCTTGAGTAGCNAGCTCCTCCTCCGCNCTNGCTCGGTCAGNTCGCAACTGTTCCATGACTGTTGAATCNATATCNGCATTTGCCGCCTCAAGACCGAGTCGCGTTACTTCAGTCTCGAGCTGAACGAACCGTCGCTGATAGTTCTTCCACTCACGGTCGTAGTCATCCCAGACCATCCATAAGACTGAGACTAAAAGAAAAATGCTTGACGCCGCAAAAACGACGTTCAAAAGGTCGATGTTGTAGGCGTGCCCAACGGTCCGCTTGTCAGCCATATGCGTGGTCGATTAAATATTGAAGAAGAACTCCGGAATCGCAACGACGTATTTGAGATTGAACAGCCAGCGAGCTAGCATCTTCACCGGCAGCGAAAGCATCATCAGAAAGAGAAAAATTCCCACGTAGTAACGAGCTGGTCCGAGTTTTTCGTAATAACCCTTGAGGAAACTCTTAGCCAAGAGCAACGGCAACGCGAAGATATAGATCAGAGTGAGAAGGATCCCAAAAAACTCACGAATAAACCATTGTGAGGGCAAACCCACTCCAAGACCACGCAACCAGATGTACTCAGACAAATTCACATTCGTGAGCGCCTCAAGCTTATGAATGTCCCAGTATTCGAACGGACCAAAAAAGTTCCAATTCGGACCACGCAGGAACGTGCCTAGCACTATGAGTGACGACCACAATACGACAAAGCCAAATAAAAAGATTGAAATCTCCACCTTGCGTTCCTTAAAGGTGTAGTAGCCATTCCCTTTGGGGTTCGTATCGATATACGGAATCGCCATCAAACCCACAATGATCAGCGTAGGCAAGACGACACCGGCCAGCCAAGGGTCAAAATAGACCAGCATTTCTTGCAAACCCAAAAAGTACCAAGGGGCCTTCGACGGATTCGGTGTTGCAGCGCTGTTGGCCGGCTGCTCCAGTGGGGCATCCAGTAGAATTGACCACACGATCAGGACCACGGAGCACAGAATCAGACAAATCAACTCCGTGTAAACTAAATCTGGCCAGACCCAGACACGCCCCTCCTCGACCTTTTCGTCGACCGGCTCACCCTTCTCGATCCTCTCGTCGTTTAGCACCGCTTGGCGCATCGAGTACCAAGTGAAGAACAGTAAACAAAAAATTAGACCGACAATGGGAACGTTGTCTGGCTTTGCGATAATCAACCGGAAGTTTTCATCGAACAGGCCCAGCCCGAAGAACAGCACGAGAAAGATCTGCAACCCATAGCCGACGCGCGGTTTCACAAACACGTCACGACGCCACACTACGAAAATGAATGCGCTCAGTGTCAACAAAAAGAAGACACGTGGGTCGGCGAAGAAATTGAAGAATCCCTTGATCGCATCCATGGCTCGAACTGTCCTCTACACCGGACCGGAAATACCGCCGTCTTTCCTAACACGCCAGAAATGCACGGCCATCAGCACCGCAATCGCAAGCGGCAAACCGACGCAGTGCAGCACGTAGAATCGAAGTAACGCCCCCTCACCAACAAAGGTTCCACCTAGTAGAGCAAACCGAGCGTCGTCGGCAGCGTGAATAAGCCTCACATCGCCTAGCATCAACAATGCTGACCCCGGACCTTCAGAACCCATGAAAGGGGTCGCCCGCGCCATGTTTGAACCGACCGTGATCGCCCATATCGCGAGCTGATCCCAAGGCAGGAGGTAGCCCGTAAACGAGAGGAGGAGTGTCAGCACCAGCATGATTACGCCAATATTCCAGTTGAACTCCCGTGGCGGCTTGTACGACCCAGTCATGAACACTCGGAACATATGTAGCCAAACCGTGACAACCATCGCGTGCGCACCCCAGCGATGCATTTCGCGCATGATTCCAAGCGGCACGTGCTCGCGCAAACCAACGATGTCGGTGTAGGCGTATTCCAACGTTGGACGGTAGTAGAACATCAGCAGCACGCCTGTAAACGTCAGCGACAGAAAAAGGAAAAAGCTGAGGCCGCCCATGCACCACGTGTAGCGCAGGCGCACTCCAGACTTACGAAGTCTGACTGGATGCAGGTGCAGGAAGACGTTGGACAACACGACTAATACACGATTTCGATCCGTGATCGGTGCGTTGTGCCGAAAAACCGACTTCCATACCTGGGTTTCGGTCAGCCAATTCCACGAACGCTCTAGGGCGCCCTCTTTAGGAGTAACGATCTTTGTGTCAGCCATAACAACTCATCAACACGATTGCCGAATAATGCTCAACCAATTGGCCCGGTCCACTGATTTAGACCCTTAGAAATGATTCAGGGTCAGCCCACTGCCCCAACTCAAACTGAAATTTTCTCGCCTTATCAACCAGAATTTGACCATCGTCAGCCAGTACGATTCTCGCCCGCTCCAGCGGACGCGGCGCCGGACCTTCAAAGTTGACGCCCGTCGGTCGAAAGCCACTCCCGTGACAGGGACACTTAAACTTTAACTCGGCCGATAGCCAGTTGGGAGTACAACCGAGATGCGTGCAGACGCTGATCAGGGCATAGAATCCACCAGCCTCCTGGACGATATCGCTCGGAGTACGCACGACCCAGATTCCAAAGCGGTCTTTCCACCGCTCGTCGACACCTGGCGCATACTCGTCGGGAAAGCCAATCTTAAATTGCTGCGGTGGCTCGTTAAGGACGTTTGGAAACATAAAACGTCCAGTCGCTGCCAGCGCCGTAGCCGAGGCCGCTGTAAAGGATCCCCAGGCTAGGCCCATCCACGAGCGCCGAGACAGTAGCGGTGAAGTGTCGTCAACGACCTTCTTCTTCGCCGTCGGTGACCGACGTGGCGCAACAGCCGCAGAAGTCGTCTTGCCTGCCAAGTTGGGCGGAACGGGCGGTTGTACCGGTTTGACGGGCGGACCCTTCGACGCCGGGGCACCTTCTACTGGAGCGTTCGGTTCGTCAACCATTTAATCTCATCTACTCCGCGCACTCGTCTCTCACGAGCCCTTGTTTTTCCAACATCTACCTCAGCGCCGT
>PBBF01000016.1 GCA_002717745.1 Acidobacteriota bacterium
TGTTCGACCTTGCCCTGCGAGAATTGGGCCAAGGTCCGTTCCATTAGTGGCACCAGGTCGGGGATTGTGACAAGGGCGCGGACGTCAGAACTATTGAGAATTAGTGGCATCGGTGCGGACAGTGTCATGTGGAAGCTTATAATCGTCTTACTATTAGCCGCAACCGAAGCCACTTCAACAGCGAGATGATCCATCGCCTCCGGACGATCGACGCCCACGCCGCGGGTGAGCCACTGCGTTTAATCGTCGAAGGGTATCCGAGCCCTGTTGGTCGGACGATGCTTGAGAAGCGCTCCTGGGTAATGCGACATCATGACGCGCTCCGACGTGCGCTCATGTTTGAGCCCCGTGGGCACCTCGACATGTACGGCGCCGTGCTGACTGAACCGGTAACCTCCGGCTCGCATGCTGGTGTTCTCTTCATGCACAACGAGGGTTACAGTACGATGTGCGGCCACGGTATTTTAGCCGTTGTTACGATCGCGCTTGAGCGTGGGCTCCTGCACTTACCTGACAACAAAACAGAGGTTGTGCTCGACTCACCGGCTGGGCCTATCCGGGCGCGTGCAGCCGTGACTGAACGTGACGACGCTCCGCGCGTTGAGCGGGTCACGTTCGTCAACGTGCCATCGTTTGTCCTACACCCTGGGTTGACTGTAAAGCTTGGAAACCGTGAAGTGCCCGTCGATGTTGCTTTCGGTGGCGCTTTCTATGCGATCGTGGATGCCGAGGCGGCCGGTCTAAGGATCGGCGCTGGTGACTTAGGCTCGTTGCGGGACGTTGGCATGTTCATTAAGCGCTCAGTTGAATCCCAGGCGGTGATTGTGCATCCGGTCGATGAAGGATTAACGGGAATTTATGGGACGATCTTTACCGGCATGGCGGACGCTCCAGGGGCTGACTTGCGTAATGTGACGGTCTTCGCCGACGCCCAAGTTGATCGGTCGCCTTGCGGCAGTGGCACCTGCGCCGTGATGGCGGTGCTTGACGCCATGCAACTGCTTGCGGCCGACCGACCCTTCACACACGAGAGCCTCCTCGGCACGCAGTTCCGGGGCCGAATCGTGGGGCGGTCACAGGTCGGTGACCATTCTGCCATCGTACCTGAGATCGAAGGCGAAGCTTGGATCACGGGTGAGCATACATTCCTAATCGACGACGAAGACCCGCTCAGAGAGGGCTTTCTTCTCTGATTTTGCTCGTGTATTGGCACACAATTTCGGTTGGCGAAGTGTGCTACCGTACGGCTTGGTGACCATCGAAGATCGCGTTGCACGGCTCTTAACTGAGCTACCGCCGAACCCACAGTTTCCTACCCAAGGCGCGACCCTTTTTGTTGACTTGGCGCGGCGACAGGTAAGGCAGGCGTATACACCGCGGCGAATTATCGAGACTTTCCTCGCGGGGCGCGGTGCCAACATGTTCTATCTGTATCGCTTGCTCGACGAGTCGCTCGACCCAATTGACCCTTCGGTGCCACTTATCTTCGGTTCGGGTGTTTTGACCGGGATTGTGCCAAGCGCGGCCAGGGGGAACGCAACGTCATGGTCTCCCGAATCAGGCGTGTTAATGGACAGCAATGCGGGCGATTACTTTCCGTCTTTCTTGAAGATGAACGGAATCGACCATCTTGTTATCTATGGCCGGGCGGACGCATGGACCGTGCTCTGGCTTGGTGACGGGCAAGTAGAGTTCCGCGATGCAACGCCATATCTTGGACTCGACAATATCGACATGCGTGATCGTATCGCTACTGATCTTGGCGGCACCTGGACGCGCGACCTTGCGATGGCAAATATCACGCGAGCTGGCGAGAATCAGGTGCTGACCAGCGCGATTATGGCTGGACCGAAGGCTTGCTACGCTCGCGGTGGTCCAGGCGCGAAGATGGGCTCGCTCAAGATGAAGGCAATTGTTGTGCAGGGGCAGACCCACGATTTTGAAACAGCACAGCCTTATAAGCAATACAACAAGGAGATCGCAACCAAGCTACTTAATACATCGGTCGTCAAGAACGCGCTGCGGACGATGGGAACGCCGTTTCTTTATCGACCCAGTCGTGTTCTTGGGGCGATGGGAACGAAAAATAACCAAGAAACGACCTGGACTGATCGTCTCGACGCCGAAAACATCACTCCGTACCGGCCTGGTATGGCTGGCTGCTTCCGTTGTCCAGTCAACTGCCGTCCGCTGAACCAACTCAATGATGACCAAGCCGACAGGTACGGGCGGGGTGACGGTCCTGAGTATGTGACGCTGGGTAAATTCGGACCAAATGTTGGTATCGACCAAGTCGAGCCAGTGATCCGCCTCAACAATATTTGCAATGACCTTGGTTTGGACACGGCGTCGACCGGGTCGGCCATCGCCTGGGCGATGGAATTGTATCAGCGCGGTATCGTTTCCAAGAGCGACACTGGTGGTCTTGAGCTCACGTGGGGCGACGCCGAACTTGTGGAACGGCTACTCTTTGCCATGTCACACCGCGAAGGGTTTGGAAATGTGCTCGCTGATAGCACGCGCGCCATCGAGCGCGGGCACTATCCGACTGAAGCGCGCAAGTATTGCATGGCGGTTAAAGGTCTGATGCAGTCGGACCCACACGATGCGCGGATTCTAAAGGCATTCGCACTGGGCCTGGCGGTTTCGACCCGCGGCATGGATCACCTTAGGAACAGGGTCACTCTAGAGATCAACGCCCGCATCAATGACGACCCTGGCTTCAAAGCGAAGCTTTACGGTGGACCGGTCTCGGCCCAGCCGAATAACTACGAAACGAAGGAACGGGCGGTTCGGGTGTGCGAGAACATCTACGGTGTGGGTGATGCCGTCGGGATGTGCCGATTCACTACAAAACTCTTCAATAGCCCGTCGCTACCTGGGCTTGAGGAATTTTCTAGTCAGATCGCCAACGTGACCGGACTGGAATTTGACGCTGACGTGCTCGACCGGATCGGCCTCAATATCATGGGCGTTGAGCGGCTGATTAACCATCGGCTCGGCGTGCGGCGGAGCGACGACACGCTGCCTGATCGATGGTTCGACGAAGAGATTACAGTGGGCGCCTACAAGACCGAAAAAATTGACCGACAGGAATTCGACGCCATGCTATCGCGCTTTTACGCGATATCAGGGCTCAGTGATGAGGGTGTGCCAGCTGAAGCATGGCGGCAAGAGTTGGAGTTGGTGCTTTCTGGCCCAGCGTAGTGATGTCGATCACAGTACGTCTACCAACGACGTTACAGACGAGCGGACAAGATAGTCTCACCATCACCGAGCCAGTAGAGAACATTGCGGAACTTGTCCGGGTTCTCAGGCGACAACTACCGGGTTTCCCCGCCCAGTGGGACGATTCAATGCTGAACTTTTCGGTGAATGACGAGGTAGTGTTGCACCGTGCCGAGGAGCGGGTTCTTGCCAGCGGCGATGTGGTTGAAATTATCCTCGCACTCTCGGGTGGGACACCGGTGCCGCGTTCGGCATGCTGAGTCAGCACCCGATGTTTACCTAGGGCGTTCCAGAGAGATTTTCGGCGCTAGCGATGTAACTCCGGCGTGCGCGTGCGGTCATACCGGATCGTTTGAGGCGCACTTCAAGCCCGTGCGGCTCACCATCAAGCTCGGTCGGCGTGAAGCCGATCACGTACTGACTGTGTAGCTCCTGAGCGACACGCGTAAATGTGGATCCGAGGTCATCGTCGCTGCGCAACTCGAAGTAGCCACCGCCGGTTTCTTGAGCGTACTTCCGCAAGTTGCGATCGGGACGGCTGCGCACCATGCGTCTACCATTAAAGTATTCCGCCCTGAGACCAATGGCGTAGACCATCACCTCTTCAACGACTGCGCGATCGAGCACCTCATCGGATTTGGCGGCACTACTTGTGTCGTCGCCGTCGGTGAAGACAAGAATGACGCGGCGGCCTTGAATTCCTTGTAGCGCGTCGAGGCTAGTGGCGATGGCGTCGTACAGGCGGGTCGGATTCCCAAAGTCAAGTGTATCCAATTCAGTGATGAGACGATCACGGTCACCGGTAAACTCCGAGGTAAGCTCTACCTTGTCGTTGAACGCTCCGACCCGTCCTTGGTCACCCGGTAACATGCGGATAAAGAACTGCTCCGCACCCGCCATGAGCAGCTTGAGCTTACCAGTCATGCTGGCACTTGTATCGAGCATAACGACAACCGAGATGGGTTGGACATCATTACGAAACACGACGATTTCCTGTTGAACCTCGTTGTCGTAGACCTCGAAGTCCTCTTTTACGAGGTTTGCTACTAACCGGTCGTTCCCATCGGTGACCGTCACATACAGAGGCACAATATTAGTGCCTGACCTGAATCGCGGCACCTGCTGTTGAGCACCAATCGTAGTGATGGTGAGACCAATGAATCCCAGAAAGAGCATTACCTCGACGCGCATACCGATGAGATTAACAAGTGCTATACATGCATGCAATAAGGGAAAATTATTGAGAAAAAACCCGACGAAGCGTTAATTTATGATGACCGCGCTACCTTTCGTGTAGCTGGTTGGCGTGAGATATGCTGGGTAATTGAGGGATGACAGAGCACGACGAGCCTGAGTCCACCACTTCAGGTCCACGCCACGTCGACGCTGCTGAAGCCGAGCAGTTAATCAGTGAGGGTGGGCTCTATCTACTTGACGTTCGCACACCACAGGAATTCACGTCCCTCGGACATATTCCCGAGGCTTTGCTCCTCCCCGTAGAACTCATCGCGGCGGCATCGGCTGTCGTACCGCGCGATGACAAACCTGTCCTGGTCTATTGTGAGCACGGCGTTCGGAGTCAACACGCCGCGCGGGTGTTATTGCGGTGCGGATATGAACAGGTGCTCAACTTATTGGGAGGTATGTCCACGTGGCGTGGTAAGCGCGCGTACGATGCACAGCCGATCGCCGGGCCTTCAGGATGGCTACTCGAGAATAGCGATCTCCTGCGTGGAGCAGGACACGCTCTTGACGTGGCCTGCGGTCGTGGACGGCACGTGCTAACGCTAGCAGCTGTTGGTTGGCAGGTCCGTGGTATCGATCGGAACGCGGAGGTGATTGAAGATCTTCAAGGAGTCGCGAAACGGCTTGGTCTTCAGATCGATTTAGCCGTAGTCGACCTAGAGGTCGGTTCGGTTGATTTGGGCAATGCGGTGTATGACCTTATCGTGGTCACACATTACCTGCACCGTCCACTTTTCCCCGCAATCTGTGACGCGCTTAAGTCCGGCGGAATACTTATCTACGAGACTTTCACCACTGCCCAGGCTGAACGGGGACACCCGAAGAATCCGGATTTCCTACTCAAGCCTGACGAACTACAGAAGCTTGTGAGACCACTAGAGATTCTCCGGGCGTACGAGGGTGAGCGCGATGGCCAGATGGTAGCAGCGGTCGTTGCGCGCAAGCCATCGCTGGGTTTGCCATGAGCGCTGCACGGATCCTTTTCAGCTTTGCACATCCTGATGACGAGACCTTCACCGGAGCGGGTGTCGCATGTCAGTGCGCGGAGGCAGGTGCTCAGCTAGCACTCGTGACCGCGACCCGTGGCCAGGCCGGGAAGATGGGTGACCCACCTGTCTGCACGCGTGATGAGCTTCCGGCGACCCGCGAGCGTGAGCTCCGTACGGCGGCTGAGATTCTTGGTATTCATGAAGTCAGCGTCCTGGATTACCAGGACAAGGCGCTTGCCGAGGCGGCACCAGATCTAATCCGTGCCGATCTCGTGGCACTGCTGCGGACGTTCCGCCCACACATCGTCATCACTTTCGATCCGAATGGCCTGAACCAACACCCCGACCACGTTGCAATCAGCCGTTTCACCTCTGACGCGATCGCTGCTGCGGCTGATGTCAGGTGGCCGAGTAATGGGCAGCCGCATTCCGTGGATCGCTTGCTGTGGACGCCGCCTGTGCCACCGTGGGAGTTGGCACGACAGGCCGACCTTGCACGGAATCCCGGCATTGATTTCCTGTTTGACATCACCCGATGGCGCGACCGGAAGGTAGCGGCGCTTCGAGCTCACCGAACGCAGCAACTCGCGATCAATCGTCTCTGGTTTGACCAAAAAGACGTTAAGCGCTTGCTATCGTTCGAAGCCTACCGGCAGGCTTGGGGACCAGCTCTGCCGGAGGTGCCAATGAGTCAGTTGCCGCTAATTGAGTATGAATCATGCGAATAAAGAAACAACGAGGGAGTGAGGAGGAATAAATGACGGGTGACCGTAGCACTCACACTTTGATTACCGGTAAGCATTTACCCAAGCCGACCGGTCCGTACTCGCCTGGCGTCAGCTTTGAGCGGCTCGTGTTTGTGTCGGGACAAGCTGCCGTGGACCCGGCGACGGGAGAGATCGTGTCAGTTGACACTGAAACGCAGACCGAACAGGTGCTCAAGAACGTTCAGGCGATTTTAGAGACAGCTGGATCCGGTTTGGCTTACGTCCTTCGATGCGGTGTCTACTTAACTGATATTAGCGAGTTCAAAAAGATGAATGCTAGCTACGAGCGAATGTTTGGTCGCCACCGACCCGCCCGGACAACCGTCCAAGTTGCGGCGTTACCAGTGCCAAACATGACGGTGGAAATCGACGTCATCGCCTATGTGCCATGAACAATCGGCTAGCGACTCCGTCGAGGTAAACGGCTCCATTTCCGGTCGGGTCGAGATCGAGTATCGTTAAGCAGCCGTTTGATGTCCGATAATCATAGTCAGGTCGCCGACCGAGAGCGCGTTGTTCATACGTTGACTCACGTCGCTAGGCGGCTACGCCATGCCCGAGTGATGCGTGAGCTTTTTCATGGGTTTACCTTGTCACTCATCCTTCCGGTCTCAGTCAGCGTGATTTATCGGTTCGTTGCAATGAGCTGGATGATTGTGGCTGTACTCGTAGGGCTATGGTTGCTCGGGGTGGCGGTCTACGGTGTCACAGTGATTCTTCGGAAGGGTACTTTGCTGGGCGCCGCTGAAGCTGTAGACCGTCAGGCTAACTTGCACGATGAGTTGACAACAGCGTATTGGTTTCATCGCGAAGGTCGGTCCTCAAGTTGGATTAATTTGCAGCTGCACCGCGCTGCCGTCACAGCGGATGACCTCAACGTTAATCAACTGTATGCCTGGTCGATGCCGCGTCGGGCGCGAACGACGGCTGGATTACTAGCGCTGCTCCTGGTGCTTAACCTCCTCCCCTTGTCGTGGACACGAAGCTGGTTGGAGGCAGGACCGCCGCCCGTGGTGGCGTTCACTGATGCTGATCAGATGTTACTGACAGAGGTCGAACGGATGCTAGCTGAAGCCGCGGCTTTACAGGATGCGGAGCTTCCATCCGAGATGAGGGAGGCTCTCGCCGAGCTTCAGCAGGGTCTGCTTACGCGGGAACAAGCGCTGGCTGAGCTTGAAAAGCTAGAGGCAATGCTCGACACGCTCGACTCAACCGAGTTAAACGACCTGATGGACAGCATGGCCGAAGCACTCACGTCGACCGATGCCGAGTCGCTCATTGATGCGCTGTCTGATCGGGATTTGGATCGTGCGGCCGAAGAATTACGTAAACTGTCTACTGAAATGTCCGACGCAGAGCGGGAGCAACTTCAGGCTGTGCTTGAACAAATAGCCGAGCAGGCAGAAGATGAATTCGAGGAACTGGCTGAGAATCTCGCCGATGCGGCCGAGCAACTCGCGAAAGGTGACGAAGAGCAGGCCAGGCAGGCGATGGAGAAGCTTGCGCAGGAGTTAGAGCAACTTGCTCAACAGCAGCAGGGCCAAGAGATCCGTGAAGCTGCGGCGCAAGGTCTCGAACAGTTGCAGCAGGCGCTCAGTGATGATTCGAACCAGCTTCAGGCAGCCACGGATGAAACGGCTTCTGGGGATCAGGCCGCAGCTGGAATGCCGCAACCGGGAACCCAAGATCCGGATTCACTGTCGATGCAGGCTGCAGAAGCTGGGGCACAATCGGCCGAGCAGGGTCAGGGTGATCTGTCGGCCCCCGGCGCGGGCGACGAAATCGAGTATGGTGCACCGACTACACTGGAAGTTGAGCTGCTACCCGAGATCATGGAGCTTGCGCCCCAGTCAGGTGACGAGCCGGGTGAGCAGCTGGTAGACGAGCCGAGTCAGGCAGAAGAGTCCAAGCTGGAGTACAAACCAGTCGAGCCAGATGTCACTTACGGTGAGGCTGATCTGCTCAATGCGAATACAATTCCACTTTCATACCGAGAACTCATCAAACGTTATTTTCAGGCCGTCGGGCCACGCGGACAGCATGATTACTGAAATCGACCAGCAAATTGCACAGTTCAAGAAAAACTTTGCGCTCGCTACTGACGAAATCGGTAAGCGGATCGTGGGCTATGAGGAAATCGTTCAGGGAACCCTCATTAGTTTACTGGCGGACGGCCACGTCCTACTTGAAGGGATCCCTGGTCTGGGCAAGACGAAACTAGTGCACACGCTAAGTGATGTGTTGCACCTAAAGTTCTCTCGTGTTCAGTTTACCCCTGACCTAATGCCAGCCGACATCATCGGCACCAACGTCGTGCAGGAGAGTGAGCAGGGTGAGAAGTTCCTCGAGTTTCAACAGGGGCCACTGTTTGCCAACATCGTGCTAGCCGACGAGATTAACAGGGCAACACCGAAGACCCAGTCAGCGCTGCTTGAGGCGATGCAAGAGAAGAGCGTGTCGGTTGGAAGGCAGACCTACAAACTGGAATTGCCATTCTTCGTGCTTGCAACCCAGAACCCTCTTGAGATGGAAGGCACTTATCCTCTTCCCGAAGCACAACTCGACCGCTTCTTTATGAAGTTGAGGGTCACGTATCCAGACACCGAGAGTCTTCACAAAATCCTCAATCGGACTACCCAGTTCGACGAACCCGATGTGGAGCGCGTACTGACTGGCGATCAATTAATGGAGATGCGACGGACTTCGCGTGAGGTGCCGATTGCCAAGCCGATTCAGGAGTACGCGATCCGGCTGACGTTGGCGACACACCCCGAATCACCCTACGCGCAGCCGATGGTCAACCGGTATGTCCGCTACGGTGCCAGCCCGAGGGGTGCACAAGCGCTCGTTGTTGGAGGCAAGATCCGAGCACTGTTAGCCGACCGCGTCCACGTGTCGTGTGAGGATATCCGCGCCATGTTATTGCCGGCACTACGCCACCGGGTACTCCTGAATTTCGAAGGTGAAGCCGAGCAAATCGACACGGACACAATTCTTGAGGACGTACTCGCGAACACGCCAGAGCCGACCGAGTGACGTGTCGGCTGGCCGTGCCGAATTCCCCATAAGAGCATTGGAACGGACTCCAACAAGAGTCTTCAATGGCTACTGAAGACGAATTATTCGACGGCGAGTTTCTAAAGAAACTCGAGTACTTGCACATCGTGTCCAAGCGGGCATTCGCCGGCCAGTTCCGCGCCGAGCGCCGTGCCAAGAAACGCGGTTCGGGTCTCGAGTTCGCGGACCACCGGGCGTATTCGCCAGGTGATGATTTCCGACGGGTTGACTGGCGCGCCTACCAGCGGCTCGAGAAGCTCCTCCTTAGGCTCTTCGAAGAGGAACAGGACCTTCCAATTTATCTATTCATCGACTGCAGCCGATCAATGGCCGACGGCCGGCCAACCAAACTAGCCTACGCTTGTCAGATAGCGGCCGCGCTTTGCTATATCGGGCTGGCTCATCTCGATCGCGTCACCTTGGCTCCCTATACAGATCATCTGGGTCGAGAACTGTCGTCGCAGCGCGGCAAGGGCCAGATTTTCAAGGTGTTCAAATTTCTTGGGCAGCTCGCATCAGGTGGCACGACCGACGCGAAGGCTGCATTTGAGAAATTCTGTCGCGGTAAGCGGCCGCGTGGCATTAGCGTTGTTATCTCGGATTTTCTCGATCCGCGCGGCTTTGAAACCGGACTAAACCTGCTACGCTTCTCGCACCACGACATCTTTGCCATTCATGTTGTCAGCCAAGCCGACAGCGAGCCTGAATTGAGCGGTGATTTGCAACTGGTGGATGTTGAGACCGGCTCAACGCATGACATCGCTGCCACTCCCTCCCTACTTAGCGCTTATCAACATGTCTACGCGGAGTTCTGCAGTGAAGTCGAAGGATTCTGTGCCAAGTATCAGCTCGGTTATGTGCGTACCCAGACGGAAGTGCCGTTTGAGGACGTTATCCTTCAGGTATTCCGTCAGAACAGGTTCCTAACGTGACGTTNTTAGCGCTGACCCCGCTGCAGGTGGCGTTGCTTTGTGGTCTAACGGCTGCCACCGTAATTGTATTGTTCTTCCTAAAGCTNAGGCATCCACGGGTCGCTGTGGCGTCGTTGCTACTGTGGGAGCGAGTACTCCAGGACAGACAGTATCGCTCNCTGCTTGAACGTCTGAGGCGCTTNCTCTCGCTGTTNCTAGCNATCACAATCGCGTTGCTCATTGCTCTAGCGCTCGNTCGGCCTGAGGCGGGAGCAATCACCGGAGCNCCGCGAGAGGCTGTAATCGTATTGGACACGTCAATCACAATGGCCGCTCGCACTGCTGANAACCAGTCTCGCTGGGANCATGCTCGTGATGCAGTAACACGCCTAATCGAGAGTGCTGGTGGGAACGACCGCTTCCTNTTGGCCGATACGTCCGGCCGGGTGGCAACAGCGATGACCGCTGACAGGGCGCAGCTCGATGCTGCGCTTGANCGAATGACGCCGTTGGCTATCAGGCCCGTGTTTCCTCANGTGAACGTNGCAGATCGTGAGGTGATTGTTGTCTCCGATGGGATCGCCACACTTGATCTACCGCGGACAGCCCGCGTGTTGTCTGTCTTTGAGCCAGCCGATAATGTAGCGATCGCCGACTTCGCGGTGGTNGCGCGCGCTGGTGAGCGAGAGGGCTATGATGGGCGGCTCGTTATTGCGAACCACTCTCTGGAATCGAAGTACATCCGTCTAACGATTGAGGATAGTGGCGAAGTAGGCTTCATCGAGAATGTCACGGTCAATGGACGAGATACGATCATGCGCACGGTTGCGCTGAGCGGAAATCCGGTGGGTGTGATCCGCGCCAGAGTCACAACCGACGAGGATGTGCTTGCTGTCGACGATGAAGCGATTGACTACCTTCCACCACTGCGAGATACAANGGTTGCCTTGGTCACAGCGGGTAACGAATTTCTTGAAACGTTACTCGGACTTGATGAGCGAGTCGATCTTCGTGTGATCAGCCCTNATGTNTACAACGGTGACGAGGCGGTCGACCTTTACGTCTTTGACGAATTCGCGCCAAACACCCAGCCAAGGCACCCTGCTTTGTTGTTCCGCCCGCCTGGTCGGACGTGGCTAGCAGCATCCCACCTTGCACCGCCGCTTCGTGCGTCGGCNATAGAGGTGACAAATTGGGATGAAACTCATCCGATTTTGAAATATGTCTCNATGCTNGATGTACGGATCNCCGACGCGCGACACCTCGAATTCTCTGCGACTAATCCAACCACTCGGATTCTTGCGTCGGGTGGCCAGACACCNCTGGTTGTCGTCAGCTCGGATGTGCCAAAGTGGGTTGCGGTTAACTTTTCGCTCGACGATTCGGATTTCNCAGTGCATCCAAGCTTCCCGATTTTTATGCAGAATGTGCTGACTTGGTTTGTGGGGGANAGGCTGCCACTTCGGCGATCNGTNGGCACGGTGGATGTGCCACTATCTGATGCGACGGTCGCGACAATCAACGGAGTTGATCTCCCGGTCTGGCCAAGGCTCGGNAGCACGTCATTTGAGGCACCTGTGCCTGGGCTCTATGTGGCGNCGGCCGGCGCAGCACGCACTTATGTGGCGGTNAATTTACCGGCAGGTCTCTCNGACGTCAATGGTGTCACGTTAACGGGCCGAGAAAACATCACTTGGGAAACCGGGTGGCTATCAGGTGAGTTGTGGAAGTATCTGCTCGGCCTTGCTTTGGTTCTGGTCGTTTTTGAGTGGTGGACTTACCATCGACGGATCACCGTGTGATAGTGCTTGGACGATGGGATGAACTCCGTTAGCCCGGACACTGAGTGAATCATGANTATTGCTGTTGAGCAGTACTGGCCGATCTTTCTATTGGTGCTAATACCAATAGTCTGGTGGGTCCAACGACGCTCATTCACTGGGTTCACAGCGAAACAGCGCGCACTGCAGACGGTTGTGCGNTCAACTGTATTACTGTTACTCGTTTTCGCTCTGATGCAACCGACATGGGAACGTTCCGGGCGTTGGTTGTCGGTGGTCTATTTACTCGATCAGTCGGCCAGTGTGTCCCCAGCAGCAGCCGTAACGGCCTCGCAGTGGATCTCGTTGTCGACCCTTGAGGGCCAGCCCGATCACTGGCAGGCTATGACTTTCGGTGCCTCGACAGCTACCTTGGACGATCTGGAAGCCGTTGAAGTGGCGATCAGCAGTCAGGCCGATTCGCCGTTACTGTCATTGTCGGATGATGCAGGGAGCACGAATCTTGAGCTGGCAGTGCGAGAGGCCGCACGCGCATTTGCGCCGAACCAAGTCAAACGCCTCGTCCTGATGACTGACGGGCATGAGACGAGCGGGAGTCTCATNGAGGCGCTGGGATTGCTTCAACNGCAGGGGATCGCTGTTTACACGATGCCACTGGATCCGAGAGACCTCGGTGATGGCTGGGTTGACGATGTGCGCATGCCCGACGTAGTGACCATCGATGAGCCGTTTCCCATCNCTGTNCGCGTCCTGGGACAGANAGATACCCCGGCAGTGGTCGAGGTCCTACACGACAACTCGTTGCTTGACGCGAAGTCGATACAGCTCTCGTCAGGGNCGCAGGAAGTGACACTTNAAGGTAACCTCAACGAGGTCGGATCAGCCGAGCTCGTCGTTCGTCTCCGTGCTGCTGAGGACGTAATGGATCAAAACAACCAGGTGCGCCGGTCGGTTGTTTCCATTGAACGGCCAAAGGTGCTCTATGTCGAAGGCCACGCTGAAAGCCAGCACTTCTTAGTGAGAGCGCTTGAAGCGGGTGGCCTGTCGGTCGACACGGCAACGGCGATGTCTTTGCCAGGCGATGCGGGGAGTCTAGAACCTTACGCGGCAGTGATTTTTAGCGACATTGCTGCCGATGCACTCCGCAGGGTGCAGATGGAGGCACTGTCGGGTTACGTNAGCGATTACGGCGGCGGTTTCATTATGGCGGGCGGTGACGCGATGTACGGAGAGGAAGGCTACGCCGATAGTGTGCTCGAGGCTTTGCTNCCGATCACGTTCACCGTGAAGGAGCGGCCGGAGGAATTCGCACTGATCATCGTGCTCGATAANTCGTGGAGCATGGTGGGCGAGAAGATTGAGTTATCGAAGGAGGCCTCGAAGGCTGCAGTTGACGTGCTTGACGATCATCACGAGATNGGGGTCGTGGCGTTCAANAACAGTCTTGACTGGCCTGTTCTACTCCAGCGCGCTTCGAACCGCGAGTGGATTAAGGACAAAATCAGNACGATCATGCCGAGTGGGCACACCAATGTGTATCCCGCGCTTGANGAAGCCTTTCTCGGACTCGAAGGGAGTGAGAGTCGTCTGAAGCACGTCATTCTCTTGTCGGATGGCCGGACATACCCTGACGATTATGAAGGGCTCGTTACGAAGATGGCCGAGATGGGGATAACTGTTTCAACGGTCGCGATGGGGCAGGAGGCAGATCGCGAACTGCTTGAGAATATTGCGGACTGGGGAGANGGACGTGGTTATTTTGTCGAGGATGTGGAGGAGGTGCCACAGATCTTCGCGCAGGAAACACGGCGCGCCGCAAGGCCGACACTAGTCGAGGTCCCGTTCAGTCCAATTGTGGGAAAGTCGGTTGAGATGTTCAAGGGGATTGACTTCNCTTCTTCNCCACCCCTGCATGGTTACCTTAGNACGCGGTTGAAGGAGACTTCTGAGGCGCTGCTTATTTCTGAGGAGGACGACCCAATCTTGGCGCGGTGGCAGTTCGGGCTCGGGCGCGCGGTCGCCTTCACCTCCGACGTCAAAAACCGGTGGGCGACCGAGTGGTTGGANTGGCCGGGTTACGGCAAGTTCTGGACGCAACTTGTAAGACAAACGATGCGCGGCTCGGACGATCGCGTCAGGGCACTCACGGTCAAGCGCGAAGCGGACCGGGCACGCATCACCGTCGACATTCCGCCCGCTGCCGGGAATGTGAACGCCCCGCCGACGGTTCGGTGGACTGTCGGCAACGGCATGACGACGACCATTAAGACCGAGCGCGTTAGCTCAGTATCCTATGCGGCTAGTGTTACGCTGGGTCCTGAGGATGACCAAACTTTTCAAACCAACCTACCCGATGGTTCAGAAGTTGCTCGGTCACTCCTTTATTCGTATCCGGCCGAGTATCAGTTCCGGCCTCCCAACGTTGAACTACTACAAGCCATCGCCCGCGACACGGGTGGCGTGTTCGCACCGTCGCCAGAGCAAATCTTTGAAGATGACGGGGTTCGTACGGTACGGCCGCTTGCCCTTTGGCCCTTTTTAGCAGCTTTGGCCTTAGTGTTCTACTTACTCGACTTGCTACTTAGGCGGATTAGACTGTTCAAGGCGAGTTCTGATCTCACACTACCGTTCCAGTTCTGACAAGCTGCCGCGGTGTCTTGTAGGCCCACGGCAACGAGACGGTGGTGTTGGCCTGTTTCCAGCCTTCGTCTTCAAAATCACCAATTTAGTGAGTTGTTCAGTACCGCAGACCGAGAAGATTAGGCCAAGAGGCTGTGCCCAATGAGTGCAACAAACGTGACCAAATCGAAAAACTTGGCGAAAAATGGGTCAAAACGATGTATTTTCTCCTGTGGAGGTGCCTGCCCATCGCGTTGTGCCCCTCGGACCAAGAAATGCTCGACACTGGGTTAGAATATTGCCTTTTTTCCAGACTCCTGCGCGTAGTATGATGCGACCCGTGGGCGGCTCGGGGGATTGATGCTGAGCCCTCGGAGCACAGGGTTTCCTCGCTTCCGGCGAGGTGGAAGTGTGTGATGTTCGGTGTTGAACATCCAGAGAGGTGATCGCATCCATGGCTGATATCGAGATCACTGAAGCAATTGATTCGGGAGTTTCGCGGAGAAACTTCATCAAGGGTGTCATTGCGGCCGGTGCCGCCGTGGGCTCGGCGAACTACATGTTCCGGGGCGTCGGCTCCATCTTTGCTCAGCCGGCCTCACCTGGTGCAGTTGAGCGCCTGATTACACTAACCGTCAACGGACAGCAGCGCCGCGTGGACGTTATGAAGCAAGAAACGCTGGCGATGACGCTTCGTTACAAGCTTGGCCTGACTGGGACAAAACTTGGCTGCGACCGTTCCGAGTGTGGCGCCTGCACCGTCTTAATAGATGAGGTCCCTCACTATTCGTGCTCGATCCTGACACAGAGCGTGCGTGGCCGTGCCATCAGAACAATTGAAGGCCTGGCTCACGAAGATGGCTCGTTACATCCAATACAGCAAGCTGTGGTTGACGAGCAGGGTTTCCAGTGTGCGTTCTGTATGACCGGGTTTGTTATGAGCGCAGTCGGCTTTTTGCAGAAGAATGAGAATCCGACGCGCAGCGAGTTAGCGCACGGACTCTCAGGTAACCTGTGTCGTTGCGCTGACTACGACAAAATCCTAACCACGATGGAACGGGCTGCCGAGAACATGCGGCAGGCGTAAGCATGGCCGCCGGCCGAGTAGGCCGTTGCGGTGCGCGCATATTTTTAGGAGGAGGTAATCATCATGGCCGTGATTCGCGACATGATGCCCGTGTTCGAACTTTTCCAGCCGGCTAGTGTGGAAGATGCCACGGCGCTGCTCCGGGAGCATGGTGACCAGGCGTGGGTGATGGCTGGGGGTCTAGACTCATTCGACTGGTTTAAGGACCGTGTGAAGCGGCCTGCCGTTGTCGTTGATCTCGGTGGCATTGAAACGCTTAAGGGAATTACGGCTACGGCTGATGGCTTAGAAATCGGTGCAATGACGCCACTGACAGATGTGGTTGAACACTCCGAGGTTCGAGAGCGCTACGGTCTCCTAGGTGAAGCAGCTGCGCTCGTCGCGTCACCACAGATCAGGAATCAAGGAACGCTTGGTGGTAACAACACTCAGGACACGAGGTGTTGGTACTACCGGGATGGATGGACATGTTATCGGGCCGGCGGCAACATCTGTTATGCCGACACGCCGACGTCGATGAACCGGGAGCACGCCATCTTTGGTGCCGACCGCTGCGTTGCTGTGAATCCGTCTGACACCGCGCCGGCACTCATCGCGCTTGACGCGAAGATGGTGTTGCAGACTGCCGATGGTGAGCGCGTCGTTGATGCAGAGGACTATTTCATTGGTCCGAGTATAGACATCATGCGCATGACCGTCCTGAAGCCTGGCGACCTCTTGACGAAAATCCGTATCCCGTCGACTTGGGCTGGTGCGCAGTTTTACTTTGAAAAGGTGCGCGACCGGGAGGTTTGGGATTTCCCGTTGGTCAACGTAGCGTCGGCTATGCGAGTGAGCGGGAGTACGATTGATGATGCGCGAGTAGCGGTCAACGGTGCGGCGCCGTATCCAATGCGGCTGGTCGCGGTGGAGGATGCGATCCGCGGTGCTTCTCGGAACGAAGCGACGGCTGAGCTCGCGGGCGAAGTGGCCATTCGTGGCGCACGGCCGTTACGGCAGAACGCATACAAAGTTCCGCTCATGAGGAATCTGGTGAGGCGTTCGATTCGTGGAGAGGCGTAGATGAACTTTCTGACGTGGGGGCCCGATCCGTGGGGCCAGGAGATCCTGATACGTATTTCGTGGGATTTGCTGTACTTGGCATCTTTCCTGGGTGTGCTTTTCGTAGTCGCGCACGCTGTGTGGTTTGCGTTCTTCGCCAAGGAAGAAGTTGCGCCGGTTGATGACGCGACGCTGGCACACCTGCCCAAGAAGGTAGCGCGTCACTCGTTTGCGTCTCGAGCCTTTCATTGGATTATGGCAGCGACGATGCTGGTACTGTTGTTCACCGGGTTCCTTCCGGTGATCGGCGTGCAGTTTCCGTGGGTCACCATCCACTGGGTCGCCGGTGTGGTGCTCACGCTTTCGATCATTTATCACATCATCCACGCGTCATTCTGGCTGGATCTGTGGTCGATGTGGATTGGCCCCAAAGACATCACTGACGCGATGCGTCGCNTTAAGCGTAGCGTTGGGCAGGACGCGCCGNCNCCTCGGAAGCACGCTAAATATCCCCTGGAGAACCGGCTCTACCATCACGCCATCATGCTCACTGGTCTGCTAGTGATCATTACGGGCCTGCTCATGACNGTCCGCATTGAGACGCCGCTCTGGGCTCGCAACCCCTACCTGTTCGCGGACCNGACGTGGGGCATGGTCTATGTGGTGCACGGGCTGTCATCCGTCTCGCTGGTGACCCTCATCATCGCCCATATCTACTTTGGCCTCCGCCCCGAAAAGCGGTGGATCACTTGGTCGATGATCCTGGGTTGGATCGATCGTCGCCACTACAGTGAGCACCACGATCCCGAGCAGTGGGTCGCCCACCCCGAGAGTCGTCCGGGTCAAGATTAGTTGTTTCGGCCTCGAGAACAAGCCTTGTCGAAAACGGCGAAAGACGAGTTGCACGATCGGTGTAACGCCATTGAAGAGAGCTACGAGTACATGTTGGCGTATGCCGCCCAGGGAGTGTCTGGCGAGTCCAGTTCACAGACCGGCGGACAAATACGCGGCTACTTGACCGGTACCGACGACGCACTCACTGGCCTCGCCGACGTCTTTAGGAAGCTTGTGGCCGAGACGAAGGTTGAGTCGCCAGATGTTTATGAAGTATTTATCCAGATGCTGGAGCGCGATGCCCAAGCTGCTCAGGCCGCAGTACGGCTCGCGCTCGCGCAGCCTGCGATTAGCTCGCAACTCGTGGATAATCTGAATGCTTCGATCCACGTCCGCACACTATTGACAGACCTGTTCCTGGTCGACGAAATACTGAAACAGCGTCTGGCCAAGAGCGATCGCTCAAGCGCTTCCTAGCGAGAGGTCGACCGGTCTGTAATCTTGTTCTCAGGGTTCCATTTTCCAGAACGCTACGCCGCCTGCCTGCTTGCCGACCTCGACGTCACCGACACGTTCCCGTGTCTCGATGTCGTAGATTTCAAGCCCACCGGGCTCACCACCGACACCCTCGATGGTCGCAAAGGCGTAACGGCCATCGGTAGTAATCGCAACGCCATGTGGCACCGTGCGTAGTGTGGTGATGCGTCCTAGTTCGTCTCCCGTTTCGAGATCCCAGAAGCCAACGGCCGCATCCTTTTTGTAGGTCACCACTAGGATGCGTCCGTCTGGTGTGACGTCAAGATTGTACGGTCCTGCACCAGTCTCCTCGAACTGCCGAGTGATCATCCAGGTATCGAGATCGACTTCGAAGATTTCGTTCGAAGCATTTCCGGTCACGTAGACTTTTCCCTGCGGCGTTGGCCGACTCACCCAAGTTGGCTGAACTAAGCCAGCGACTTCAACAGACTCCATTCCTACGCGTCCGTTCCCCACGGGATCGCCGAGTTTGAGTTGCCGCGACACTTCAAAAGTAAGTGCATTAAGTTCAACCAGCTTGTCGTTCATCATACTGACCGTGTAGAGCCATCGTCCGTCATGACTGAGGCGAGCTCCATGTGGCATTACACCGGTTTCCACCTGCGCGACCTCAGTCATGCTTCGCGTTTCAACGACTGATACGGTGCTTGGTTCCATAAGACCATGCAAGTTGAAGTTAACTATGTACATCAGGCCGGTACTGGCGGCTATGTCGAGTGTGGCTGGGAACATACCGAGCGTGACATCGGTTACCCACTGGTCGGTGCCAGTTTCGTATTTGTGAACGCTTCCGAATGGCATGCCGTGGGCGAGCGAAACGTACCAATGTCGACCATCGGGGGAGACGTTGATGCCGTGTGGTCCCTCGTTTTCGGCCGGGAAGCTTCCGACCGAAATACGTTTAAGCATTTCGGTGCCACTGGGTCCGAAGCGGATCAAGGCGACTTCATCGTCCGATTCGGCGCAAACGTAAACATAGTAGGAGCGGCCGGACTTCGACTGAGCCGACACATCCAGTGTGCTGAGGAGTACAGCGAACACAACAATGGTATTAACCAGAACGCTCGTCCAACCGGTCGGAGATAAACGCGACGAATATATAGGCACAGTATTCCTCGACCCCATTATTACCGTAATGTCATCAGGAGAAGTCACAGCGAGAGGCGGATTTTACTATGTCTCGAGCTCGAGGACCTAGCCCCACAGTCCTCGCTTAGTCCCGTAGATTTGGCGGACACGATCCGACGTTGCAAGGTATGTCCACCATCCAACTGCGTGCAGGGCAGTGAGGCAAAAGCGGACCCATGCATCGCTCGGCGCGAGACTGGATGGCATGAAGGACAGATTAGCTCGGGCCAACGCGAACACCACTGATACTGCCAGTGACGCGTGAGCGAGCACAACTCCGATGCGATGCCGGCGAACAAGTGCCAAGGCGGCGGCGACGCCCAGCCCGCAGAAAATAACGCGGATCGTAAGTACCGTTCCACTGACTAGGTCCCCATACGCGAGGCCTCCGATTAGTCTGGAGGCTTCGAGCACGAGACCGATTGGCCCCGCGAGGCCGAGTAGGCCGCAAAGCAGCCAGAGCCAGCTGGTGAGTTTAACCGTTCTTGGGTCGCCAGGCATGCGGCTAACAGTAGGACAATTTGGCTGTTTCTCTGAGGTTTCGATTCTGGAATCAGAGGCAGGCGGCCGAATCCTGCAATAATATATCTATCGTGTCGGCGTTAGGTCTTAAACATTTTCGGAAGTTGCGCTGACTTGATCGACTGCCACTGGAGGACAACGTAATCCTGTTACAGTCACTGCGAGGCGCCGATGGCCTGGTAGGGGAAAGGGTGAGGGTTATTGGCTTGATTTCACCGACGCGACGCTCGCCGACATAATGTGCGGGGGCGGGCTGTCTTATGGAACGGCCAGGCCAGCACCCGTTTCTCAGGCGATTCCTTCACGGTGCTAATTGTTAACGGCACCTAGACTACAGGCCTAAGCTCGCTTCGGGCCGCACGCCGGTAACAGGGAAAGGTTGATTACGAAATTTCTGGACGCCGAACGACGAAAGATCGAACGCAATGTCTGAAGAATCTCAACTGAATGGTGCCCTTCAAAGTCGGGGGGAAGTGCGTTCTCAGCTCACTCAGGCACTCGCCGGACGGATCCTGCTAGTGGATGGTGCGATGGGCACGATGATCCAACGGCGTGGGTTGTCAGAGGCTGATTTTCGGGGCAACCGCTTCCGCGAACATGACCGCGATCTCAAGGGAGACAACGACCTCCTAGTTCTCACGCGACCGGACGTAATTGAGAACATACATCACGAATATCTCGAAGCTGGCAGTGACATCATCGAGACCAACACATTCAACGGGACCTCAGTCTCACAAGCAGACTACGGCCTTGAAGCGATCGTCTATGAGTTAAACGTGGAGGCTGCCCGACTCGCCAAGCGCGCCTCGACCGTCTGGACCGGCCGAACACCAGGCCGTCCGAGATTTGTGGCGGGTGCCATCGGTCCGACTAATCGCACCCTGTCGATCTCTCCGGATGTGAACGATCCAGCGGCTCGACCGATCACATTTGATGCGCTTCGTGACGCCTATGCGGAACAGGCACGTGGCCTACTTGACGGTGGAGTGGACCTGCTGCTCGTTGAGACGATTTTTGACACGCTCAACGCTAAGGCCGCGATTGTTGCGCTTCGTGAGGAGTTTGAGCAGCGCGGCTACGACGTTCCGGTGATGTTATCGGTGACGGTGACTGACCGCAGTGGTCGGACGTTGTCGGGACAGACGATTGACGCGTTCTATGTGTCCACTCGGCATGCGCTCCCCTTTTCAGTCGGCATCAACTGCGCCCTTGGAGCCAGGGAAATGCGCCCGTATCTGGCGGAGCTATCGAATCAGGCCAGTACCTTCGTCAGTTGCTACCCAAACGCAGGCTTACCTAATGAATTTGGTGGTTACGACGAACTCCCTGACGAAACAAGCCAGCTGCTACGAGAGTTCGCCGAAAGTGGTTTGGTTAACATTGTCGGTGGCTGTTGCGGTACGACACCTGATCACATCCGGGCAATCGCGCAGGCCGTTTCAGGACTGCCCCCCCGCATTGTGCCGACGCTAGAGCGGAGGACCCAGTTTTCCGGTCTCGAGGTGCTGACGATTGATACTGATAGCAACTTTCAAATGATCGGCGAACGAACGAATGTGACTGGATCTGCACGCTTCGCTCGCCTTATTAAGAGCGAGGAATATTCAGATGCCAGTTCGGTCGCCATGGAGCAAGTCCAAGGGGGCGCCAACCTCGTCGACGTCAATATGGATGAGGCTATGCTCGAGTCCGAGCAGGTAATGGCGCGTTTTCTAAATTTCATTGCTACAGAGCCAGAGATCGCAAGGGTTCCGTTCATGATCGATAGTTCTAAGTGGTCGGTCATTGAAGCTGGGCTGAAGTGTGTCCAGGGCAAGCCGATCATTAATTCAATTAGCCTCAAGGAAGGTGAAGAGGACTTTCTTCGGAAGGCGACCCTGGCACAGCGCTATGGGGCAGGTGTTGTTGTCATGGCGTTCGATGAGGTTGGTCAAGCTGACACGGTGGAGCGCAAGGTCGAAATCTGTAAGCGCGCCTATCAAATATTAACTAAAGAGATTGACTTCGATCCACACGACATTATTTTTGATCCGAACATTCTGGCAGTTGCAACTGGCCTCGAGGAGCATAACAACTACGCGGTTAATTTCCTTGAAGCTATCAAGGGTATTAAGGACACATGTCCCGGCGTCAAGGTAAGTGGTGGCGTAAGTAATCTGTCGTTCTCCTTCCGGGGCAACAACGTTGTTCGAGAGGCTATCCACTCGGCCTTCCTTTATCACGCCATTCGGGCCGGACTTGACATGGCGATCGTCAATGCGGGACAGCTGGTTGTCTATGAGGACATTCCTCAGGAGCTGTTGCAGCATGTTGAGGACATCATTTTCAATCGCCGGCCGGATGCTACCGAGCGGTTAGTGACGTTCGCTAAATCGGTGAAGGGCGAAGGCACAACGCGAGAGGCCGATCTGGCGTGGCGAGAGGCTTCTGTCGAAGCCAGACTATCGCACGCGCTTGTACACGGGATTGTGGACTTCATTGATGCTGACGTGGAGGAAGCGAGACAGCAATATTCGCGCCCTCTGAAGGTCATCGAAGGCCCGCTCATGCAGGGCATGAAGNTTGTCGGAGACCTGTTCGGGGCAGGCAAGATGTTCTTGCCGCAGGTGGTGAAAAGTGCACGGTCAATGAAGAAGGCGGTGGCCTATCTTGAACCGTTCATGGAGGCTGATAAACAAAGGTCGGGCAGCGATACGCAACCGATTAAGGTGGTGATGGCTACCGTCAAGGGTGACGTGCACGATATAGGNAAAAACATTGTTGGNGTTGTTCTAAGCTGCAATAACTACNAGGTTATNGATCTCGGAGTTATGGTNCCGTGCAACACGATACTCCAAAAGGCGGTTGATGAGGGCGCCGATCTTATCGGTCTTAGTGGGCTCATTACCCCATCACTCGATGAGATGGTCTANGTAGCCAAGGAGATGGAACGCCGAGACTTTTCGCTGCCACTGCTAATTGGTGGTGCCACGACAAGCCGGCAGCACACGGCAGTCAAGATCGCACCGGAGTATAGCCAGAGCACGGTCCACGTCCTAGACGCGTCTCGGGTGGTTGATGTTGTATCGAGTCTGTTAAGCCCTTCGGCTCANGACGAATTCAATGCGGAGAACAGCCGTGCGCAGGCGGAGATTAGGGAAACCTATGCCAGCCGAAGCNCGAAGCCCTTACTAACATTCAAAGAAAGTCGAGCCAATCGTCTCCNGTTTGATTGGACAACCGCAGAGTTACCGGTACCGTCGTTTAATGGCACGCGAGTAATAGACGATGTGCNACTGGACGATCTCGTGCCCTATATCGACTGGACTTTTTTCTTCTCGGCTTGGGAACTTAANGGGCGATTCCCTCAGATTCTTGACCATCCAAAGTATGGGTCAGCAGCCCGGGAACTGTACGGTCACGCCCAGGTGCTCCTCGNCCGGATAGTAGACGAGCGCCTCATCAAGGCACGAGGGGTGTACGGATTCTGGCCAGCGGATGCCGACGAGGAGTCAATCGCTGTCTACACNGACACGGACCGAACACGCGAGTTAGCTCGATTTCCGATGCTCCGTCAGCAAGGCGTGATGGCTGACGNACGGCCGAATCGATCTCTCGCTGACTATGTTGCGCCTCGTGATAGCAACCGCACCGACTATATCGGNGCTTTCGCTGTCACCGGTGGTTTCGGCGTGGAGGAGGTAGTNGCAGAATTTAAGNGCGATAACGATGACTACCANGCGATTATGACNAAAGCCCTCGCTGACCGNCTGGCCGAGGCATTCGCGGAGTACCAACACGCACGCGTCAGGCGCGAATGGCAGTACGGTGTAGCGGAGCAGATGACNCATGAGGATTTACTCGCTGAGCGGTTCCGTGGTATCCGCCCGGCGTTTGGCTATCCNGCGTGTCCCGATCACAGNGAGAAGGTCAGATTGTTCCGTTTGCTTGATGCTGAGCGAGTGGGTNTCAGACTGACTGAGTCGTGCGCAATGATGCCTGCTGCCAGCGTGAGTGGGCTCTACCTCGGTCATCCGGAGGCGCGATACTTCACNGTTGGCCGGATTNGTCAGGATCAAGTGGAAGCGTACGCCGCTCGCAAACAGCAGCCGGTGGATGAAGTCAAACGCTGGTTGNCCCCAAATCTTGGGTAGGACACACGCTGAGCTTACGTAAGAGTTGTGAGTAGTGATGGGGCCGATGGAATACCANATCAGGCAGTACTCGCTACAGCAGGGTGCTCTGGAGATTCAGTACATCGAGGAGTATTTCGGCGAGTTTCCCAGGCGGAAGACAGCGANCGAAGTGATTCAACGCCTGGATGGCCGCGATCATCAAATTCTAATGGCCGAGGCGCCATTACCTGATGATCCAGCGACTGTCGTCCCTGTCTCTTACAAGGTTGCGCATGAGCTAAGGCTCGAAGAGTCTGAACCGAAGCTCATGGATCTCGTCGTTCGGTTGACNAGCTGTCTTGATTTTAGCGAGCGAAAAATACTGTATAGCTGGATCGGCGCAACTCGTCGAGACTGGCGAGGCCAAGGGCATTTCCGCGCGCTCAGTGAAGAGCAAGAGGCCTGGGCACTGGACAACGGATTCGACGAGATCGTCGTTAAAACGAAGAATCAGTTCTATGCTATGCGGAGTGTGCTCGACAGTCTTGAGTTCAATGTCATCAAGTACGAGATCAACACGCACGACAACTGTGAATCGAAGGTCTATTTAAGTAAGCGACTCGCTCTNGAGGTTCTCAAACGCCATCAGAGTAAACGATCCATTGTCCGGGTGTAATCTCACTNGGCCATGACAGGCAGTACATTNTCNATGCCTGGGTTTCGGTCCAAGGATAACGGGTTAGCCCTGGCANACCAGCCCCTCTACTGGTTGTTGGAAGCTGGTTGGTGGCCCTGCGCAAGACGTGTCCGTGCTTTCTCGACGTCTCGGTGAAAGACAAATAATGGATCGGCTGTGTCTTGTTCGTCCGTAAAGTTGTAGTTGCGACCGCCACGGACTTTNAGTTGCAATCTGTGATCGAGATAGTCGATTTCGAATAACTCAACCTGGTCGAGCGACACTGAGAATGCATCATCATGGGCAGTCTGGTAGTGGAAGCCNTGAAGGTTTGCTACCAGTTGGCCCTGGCAAGAACCAANCCGATGCTTATGGATGACGTCGATCGTCTCGTCGAGTCGCACAACTCGAAACTCGATGTTTANTTCGACTGGNGTGTCAGAAATATCGATGGCCCTNGAGATCCCTTCGTAGCCTTGCGCCGAAATGTTCAACTGGTGCCGACCGGGTTCGAGGTTAGCCATATCCAGCGGCGTATTACCCAAGAATCTNCGATTAAGAAAGACCTGCGTGCCGGTGACATCACTTGTCACTCGGAGTATATGGGTTAGTGGAGGTGGCTCAGGAGTTGGTTCTGGTTCTGGTTCCGCTGGCGGTGGTGCTGGGCGAACAGACTCGGCTTCTGGCTCAGGTTCTGGTGTAGGTTCTAGCACAGGCAACGGCGTTNGAGCAGTTTCAACAACATCTGCCGGTGGCTCCTCAGGCGACGAAAAAAGAAAATAAGAACCGGCGGCAACGGTCACAAGAAGTAGCATGACGACATGCCGACCGCCAAAGCTAAACGATTTACCGCCTTGGCCNGGGCTCATAGAAGAATTTTCATCAAGCAAAGCCATAGGTTCATGCTAGCACGTGCGGGGGAATGGTTCGTAAGCTAACCGTGCAACCGGTTACCATATGGAGTCCTCCGATTATCTCGGAGGGNCAGCTGATTCTTAGAAACCAGGACACGATCCATGTCTATGACATCCTGTCGTCACGTTGAGCAACACCGGGCGGNTGTGGCAGCAGCNGTCATGTGGATGCTGTGCTTTATTCCACCTGCGGCTGCCCAAGNCNCGCNAGCCAAATTCGTAACACCTTTCAGTCTTGACGAGATGGCCGCTAAGCAAGCCATTATTGAGACCGATCGAGGCCAATTCATTATCGACCTCTTACCTAAAGCGGCGCCGAACCATGTGGGCTANTTCATCAAATCAGCAAAAGAAGGGGTCTACGACGGTACTATTTTCCACCGAATGATACGGCACGGGATTGTCCAGGGCGGAGACCCCTTAACAAAAGATTTGGACAAGACCAAGTCCTACGGCCAGGGTGGACTTGGTGTTCTCGCCGTTGAAATAAGCGATGAGAGGCACACGCGTGGNGCAGTGTCGGCTGTTCAGGTTCCGAGCGAACCTGACAGCGCCGGGTCACAGTTTTTTATCAGCGTTGTGGACCAACCCGCACTCGACGGCAGTTACACGGTCTTTGGCCGAGTCTCAAAAGGGATGAATCTCGTCACTGAGATTTCAGAGNCTGAAACCGACAACGAGGGCAAGGCCATCGAACGGATTGCCATCCNCTCCGTTGCCATCCGCGACAAACCACTGCCACAGCCGACGCCNTTCTCGCAAGACAGTGTTGAGGAGCTTGCTGCTTACCGAGTGATCTTCGCGACTACCTCCGGTACAATCACGATGCAATTCATGCCCGAGATTGCTCCTGAGCACGTCCGAAACTTTTTACGACTCGCTTCAGCTGGCGTGTTTGATGGGATGTCAGTCCACCGGGTTGTTAAAGGGGCGCTCATCCAGACTGGTTGGCTTGGTAGCCGAGATCGCCCCCTGGACGAAAACCAACAGCGCCTCGTTACGAACCTTCAACCAGAATTCTCTACNACTGCTCACGTTCGTGGAATTGTTTCCATGGCCAGGGGGGACGACCCGGCCAGTGCGTCCACCTCTTTCTTTATCTGTACAGCCACGGTGANTTCACTCGACGGGNAATATACCGTGTTTGGCCGAGTNGTNGACGGCATGACGACCTTNGACTCCATCGAATCGCTGCCGCTGAACGGCGAGACGCCNTTNCAGCCAGTTGAGATTCTCGCTGTGCAGGTCGCACGCTAATGGCAGAGACCGTTGTCACGAACTAGACCAAGCCAGTCAATCAGATTTACTCTAACGAACCCATTCATCCACTAGAGGGTCTGACCGTCACTACGTCTAGGCCTCAATAGTTTGGGTAAGCCACCTTCGGCCACGTCTTCTCCGTTTAGCGCAGTTCAACCTACTCGGCTCCCTATTTTGGCAACAGTGGCCGCGACCTTCTAGCTGTGCCTACCAATGCGAACATCACACGTTCATAAAACGTTACGGTGTTAGCGACGAATCATAGTTCATCATAAAGGTAAAGAATCTNGAGACCTCTACCATGTCATCACCAATGAACCGAATCCGGTGCGAATCGACNCGCTCAACTTGTGGCAGGTAGGCTAGGAGCTGCGACGGACGGTAGTTCTTAAACGTTACGTCGAACTCAATGGGTGTTGACGGATTGTATGGTGAGAACTCCAAGATACGGTTAACGGCATCGCGNGCCTTCTCTCGGATCAATGCACGTCCGGCTGAAGGATGGAGCGTGCGAGNCGAATGAAAACCGTAGGACCACTTCACAANAGCTCCCTCGACGTCACCGATCACCGACCGCACCTCTTCCACAGCCGCGTCATCACCGGAGACCATGATGACCGGTACGCCGAAGTGGCCAGCGATGCTCGCGTTGAAACTACCTTCGGTCATCTCGGTGCCGTTGACGTGTACTGCGGCGAGCCTGGCACTCGAAGTAGTGTGGGCGCGGACACCGTTCGGGTTAGTTGTGCTCGAGTGGTAGCCGATGAANATGACACCATCGAACGTCTCGTCAATCCCTTGCATCATGCCGAGGGGACGAGGAAAAGACCGAACGACCTGGACATCCTCGGGAAGTTCGTCAATCAGCAGGTTCTGGCCGTTACCATGGGAGTCACTCACCAAGATTTGGTCAGCGCCTGCTTCNCGAGCACCTTCAATGGCAGCGNTNACTTCCTCGGTGAGGAANTTCCTAAAACGCTGGTATTCAAATCCGCCCGGTCCTAGCTGTTCACTACTTACTGCTCCGGTGACACCCTCCATATCGGCGGAGATATAGATTTTTAGACCTCCTTGCTGCCCGTACGCATGCCCCGCGATCATCAACCACAGTAAGAGCGCCAGNGAAGCGTCTCGGATTCGTGCTCCTACATTCATTTCGCACCCTCCTTCAGTCTCAGTCCGACGAAAAGTATTTAGTTATGACCTCGTTTCCNCTTAGTCAGGTAATTAGAGTAACGGTTCGCACGCGGTCTTGCCAGCATCTCGTTACCATCTGCGGTCAAACCCTCTCACCCGACTGGTTTATCGGGCTTGTTTCGGTCTCGGTAACGAGTAAGAGGAGACATCGGGAAAGACTTCAACTATGGATTTATCCAGTGACGTTCGCTCCCCGTGCCCACCACTCAGGTATAGTGGATATTCTTCTATGCTGGCCATTGAGATATCCAAGCCGGGTGGACCAGAAGTTCTCACCNCGGTCGATCGGCCGAAGCCGACACCAGGCCGNAGCGAAATCTTGATTTCTGTGACGGCAGCTGGTGTAAATCGGCCCGACATCATGCAGCGGCAGGGAAAATACCCGCCACCGCCTGGAGCGTCAGACCTGCCGGGGTTGGAGGTCTCAGGAAGCGTAGCCGAGTGCGGAGCCGATGTTAACCACTGGCGCGTTGGTGACAAGGTTTGTGCACTTGTTTCCGGAGGCGGTTATGCGGAATATTGCATTGCCGAAGCGTCGGTCGCGCTNCCGATTCCCACCGGTCTTGATCTCATTTCCGCTGCCGCGTTGCCNGAGACCTACTTCACGGTCTGGGCTAATGTCTTCGACCGTGGGCAGCTAAANCCTGGAGAGCGTGTCCTTGTGCACGGCGGGTCCAGCGGCATTGGGACGACCGCGATTCAGTTAGCGTCGGCGTTTGGCGCTCAGGTGTTTGCCACGGCTGGTACGTCCGATAAGTGCGCCGCCTGTAAGCGCCTGGGCGCTGAGCAGACTATCAACTATCGTGACGAGGATTTCGTCGAAGTAATTAACACNGTNACTAGTGGCAACGGTGTCGATGTGGTACTGGATATGGTTGGTGGTGACTACACACCTCGCAACATTCGCGTGTTAGCCCCAGGTGGTCGTTTAGTGCAGATTGCGATTCTTGGCGGGCCGAAAACAACAATTAATTGGATTCCGATTATGCAGAAGCGACTAGTGCTGACAGGATCCACACTGCGACCCCGTCCCACCGCCGAGAAAGCCGCAATCGCGCAGGCTCTACATCAGAACGTGTGGCCTGTCATTGAGCAGGGCCAGGCGCAGCCAGTTATTTATGCGACGTTTCCTCTGAGAGAAGCCAGTGAGGCGCACCGACTGATGGAGACTAGTGCGCACATCGGTAAAATCGTAATGACTTCTTAGTCGGCCATCACTTAAGGCGCCGGGCAACTGCATTAACGATGGGTAGACCTAGGGTTCACTAGTCAACGTCGCAAGCCGTACGCGGCCGATACCGTTTTCAAAAACAACCGTCGTTCCAAATGGTTCAGACAGTCTCGCGATGTCGCCTATGATTTTCTTGCCGAGTTTATCGTCGGCAAACATCGGACGACCCCGGACTGTCCGCGGTGCGCCGAACCCTAATGTGATTGGGTGGAGACGGAGTTCCGCTAAACGTTTGCCGTTCCATTCAGCAACGGCGACGACCGATTCCCAGATTTCCCGCTGTGCGGGGAACCCTCTCGTATCATTGTTATAGCGCCGATCATTGAAATCAGCGACGTGTGCGTTACCGTCTAAATTGTAGGGCTCATAGTTTTCGCTTGGCAGTCGCAGCAACGTTTCGTTTTGAAAGAGGAAATTCGCGAGGCTGTAGATAATCGGTTTACCATTCCGGATTTCAATCCCACGCACAACGTGTGGACCATGTCCAATGAAAAGATCGGCACCCGCATCGATCATGGCGTGCGCGAAGGTGGTCAGAAACTGTGCTGGCACAAACCGGTTACTGTCACCTTCGTGAGCATGGATGGTTAGGATGGTGTAGTCGGCCTGCCGGCTGGCATTGGTTACGACAGCTGAGATTTCTTTCACGTCTTGGGGATGTGGTTCGGTTAACACGTCCGGTGCGTCGCCGACGATAAAACGGTTGCCACGGAATGTAAGCTCGTCATCTGCGGTGGGTGCGGTGAATCCCAGTTCCTGCACGGTGTCCCGGAGCGATTCGAATCGGTCACGCGTGACAACGTAGGTTGTTGAAAAGCGAAGAGGGTTGAGGCCAGGTCTTGCCGGTACATCGCCGCGTGTTCGCCCAGCCCGTGAATGATCAGGAAACGTTGAAGCAACCGAGATCAGTGCCACACGAGCTTCGGCCGTTTCGAGGAATCGAGCCTCACGTGCCTCGGCCAGACTATGTCCGACACCAGCCTGCGTGAGTCCTGCGGCCTCAACATAGCGCGTGGTCAAGTCCATGCCCAGTGTGCCGTAGTCTCCAGTATGGTTATTCGCACGGGCAACCATGTCGAAGCCCGCCCAGACCAGTTCATCCACTAGAGCCGGCGCGGCACGCATATAGGTCCCCCCGCTCTGGTGCATCGGGTAGGGTTCGTAGTCATGGAACAGCATCTCGAGGTTTGTAAATGCAATGTCGGCCCCACGAAGAAGCTCTACCATGCCCAAGAATTCTGGTTCTTGATAAACCGAGAGACGCCGAGTGATGATGGAATCTCCGGTAAGAGCCATTGTGAAGCGGTCTTCATTCGTGGGCTGAATCGAGTGTGAATCTCTCCAGCCCGGCGCGGCTGCCAGCGTGGTTGTAGCTATCGCTACGGCGATGAGCGTAAGCTTGCGGAGCGGCATTGGATGTCTCCTTGGTCGGCCCGAGTGTTTCGAAATGATCAGATCGGATTGTAGCGCAGTTTTCAAGAATCGAAAGAGCATTGCGAGAGGGGAGGAAGAACAGTTATGAAACCGGTGACTTGGGAAGATATTTCAGTCGAGCGTATCTCCAATTCCGTTCAACGCCGCGTTTTGTGGGGAGATAAGGGCACCTTTGCCCAGTTGACCCTTGCCAATGGCACCCACGTTGCGAAACACCGGCATTCGGCTGAGCAGTTCACGTGCATCATCAAGGGTGCGATACGCCTCAACATTGACGGCCAAGCGGTGTTGCTTAGAGTGGGAGAAATGCTCGTCATTCCCGCGAACGTCGAGCATGAGGCATGGGTGGTTGAGGACTGCGTCGTGTGGGACTTTTTCACCGAACGGCGCGACGATTGGCAAGAGGGCATCAACCAGTACCTGGATAGCGACTGACCAGCTGTTCAACTGTCTACCGGTCCCTAACAGTTCCGCCTTGGAACCAGTTCACGGGCCTTGGGACAGCCCGGTCGATTAACAGGCCGGTGATGATGAACGGCAGCGCCGGGAGGCAGCAAGGTTATCGTTATCGCGCGTCGGCGCCGTTGACGATGTTGACGATGTTGCGCAGGATGCCGACTCCTTCTAGTTCTACTTCAACGACGTCGCCTGGTTGCATTCCCCGGGTCTCTCCAGGCGTTCCCGTGTAGATGACGTCTCCAGGCTCTAGCGTCACGAATTGACTGACGTAACTAACGATTTCCGACGAATCGAAAAAGAGGTCACTTGTCCGCTGTGACTGACGGGCCTCACCGTTCAACCTAGTCTGAAGTAACAGATCGTCTGGGTTCAAACCGCGCACGAGGACTGGCCCAAGGGGACCAAAGGTATCGGAACCCTTTGCTCGAAACCATTGGAGATCATTGGCCTGCCAATCCCTTTCACTAACATCGTTTCCGGCCGTCACACCGAAAACATAATCCAGTGCTTCTTCCCGGGATACGTGTTTTGCACGCCGGCCGATCACGAGCACCATCTCCCCCTCGTAGTGCACGTTTCTGGCTCCAGGAGGGAAGACGATCTCTTCACCCGTAGCAATCAGTGACGTTGGGTATTTGGCAAACAGTCCGGGATACAACGTCGGCTTACGCTCGCCAAGATGACTCCGATAGTTGAAGCCGACTGCAATGACTTTAGATGGTTGAACGGGAATGAGCAGTCTTGCGTCGTCTAGCGGCACAGTCTGGCCGGTAAGTTCCACTGTTTCAAAGATGTCACCGCGCAACTCGTGAATTTCTCCGTCTTTAAGCACCCCATAGGACTCGGTCCCTTCGTAGGCGTAGCGCACGTACTTGGTGATGTCCTGGGCTGTGAGGGATGCGGTACAGATGAAGCTGATGCAAGCCGTTGCAATGAACTGTTGCATGATTTCTATTTCCTTATCTCGAAAATATTCGTTCCATATACCATCAATAACGCCTGTCTAGCCCAAGGTGTCCGACAACAGTGCAAAATTAGTTGCGGGAAACGCTTTATGGTCAGCCGATATCACGTCGTGTGGCCACGCCGCTCACTGTGTCGTACACGACGTAGCTGGCTACTCCTGTCAGCCCGCCATAGACCTCTCCAGGGTTCAGTATCAAGGTATCACCATTCGTCTCGATCGAATGCTTGTGGTCATGACCATAGCAGACGAGGTCGTAGCGATCGGAGGCGGCTAATGCCCTAGCCATCTCAGGAAAGTGGTTTACGGCGATACGCTTGCCATCACAAGTGAGTTCAGCAAACTCGCCGTGTAATGTCATGTGGGAAAATCGACTTGCCTGCTGCGTAATCCTAAAAAGGTCGCCATCGTTGTTGCCGAAGACCACATGGATCGGTTTAGTGAATCCCTTACCAAGTTGTACGACAATGAAAGGCGAGCACAGATCGCCACAGCAGATGAGTGCATCCGCATCTGTTACTTGGCTGAGGATGACGGCGAGATGGTCTCCCTGATCATGAATATCCGAGATAATGGCGAGTTGCATTTCCTACGCTCCAGATCACCAATTGTCATTGATCCATTGGTGTCTGTCACTCGGTCAATCCTATTGTCTCGTGGTGCCAGCATATAATCCCCTTTTTAGTTTTCTTTTCTAACACCGTCCACTGGGATGGCTCGGAACTAGAGATGTCACGTATTCACCTACCTTCGACTTCAGACATCGTTGTTATCGGCGGCGGCCCTGCCGGTGCCTCAGCCGCGCGTATTTTGGCGGCGTGGGGCCACGGCGTGCTGCTCTTAACGAAGAACCAGTCACACGTGCCAACGCTCGCTGAATCCTTGCCGCCTAGTTGCCGAAAGCTTTTTCGGGCCATCGGTGTCTTGGAGGCTATCGACGAAGCAGGGTTCTACCGTTCGACGGGTAATACATTTTGGTGGGGTAATGACCAGATGCGGTCGGAGCACTTCGCGGACGACGAACGTGGCTACCAGGTTGTCCGGCGAGAATTCGATCACTTGCTTCGGGACCAAGCTGAAGCCGCGAATACCACTGTTGTGGAGAGCACGGTGAAGCGAGTTGAGTTTGATACTGACGACACCGCAACCGTGCATGTTGCGACCGATAGTGAACGCCGCACCACGGTCGAAGTAGAGGCCCGTGTTGTGCTCGATTGCTCTGGCCGATCCGGAATCATTGCTAGGCGGGGCTTCCGACGTCAGGGCACGATGCCGTTGACATTAGCCATCGCCGGAGTGTGGGAGCGGTCAGAGGGGTGGTCCCTAGCCGAGCCGACTCACACGTTAGTGGAGGCTTACCATGATGGATGGGCCTGGTCGGTTCCGGTCAGCACGTCGCGGCGCTATGTAACTGTAATGGTTGATCCGCGTGAAACCGACTTAGACAAAGCTGGGCAAATTGCGGCAACCTATCGCCGAGAACTCGTCAAGACCCGAGAGATTTCTCGCCTCACACATGATGCGCAGCTTTCTGAAGAACCATGGGCCTGTGACGCGTCGGTGTATTCTGCCAGTCGTTGCGCCGGTTCCACGTTCTTACTAGTTGGAGACGCAGCCTCGTTCATTGACCCGTTGTCATCGTTTGGGGTGAAGAAGGCTATTTCCTCAGCTTGGCTGGCAGCCATTGTGGCTAATACCTGCTTAGTGAAACCTGATATGGGTGAGGTGGCGCGCAGCTTTTACACCGCCCGGGAGATGGAGATATTTTCAACCTACGCGACGCAAACCGCCGGCTACTTTCGCGATGGAGCGACTATGCATGACCATCCGTTCTGGACCGGACGATCCGAGCTCAATTACGACCTGGATCATAATGCTCCGTCGGCCATTGACCTGGATTCTGTTCGTCGTGATCCGAAGGTACAGGCGGCGTTTGCCGAGTTGAAAAACAGCGCTGAGATCGCCTTGATTCCTGGAGATGGCCTTGAGATTGAACGTTGGCCTGGCATTGCCGGGCGGGAGGTGGTGCTCGAGGAGCGCCTTGGGCTGGAGACCTCCGCTATCAATCGAGTGGCGGTGAGGTTTGTCAGGAATGTTGATTTACCAGCGTTAGTTCGAATAGCGGGCCACCACCGGCACGTCCCTGACTTGTTCGAGGCCTACAATCAATGGTATTCCCCGGTGAATCTTCCGGACTTTCTCGGAGCTTTGTCGCTTCTGCTCGCGTCTGGGGCACTTATCAATGGTTTTGGTAAAGAGGCCTAACTCCTCCAATTGTGCTTGTAGGGTCCTTGTGTTAAAAAGGGGCGTCCTTTTCGATATTCTTAGATAGTCAAAGTCATAATTATGCGCATTTTTACGGCCCTGGCCCTTGCCTTTTGGGTATCGGTTTCCTCGGCGTTTGGTCAGCCCGACCCGGAAGGCGCTGATGGAATTTCAATAGACAATCAAACGGTTATTGAGGCTTGTGGCATCTGTCATATAAGTGACGAGCCGGGAATTTTGTCTCGAATTTCATACCGACGGACGACTCCGGAAGGGTGGCAGCGGACGATCAAGCGNATGGTTAGNCTCAACGACATGATTCTCGANCCGGATGAGGCACGGGAGATCGTANGGTANCTTTCGAATAACCTAGGGCTCGCGCCNGAAGAAGCACGAGGCGGGGCGTTTGAAGTCGAACGNCGGCTCATNGAGTATGAATACGAGGCCGACCGGGANACCGAGGCGACCTGTAGTGCCTGTCACTCAATGGGGCGGATACTTAATCAGCGCCGCACCAAGGAAGAGTGGGCACTGGTGGTGGCAATGCACCGAGGGTATTACCCCATTGTTGACCGACAAAGCTTTCGAGAAGGCGGGATGACGCGGCGTGACCCTCCAGCTCCTGATGAGACGCNCGAGCGACGACATCCGATGAATCGGGCGATTGATCATCTGGCCGAAGTGTTTCCGTTACATTCGTCCGCGTGGGCCGCGTGGTCGGCGAATCTCCGCGCGCCGCAGCTTGAAGGGTCTTGGATGNTTTCAGGGAACCANCCCGGCAGCGGTCCCGTATTCGGGAGGATGACGATCAGCGCCGGGNCGAGNGGCAGTGCTGAGTTCACCACTGACACGACGTTGGTTTACGCTCGTGATGGACGGTCCGTGACTCACACGGGTCAGTCCATCGTCTACACGGGGTATCAGTGGAGAGGGTCGTCTGAAGCCGATGCTGCTACTTGGCGCCAGGTGATGTTTGTCGANCGGGANTGGACTTCGATGTCTGGACGATGGTTTCGAGGTGCGTGGGATGAGATTGGCCTCGACGTGACGCTNACACGTGTCGACGAAGGGCCGAGTGTTTCTGGGGTCTATCCTCGNGCGGTGCGTACGTCGACNAGTNGTCAAGAGGTGNGCATCTACGGTGCAAACCTTCCCGAAGAGTTAGCGCCAGAGGANGTCAATCTTGGTGCGGGGGTCAGGTTGTTGGAGGTTGTTANTGTCACNCCTAATGTGGCCTCGGTGCGAATTTCGGTGGAGGACGGCGCGAGCGTTGGCGATCGAGACGTTTTCGTAGGCCGGGGAATGTTGGAGCGTGGGATAGCGGTGTATGACCAGATGGACCGGATNACGGTTGAGCCCTTACGCGGCATGGCCCGAGTAGGCGGNGTTATCGTGCCGAAGCAATATGAACAGTTTGACNCTNTGGCGTGGCACGATGGCCCTGACGATACGCCGAACACGGATGACGACTTAAATCTTGGCGTGGTCGCGCCCAATTGGAGTCTAGAAGAGTACGCCGCGACCTACGGTGACGAGGACCTTAAATATGTCGGTNCACTGGGCCAGAACGGGGTCTTCACCCCGGCGGTGGACGGCCCGAACCCCGACCGAGTGGGTAACCGGAACAACATNGGGGANGTTTGGGTTGTCGCCACNTANACNCCTGCGGGTGCCGATACGNCACTTAAAGCGCGTGGGCACTTGGTAGTGACTGTGCCAGTTTATATGCGGTTCGATTCGTGGGAGGTNGGTCGTTAAATGACNATGCATTTNCGTACCGCNCATTTNCANCAGTTCGAAGCGTCTGGAAAACCGTTTCTCTATCTCCAGAGTGCNGCAATTTTTNCACTTGATGACNCGAGTCAGTCAATTCTNNAACTGCTAGATGTNGGGTCGCGTACACGCGAGGATATTCAAGGGATGCTGGGGACGCGCTTGTCTNCGGCCGAACTCGACGAAGGGATGGANGAACTTCTTCGCGTGCAGGCCATTGTGCCTGTGAACGAGGCTCCAAAACCAGTTCCCAAGGTAATTCCGCTTNAGCCTTTTCCGTTGACAACGATGGTGATGAACGTCACCAACCAGTGCAATCTCGCCTGCNCGTATTGCTATGAATACGGGGAAGATAAGATCGTTGACACAACGAACGGAAAACAGCCGAAGTTCATGTCTGAGGAGACTGCTAAACAGAGTGTGGATTTTATGTTTCGCGAGGCGGGNCCAAATAANGTCGTGCACATGACCCTGTTCGGNGGCGANACGCTCCTGAATTTTCCTGTNCTGAAGATTGCAATTCCCTATGCTCGGAAGCGCGCAAGCGAAGTTGGTAAGCGAGTTGAGTTTAATCTAACNACGAACGCAACTCTGCTGAGNCCTGAAATNATTGATTTTNTNATTGAGAACGATNTTGCTGTAACAATTTCAATCGACGGCCCNCAGGACATGCAGGACAAGTTTCGTGTCTTTCATAACGGAGCCGGCAGTTATGACGTGGCAATGCCGAAAATTAAAGAGTTGCTNCGCCGCCATCGTGCGAAGCCNATCGGTGCCCGTGTNACACTCACTTCGCAAACGCTGGATGTNCNGCGGATCTTCAAGCATTTGACTGAGGAAATTGGCTTTCGGGAAGTAGGCTTTGCTCCCGTTACGACGTCTCCGAGTCAGCAATACGCAATTGANGATGGCGGGTTTGACAAAATGCTTGGGCAGTTTNGGGGTCTNGCTCATGAATTTCTTGANTACGCAGTNGAAAATCGGCATCACGGGTTTGCAAACGNGAAGGACACCCTGGAGGAGATTCACAAGGGTGCAAGTAAAGCGTATCCGTGCGGGGCCGGCCTCGGGTTAATGGGNGTTGCTACGGACGGGCAGGTGGCGTTGTGTCACCGGTTCGCCGGGTCAGACGACCACTCGTTGGGGACGGTGGGCGAAGGNATNGATCGGGAACGACAAAGTGACTTTCTGGACCGCCATCACGTTGAGAACAAGACTGATTGTCGAACGTGCTGGGCGAGGCCACTATGTGCCGGTGGTTGTTATCATGANGCCCATACCCGGTATGGAACGACCGAAGGGCCGAATCTGCACTACTGTGACTGGATCCGTGAGTGGACTGACGTATGTCTTCGTATCTACGGNGAACTCGCTGAGCGTAATCCTGCGTATCTTGCGCGTTTTGAAGGACGAGTGACTAATGAAGCATCTCAAACCAATTAATCAGAAAGCCGACCGGNTCAAGCAGCATCTTGAAGGTCAGNCCAAANCCGGAGGTGACGTCGTAGCGTTGCAGCAANCTCCGCTACGTCCGGACACTCAAGTTCCTCTGGGGTGTTCGTTCGTCTTCTTCCCNGGNTGGGAGGTTGACGTCGAAGGTGGCACNGCAGGGCTCTGTTCTCCGGTCGAGCGGGATTTGTTCGACTGTCATCTCGGGTGTTTCTGGCCGGCGCAGGTGCCNGACCAACTGAATCATGCACCTGACTGGACGGCAACTTGTTCTTCGGCNCAGAAAGACTGGCGGAAGATCGACCTTATTTTCCCGTGANTTTCGNCCTACGGTGAGTGCGATGNTGAACCTGTTTCNNCTGGNGTGGTTGGTATTGGTCTTGGTTAGTGTGCCATTGCACGCTCAGGACAACGAAGGTGCGACCCTAAGGGGCGGCGAGGGTACGCTGTTCNTTGGCGGATATGCGCATGAGATCTATGTCATCGACGAAGNGACCGAGCAGGTTGTCGANACGATCCAGGTTACATCAGGGATTCCGAGGAGCCTAACGCTCTCGACGAACCGCGAGCATTTTTACTTGAATGACATGACGGCGGAGCATTTCGAGATCATAGATATCGCGTCCCGCTCAACGCTAGACACGTTTTCACTGAGTGGAGGAANCACGAGGNNCCGGATTGAAGGCTTCGTTGTGGATCCGCAGGAACGATACGTTATTCTTCTGACGCGCNNATTAACAAAGCTCGTCGACCGGTTTGAGATTGGTCCATCNGAACTGTNGCAGTACGACNTGTCAACTCATGAGGTCATTCGAACGATTCCCTTTCCTGATGGCAAAGAGCGACAGCAGCTGAACATGCTGATCTCGCCAGANGGTNCACTTCTGTATTTTTTTGTGGACCAAGTCGTAATCTATGAAACNACTAATTTCACTGAAGTTGACCGATGGGACCTGTCGGAACCGTTTGAACCAGGACTCGGTTCGTTGANNTTCGGTTTCAGTGGAGGCCTCAATCAACAGTTTGGGATCTACACTGGTCTTTTCACGGTGCGCTCGCCTAGGCGGGATGGGCGGCAGATGGGNGTGGCTCGTGTCGATCTCAATGAGAAAGAAGTTGACTATTTTTACATGCTTGGGCCAGCAGCNAGAGTCGGTTTCAGTATGACNGCGGACGGCACAAAGGCGTACGGTTTCGTCAAAGAGGCCCCAATNGGGCATTATGAGCTCTGGGCGTTTGATCTGGAGAATCGCCGTCTCGGTCCGCGACAAATATTTGACCGTGGTCGGCCGAGAATGCAATTGACACCAAGTTCAAATGGTCAGCTGTTGTATGTGTGGCAAGCTGGCCAGACGATCGATATTCANGAGGCTAGTACATTCCGATACTTGCGAACGNTTGACCTTNAAGCTGATTCCACGACCAGTTTGATTGTACTGCCGCCAGACTGACGTCAGATGCCTGACGTCGGACGCTTTCCTTGTTAGAGCCCCAGTTTCGNCGCGCGCTTGNCTACGTGGTGCCGTATTGGCGCCGGCTACTNCTGGTCTTTGTGCTCAGCTTGTTGAGCACAGGCCTTGCACTCTACGTNCCTTACTTATCACGAAGTTTGGTTGATGGTGCGTTGCTCGGNGGNGANGGCAATGCACTTCGCCGGATTGTGCTCACGTTCGCGTTNATTACGGTTGCAAGCTTTGCGTTAAACGTCGTGAGCGGNCTACGGTACACACGTGTTTCGGCGGACATTTTNTTTGATATGCGCTTNGCGCTGTATCGACACCTACAGCGTCTGTCGCCGAGATTCTTTGCGAGCACCCGCCTTGGCGACATCATGTCGCGCATCAACAATGACATTAGNGAGATTCAGCGGGTNGCCTCGGAGGTAGTNCTTGCCACTCTTGGCAATGTCATNTTTCTNGCCGGCTCGCTCGGTATGTTGGTCTGGTTGGATCTACGACTTTTCTTGGTGAGTGNATTGTTCTTGCCGCCAAGCCTCTGGGCACTCGTCCGCTACCGGCGGCGCNTGGAAGGTCGGGTGCGANCTGTCCGTGAGCGCAGTGCGGATATNGGAAGCTTCTTGATAGAGACGATCCAGGGCATGAAGCTGGTCGTAACGTCGAATGCCCAAGTNCGCGAAGCCGNCCGCTTTCGACANCGNAACGATGCGTTTGTGGAAGCCCTGATGTCGATGCAATGGGTTACCTACTTATCGGGCGGGCTACCCGGGCTAATCCTTTCTGGTAGNACGGCGATCATNTTTCTTTATGGCGGNAGCCGGGTTATAGATGGCACGATCACAATGGGGACNTTGGTGGCGTTCATGGCCTACCAGATGCGAGTNCTTCCGCCTGTCCAAGCATTGATGGGTCTCTATGCAAGCCTAGCTACAGCAAAAGTTTCNCTGGGACGTGTCCAAGAGCTTCTAGATGCTAACGTCGACGTNATTGANACTCCCGAGAGTGNTGGNCTGANCCGAGTAGACGGTCGCGTGACNATTGAACANGTNACNGTCTCGTTTGNTCGCGGNGCACCGTTNCTCNATGANGTTTCGATNGAGNTTGCNCCTGGTGAGGTGCTGGCNGTCGTAGGCCCTAGCGGTAGCGGGAAGTCGACGTTNACGGAGTTNTTGCTGCGGNTNATTGACCCNGATCAGGGNCGGGTGTTNCTNGACGGTCGGGATCTCAGGGAAGTTCCACTTCGNGAANTCCGACGACATATCGNCCTCGTCGATCAAGAGCCNTTTCTCTTTCATGCGTCGCTGCTCGAGAACCTTCGATACGCAAGTCCGGAGGCGACTGACGANGATCTTGCNGCGGCGGTCCGTGCNGCAGGATTAGAGGCTTTCATTGNNGNNTTACCAGAGGGTTACGCTACCCAAGTAGGAGAGGGGGGAAGGGCGTTATCANCTGGCGAACGGCAACGNNTCGCGATTGCNAGGGCATTTCTNGCCGCGCCCNCCGTGTTGGTNCTGGATGAACCGACTGCATCGCTTGATCCNTCGATGACGANGCAGGTNATGACCGGTTACGANGCNCTNATGAGGGGTCGNACGACCGTCGTCGTGTCTCATCGGTTCGAACTTGCACGGCAGGCGGATCGAGTGGTTGTACTTGATGGCGCAAATGTGGTTGAGCAAGGCACACCGTTGGAATTAATGGCTCGCGGTGGCGCGTTTGTTCGCTTGTTTGATACGAGCTCTACCACGAATGCTCCAGAATCGTGATGTGTGGTCTCACCAGCGTATCCGTAGCCGTCGTGGATAGTGGCGTGCACCCCAATCATCCTCACGTTGGTAGTGTCGCTGGGGGTGTAGGGATCGCCATCGACGGTGCTGAGCATGAAGACTTCGTTGATCGCCTTGGGCACGGTACTGCTGTCGCGGCAGCAATTAGGGAGAAAGCCCCGAGGAGTGTTCTCTACGCTGTTAAGGTTTTCGACCAGGAGCTCTCGACGAGTGTTGAGGCTCTGGTAGCAGCGATCGACTGGGCCGTCGGGGCGCGCGTTCGGCTGATTAACCTTAGTCTCGGAATGGTGAATACGGAACACGAAAATCAACTCCGTACAGCCGTGGAGCGCGCGGCTTCGAGCGGCACATTAATCGTCGCACCGGCCGCTGATGCCAAAAAGCAATGGTTACCTGGTAGCTTACCGGGTGTCGTACCGGTTGCCTTGGACTGGAACTGTCCCCGTGATCAGTTCCGGTGGACGAGGCAGTCCGGCACGGTGGTATTCGCCGCTTCAGGGTTACCGAGGCCGATTCCTGGTGTGTCGCCCTCGCGCAATCTGCAAGGCCTTAGCTTTGCTGTCGCCAACCTGACAGGATTTCTAGCGAGAGCAATGGAGGAGAAGAAGATTGTGTCGTGTGACGAAGCCTTGGCGCTACTGACTAAGGGGCAGAAGCCTGCGTGACTTGAGAGAGTTGAGGTAGGTATTAGGCGTTTACCGTTACGCTCATCCAGTCCATATGTGCCATCGATCCCCACGCATTTCAACACGAAGCTCAAGTCCAAAGCACCGAGACAACGCATCGTCATTCAACGTTTCGGTGAGCCGCCCAGCTGCCAACCTCTGGCCGCCGGAGAGTAGCAACACGTGGGTAAAACCAGGAGGGATCTCGTTAATATGATGCGTAACTAAGACAATGGGTGGCGTCCCATGGTCCTTAGCGAGTGAGGCCAGCGTTGCGACCAGCATCTCTCGTCCGCCCAAGTCGAGGCCGGCAGCTGGTTCGTCCAGCACTAGCAAACCAGGGTCCGCCATGAGGGCCCTTGCGACTTCAACCTTTTTTTGTTCGCCGGACGCCAGTGTAATGAACCGACGATCTGCTAGGTCTTCGCAGTTGAACCGGCTGAGTAACCGTCTTGCCTTTGCGTAGTCGTCCTGCGAATAGACGTGCCAACAGGTTGCGAATGCCGCGTGTTTGGCAGTGACGACCACATCTGTCGCGGTCAGCCCAGGTCTCAGCATGCCGGTCAACTGTACGCTCATATAACCAATCCGCTTCCGAAGTTGCCTGACATCTGTGCGACCGAACGTCTCGCCAAGCACTCTTACCGTGCCGCTCGTCGGGTGCTGATACATAGATGCCACTTGGCAAAGCGTAGTCTTACCAGAGCCGTTTGGTCCGAGAACGATCCAACGTTCGTCAGGTGCTACAGTCCAGTCGATACGCTTGAGAATCAGTCGGTTGTCCCGTCTGACGGTAACGCCTTGGAGTTCAAGGGTTGCAGTCATGAGTTCTAGTGCCGTGGCGAGGTGGTGTGGAGTGGTAGTAGCGAGTTTCAGATTTCAAACCGTAAACCAATGGTTACGAACACTTGATATTGTAACGAGCTTCCCAAAGCATAAGAGTCGATACCCAGCACAGAACGCGAATTTCCTGAAACTATTGGCTGAAAACCACGTCCTCGAATGGTCGGACACCAAGTAGGTAAACCGAAATCCTCTTGACGTTGTCAGGTGGGGCAGGAAACTTAGCCGATACGACGAGCGGGGCGTCCGGTGAAATGGTCAAACTCCTATCGTCTGAGTGGATATTTGTAACTGGTTGACCCGTGTTGTCTTTGATGACCATGTACTTCTTCTTATGGACACGGTCGTAAAGATAGGCATCACGCGCCAAGTCTAATGGGTCGTCACCAGCGTCAAGGCGAATACCTTCAATGACCCTGGTCCGGTATTGCCACCGAACGGTGATTGCATCAGCTCCTGTCCTCGAGATATTAAGCAACTCGATGCTGACGCCGTCAATGGCGTACGCTGAGACAGCGAGCGGTTCCAATTCTGGCGCTGACGCGATCACCGCCTCCGCCGGTCTACCAGCGGCACTTCCTACATCGGACTCAGAATCGGTCGGATCAACTACCGAAGCTCCGCCGCACGAAAATTGAACCGATGTGATGATGAATAGCGTGAATGCGGCAAACAGTCGGTTTAACACGATGTCCAATTGTAACGTAATGGCAGTGTGCGTCTTTGATGATCGCGGTGGTCCTTTCAGCTCTACTGGTAAAGGTGTTCTGGTCGACGTAGGTTTAGCACCTGGGCCAGATGCTCTGGTTATAGCCTACGCCTTTCTCGCTCTTGTGACCGTGATAGTCTGTGGTGTCTTACGGAGAATCTTTGACGAGCGATTAATCTCATGGAGTATGTGAATCTCGGTTCGACCGGATTAAAGGTGTCCAGAATTTGCTTTGGGACGATGACTTACGGTGACCCCGCCTGGCGGAACTGGGTGCTATCAGAGGACGAAAGCCGTCCATTCTTTAAGCGTGCGCATGAACATGGCATCAATTTCTTCGACACGGCTGATATGTACTCTATCGGCGTAACCGAGGAAATCGTTGGCCGGGCGCTCAAGGAACTTACCCAGCGCGACGAGGTCGTTCTTGCAACCAAGGCGTTTTATCCCATGAGTGATGGACCAAACGATCGAGGTCTATCGCGAAAACATCTATTCAGTGCGATTGATGCTTCCCTACGCCGACTTGGTGTCGATTACGTTGACCTATTTCAGATTCATCGGTGGGATCCCGACACGCCGATAGAGGAGACTCTCTGCGCGCTGAACGATATTGTAGTGGCAGGCAAGGCCAGGTATATCGGCGCTTCGAGCATGTACGCTTGGCAATTCATGAAAGCGCTCTGCCTATCAGACCAGCGCGGCTGGGCACGGTTCGTTTCGATGCAAAACCACTACAATCTTGTCTATCGTGAGGAAGAGCGGGAGATGATGCCGCTTTGTCGTGAGGAAGGGATTGGTGTAATTCCTTGGAGTCCTCTGGCGAGAGGGTTTCTGGCTGGAAATCGGCGCAGAGATGACTGGGGGACAACTAAACGGTCTAAGAACGATAAGTATGCGCATAACCTTTACTACACGGATGCAGATTTTGACGTCGTGGACCGAGTTGTTGAAGTGGCCAAAGCGCGTGGCGTGTCGGCAGCCCAGATTGCACTAGCGTGGTTGTTGGCGCAGCCTGGTGTAACGGCCCCGATCATTGGTGCATCTAAGATGGAGCAACTCGATCAAGCGGTTGAGGCACTTGACATTCAGTTAGACGATGCGGAATGCACGGCGCTCGAGGAACCGTATCAGCCACAGCCCGTGCGCGGCCACGAGTAGGGCCGTGTGATGTGATGCCTTGTAGTTTGCGTGAATCATTCTCGAACCTCCTTATAGCTTTCAGCCATTGGGCAATCGATGCGTGATTCGCGGTGCTTGCAGCATCAATGGAGAAATGAGAGGACGGAGATGTATCACAGAACGGAACGCCGACCGGTGAGCCGTCGCTTGTTAGCCTGTCATGCCATGCTGGCAGGCTGCCTCATGGTTGCCGTGTCAGGCTCAACGGTGCTTTCCCAAGAAACCGCGCTGCGAGGTTTTCTTCCTGACGAAGTGTCGGCGCAGCACGAACGCGAAAAGACGTTCAGAGCCGTGCCCGATCCCGAACGTTTACGTGAGTATATGAGGGTCATTACTGAAGAACCGCATCACGCAGGCTCCCCGGGTAGTCGCAAAGTTGCGCACTACATGGTGGAACAGCTCAGCAGTTGGGGTCTCGAGGCACGGATCGAAGAACACGAAGCGCTGATGCCGATGCCCGTTGAACGCATTGTCGAGTTAGTTGAGCCAACGCGTTTTCGCTTGAGTCTCGAGGAACCAGAGATTACACAGGACAAGGATTCTGGAGATGCAGGAGCGCTCCCAAGCTATAACGCCTACTCGGCTGATGGCAATGTGACAGCAGAATTAGTCTACGTTAACTACGGTATCCCAGAGGACTACGAACGACTCGAAGAGCTTGGCATCGAGGTGGCAGGCAAGATCGTTATTGCTAAGTACGGTCGGAGCTGGCGCGGCATTAAGCCGAAGCTTGCCTGGGAACATGGCGCAGTAGGGTGCATCATCTATTCCGACCCAAAGGAAGACGGCTACTATCAAGGCGAGGTTTACCCTGACGGCCCCTTTCGCCCAGCGTTTGGCGCGCAGCGGGGTAGCGTGATGGATATGCCTGTGTATCCTGGGGACCCGCTGACGCCTGGGTGGGGTAGTGAACCGGGTGCACGGAGACTGAACCGGGCGGACGCGGCAACCATCCTGAAGATTCCTGTGCTGCCAATCTCCCACGCTGATGCACAGCCGTTGCTTGATGCGCTGGAGGGACCGGTGGCCCCTGAGGACTGGCGTGGTGCCTTGCCTATTACCTACCGGATTGGTCCAGGCCCGGCCAGGGTTCACATGAAACTGTCATTCGATTGGCAGACACGGCCGCTNTACAACGTGGTAGTACGCATNGATGGCNCNGATTTNCCNGATCAGTGGGTTCTTCACGGTAACCATCACGACGCTTGGGTTAACGGTGCNGCCGATCCCACTAGCGGCAACGTGGCGCTCATGGANACGGCACGNGGNCTCGCCGAACTTCTCCGGCAGGGTTGGCGNCCGAAGCGGACGATCATCCTTGCAGCGTGGGANGGCGAAGANTGGGGGCTNTTGGGTTCAACTGANTGGGGCGAAAAGCACGCAGAAGAACTNCGCGCAAACGCCGTTGCCTACATCAACACCGATAGTACAAATCGNGGCTGGTTGTCGGCTGGCGGNTCNCACTCGCTGCAGCAGTTCGTCAACGANGTTGCACGAGACGTTCCNGGTCCGCGGGGTGGTGGGTCGGTANGNGAGGAACTCTTGGCGCATCGACTGGAGACGGCCCAAGACGATGAGGCGAGAGCCGCCGTTGAGTCATCAAATGAATTTTCCATTAGTGCGCTCGGATCAGGCTCGGACTACACGGTGTTCCTCGATCATTTAACCGTTGCTTCATTGAATCTGGGCTTTAGCGGCGACAGTTCGAGTAGCGGTGTCTATCATTCGAAATACGACTCGTTCGACTGGTATACAAGATTCTCGGACACAGACTTTTCCCACGTTCGCGCGCTTTCCCAAACCGTGGGAACGAGTATTCTGCGACTCGCCGACGCGACGGTGCTACCGTTCAACTTCGTCGACTACGCAAACACGATTGCAACCTATCTGGAAGAGATAGAAATGCTTTACCAGTCGTTCAATGAGCCGCCGAGCCTTGACTTTGAGCCCATTCGCGAGGCGCTAGCGAGACTTGAGATAGCCGGCTCGGCATACGAGCTGTCGCTCCGCAGGCTGGACCAGACTGACTCCGCAACGGTCAGAGCCAAGATCGGCGATGTCGCTCGGTTAAATCGGCTGCTCTTCACGTCTGAGCGAGCACTAGCCTTGCGGGTGGGGCTACCACAGCGCGACTGGTTTAAGCATCTAATCTACGCACCGGGCCTGTATACAGGCTACGGCGTGAAGACGCTCCCGGGAATTCGCGAAAGCATCGAGCAAGAGGAGTGGAACCAAGTCACCGCTTTCGTGACGAGTGTGTCCGAAGCTCTTGAGAGGTTGGCTGACCAAGTTGATGACGCGACGGTATTAATGCACCGAGTGGCTGGTTAGGGTGCAACTCACGCCACGATTCCGACCACAAGATACAGTGTGAAGGCTACAGTTCCCGCAACCAGAGCGTAGGGCAACTGTGTCCGCACGTGGTCAATGTGGTCGCTGGCTGCTGCCATCGATGAAATGACGCTCGTGTCACTGATCGGTGAGCAGTGATCGCCGAAGACACCACCGCCGAGTACAGCGCTCACCACAAGCGGTAGAGAAACCACAATCGCTTCAGCGTTAAATGATGCGGCGAGTGGCACGGCCAACGGCAACATAATGGCAAACGTGCCCCAACTCGAACCCGTCGCGAATGCGATGAAGGCACTTACCAGAAATACAAGAGGCGCCACTAAAGCTGGGGTCAAGAATGGCTGAACCTGTCCGGCTAGGAACGGACCGGTGCCGACCGCAGCACAGGTGCTACCTAGGGCGAGAGCGAGCACCAAAAGCACCGCCAGTGGAAGCATTCCACCCGCCCCCTTGAACGATAAATCGACAAACTCCTGCACCGAAAAGATTCCCTGGGCTAGACTCATGAGCGCCATCACACCAAGCGCAAGAAGTACGGCCCAGAGCACCGACGTTGAGCCCGATGCCTGGTTGAGGTAGTCCATCAAGCCAGGGTTCTCGATGCCCATTGCCCGCACGCCGGCTGAGCCGGTGATGCCGATGCCACCGATGACCATGAGCACCATGAGCATTAGAGGCACGAGCATATTGCTTAGTCGAGGCGGCGCCTCGGGTTTTCGTGGTGTCATTATCACTTGGTCATCAACGACCGGACGGGCGTTGTCGCGGAGGACCTTGCCTTCCACTTCGGCGCGGCGCTCTGCCTCTTTCATCGGACCGATATGCCAGCCACTTACGGCAACAATAAAGACTAGGAGGATGGCTATAATCGAATAAAAGTTAAGTGGCACGGCAGCCATAAACACAGTAAGCGGTCCGGCGTCGCCGAGGTTACCAAGCGCGGCTTGCGCGCCCAGCAGGCCAAGAACAGTGGCGCCCCAGCCGTTGAACGGGATCAACATACAGACCGGTGCGGACGTCGAGTCGCAAATGTAGGCGAGCTTCTCTCGAGAGATCTTTAAGCGATCGAACAATGGGCGAGAAACGGTTCCCACTACCAGGCAGGTGATGTTCGACTCGATAAACACCCCGAGACCTATGAACGAAGCCATAAGCTGTGCCCCTCGTCGGGTTTGTGACCATGCCCACCGGCTGACCCAGGCAAGGAATCCATCGATTCCCCCACCTCGCTGCATGAGGATGAGTAGGGAACCCATCAACAACGTGAACACAATGACACGGGTTTGGCCAGCGTCGACGAACACATTGATTATGGCTGTGATGGCTGCACCGGTTCCGGTCAGCGGATTCCAGTCGGCATGTATCAGCCAGCCAACCCAAATACCGGCGACTAACGAAACTGTCACCTGACGAGTAGCGATAGCCATTCCGATCGCGAGAACCGGCGGAATGACCGAGAGCCAGCCGAGAGTACCTGCGTCCACAGTGCCTCCTCAGGTAAGTTTCTAACACGAATTTGGCCCCCCCGTAGGGCGGCCAAGCTAGAGACGTGCATCTTAGCAAAAGGTAGAGCTGTTCGACCGTGTATCATCAGTGAAGGTGCATACGATCTTGATGAGGGCAGTTGGCACGCTTCTCATGGGCCTGGTCTTCGGGTGCTCTGGAGCCGAAGATTCCCTGCCACGGGCCCAAGATGCAGGGCTGGGATTTTTGACCGGTGTTATACGGTTAAGCGGCAATGGTGTTGCCACACCGACCATTGTTGAAAACAGCACAGATCCCGAAATCTGTGGCCGGCAGCATACACTTCAAGATCTGATTGTGGGACCTGATCGTGGAATTCGTTACGTCATTGCTGCACTGGTAGACGTGCCACAAGCTCGTATTCCCCAAGTGGTCGGCAAACCGCTCACAATTGACAACCGAGGTTGCCGGTTTGCGCCACACGTGAGCGTAGTGACGGCAGGCACGGTGATTGAAGCCACTAACAGTGACCCGGTGCTGCATACGACGCATCTCTACGGTGCGATGGAGACGAATTTCGCGCTGCCGACGGCCGGCCTCAGGGTCTCACGAGTGGCCGAAGGGGTAGGCATGGTTGTCATTAAGTGTGACGTGCACGGTTGGATGCAGTCGTTTCTTCGAATCGACCCGCATCCGTTTCATGCTGTCACCGACGCTACCGGCACGTTTCGCATTAACAACATACCGTCTGGTGACTACACCCTAGAGTTTTGGCACGAACGTCTGGGACAGGCGCGCCGGTCGATACGCATTGAGCCGGCGCAGACCACGGAGGTCACTTTGAGCTACGATTATCAATGAATTACGAGGCACTTTCGAGAAAGGGACAACACATGCTTCTAACGGCGGTGCACAGGATGCTAACAGTGCTCTTTGCGATATTGGTAACAGCAATCGTGGGGGAGCATCTGACCTCTGCGCAATCGACGCCTCGCCAGCAGCCTGGTGCCGAAGTTAGTTTCTATGCGCCAGAGCAACACGACCTATACGATGGACGCTGGGTGCTATCAGCATCTCGGGTCTATCAGGTTGGTCGCCTAGACGACCCTTCGGGGTGGGACCATATCGATAATGATGCGTCGGATGTGCACGCGGTTAACGGAACAGTCGAGATCGACGTCAACGAAATCGAGAATACGGGCACATTTATTGCTCGGCTGCAGCTAACGGCTGGGGAGCTAGTACTCGAAATTGACCGGTTTAATGAATTCAGTCCCTGTCAGGATGGCGGCATCGCAGCATCTATCTACGAGCATGGCGATTCCGGATGCGGTGACACGCTTTGGCCGAAGACCTTTATTTTTCTGGCCGGGTGGGGATTCGGCCGCGCAACCCTGAACGGAGAGACCCTCTACAACGATTACCAGATCCACTTTATGGTCACGCAAGGAATGCGGGACCGTGAAACGCTTGCGGTGAACTACCCGTTGGTAGGCAAGCGCTCGCCGGCTGGCGCGGTCAACCCGGCGACTCAGCAGATCGATTTCTTCATTCGGAGCCCTGAAAACGATGCGAATAACAATCCAACCCGGAGGGTCTTTGACCACTTCTTTGGAATGGAGGTGACTTGGAAGTAGTGACTCGTGCGAACACTACGGCCTCCGGCGCCAGACAGCCGCAGCTAGACTGCCAATGAGCGAGTGAAAAACGGCCGAAATCGCGCACGGGATGGCGACGAGCGGGCTAGCGAAATTTTGACGGGCAAGTACGACGCCTAAACCCGAATTCTGCATACCAACCTCAATGGACACTGTGCGTGCGGCCCGCTCCTGCCCCAGAATCAGTCGGCCGGCAGCATAGCCCAATACGAAACCGCCAATGTGTAAAGTGAACACGGCGAATAGTAAGCTGAGGCCAGCGGTCAACACCTGTTGCTTTCCTGCGCCGATAATCGAAGCCACGATGATGGTAATCGTGATGACTGCCACGAAAGGTGCCACTGGAAGAATAGCCCGCGTAACCTTCGGTGCGTAACGATTAAGGCTCACTCCAAGGACAACGGGAAAAATCACGACCTGCACAATGTCTAGTAGCAGGTCGGTGGTAGGTATGTCCACTCGACTACCGGCGAGAAGGGCCGTAAGCATTGGGGTCATGCCGACAGCAAGTATCGTCGATACCGTAGTCATTGTGACAGACAGCGCCACATCGGCTTTGGCAAGAAACGAGATAACGTTCGATGCTGTACCACCTGGACAGGACGAAACCAGTATGAGCCCAACTGCAAACTCGGTGGGTAGGTTGAAGAGATAACCGATGCTCCACCCAAGCAGGGGCATGACGGTGTACTGGAGCACCACGCCGGGCACGACCAGACGCCGGTGCTTTGCGATTCGGCGGAAGTCGTCGACATCCAATGTCATTCCCATGCAAAGCATAATGATGCCGAGGCCGACCGTGATGGAGGTTCCACTGAACCAGGTAAAGGACGGGGGGTGGTAAAGTGCGATCGCACTGGCGACGAGCACCCAAAACGGAAACGCCGCCGTGAGTTGTGCCAAGGTTCTCACGCCTTACTGCTCTCGTTGCTCCAACGTGCTATGTCGCCGACCGCGATTGACCCGTTGATGAGAACCTCAGCGAACGCACCGCCGCCCCACCCGCGATCCATGGCGTCGCGCAGCCCGGGGACCACTTGCTCCATTAGGTCGCAAGGGCGGGTTTCTCCCCGCACTCTTAACCGGGTGTTGCCGACTTCGAGTACACGTTCGCCAGCGTTCGCCAACTCTATGCCCGACAAAAGCAAGTTGGCACGGCGGTTCGAAGGATCAGACGAGACCCCGAGCTCGCGCATAAGTTCTTCCCAGCGTTCGCGGGTGATGAGTGTGATCTGTCGCCACCCACCCTGGTCAGCATTACCCACGATCCCCTTGCCAGCTTCGACGCGCACTTCACGGATTTCATCCATGCTGTGTTGTTTAGAGCGCTTGATCCAGATTCGTTCGACCCGTCCGCTCATAGTTCTCCTCCGTAAAGGCCCACCGTTCGCGGTTAGTCTATAACACTGAGTTTTCCTCGTTTTCAAACAACACTAGTGTAGGATGCTTTAATCGATGGTAAATGTAGTTCGTCAAGCGCAAGAGGAGCTTGATGAGTGGGTTCGAAACGTTGTCGGTTGGCACTTCGATACGTCGACAGGCTGTCCCTTCTGGCTAGAGTGGGCTGAACGCGCTGGCTGGGACCCACGGCGTGAGGTCAATGGCTTTGCCGACCTTAACAAGTTCGGACACTTCGATGACGAATGGCTCCGCGGCGGTCCAGTTCGTCGGTGGTTGCCAAAGGCTTACGCTGATCGGCCGACTTATGTTTTCGAGACTGGTGGCACAACCGGTGTGCCCAAGAGTCGAATCAACATCGATGATTTTCGGGTCGATTATGAACTATTTTCCAAGACATTACCGGCCACTCACTTTCCAATTGGTTCAAACTGGCTGATGCTCGGACCGAGCGGTCCTCGGCGCTTACGGTTGGCCGTTGAACATCTCGCTCAACACCGGGGTGGTATCTGCTTCTGCGTGGACCTCGACCCGCGGTGGGTGATCAAGCTAATCAAAAAGAACTGGATGGAACACTTGAAAGCCTATCAAGCGCATGTGATTGAACAGGCTGTAACAATCCTCGGTGCGAATCACGACATCAAGTGTCTATTTACCACCCCGAAGTTACTCGAAGCGTTGGCTGAGCGTCTTGAGGCCGATGGGGCGAGCCTCAAAGACGTAGGGATCGCAGGCATTTTTTCTGGAGGAACCGAGTTCACCCCGCAGTGGAACAGGTTTGCGCATGAAGAACTACTCGATGGAGTTTACATGACGCCGACCTACGGTAATACTCTGATGGGGTTGGCTCCAAGTGCACCGAGTACACCTGAAAACAACTACAAGATCACGTATTATGCTCCGCAACCGAGGGCAGTTATCCAGGTGGTTGAGGCTGACGATACAGGTCGGATTGTTGATTATGGCGCAACCGGGAGGGTGATGATCACGACTCTCACAAAGGAGTTCTTCCTGCCTCGCTTTCTTGAACGGGACGAGGGTGAGCGCGAACGCCCGGACGAGCGTTATGCGTGGGACGGCGTAAGCGGTGTTCGACCATTTAGCCGCCTGTCGTCAGCGACGACGGTAGGAGTGTATTGACGTGATCCATTTTCCTATCCTTCGATGGGGCGAACCATATCGAAGTCTCGAGGTGAATGCCATGTCGCACTTCGTCACTGGTGAGCCTGTGGCCGAGGTGAGCCAGGCCAACGGCGGATTAGTAGCCAGGGATCTGCGAAAAGCCGAGCAAGCACGCGGTGCGCTTCAAGAGATTCCGTGCACGGAACTTATCCGCATGGTGCAGCGTGCCGGCGAGCTATTTCAGTCGGCCGACTTGCCAGTTGGAGACGCGCTACAGTCGCCTGAGGATTTTGTGCGGCAACAGTCAGCGACAACCGGACTACCTGAGAAGCTTTGTCGGATGAACATGGAGAAGCTCGGCGGCGTGTTGGCGCAGCTCGACCAGATTCTCGCTGCGCTGACGCGCAAGCTAAACCTCGACATTTTTTCGCGGGGATTCGGCGACGAGGGCGGGGTTATGCGTAGTTATCAAGCGGCTGCGCCCGTGCTCGGAATGGTTCTGCCGTCGAACTCGCCAGGTGTACACAGTCTTTGGCTGCCAGTGGTGCCGCTCCAGGTGGGGCTGGTGCTTAAACCCGGACCTCAGGAACCGTGGACTCCGTGGCGGCTGTCGCAAGCGTTCTTTCAGGCTGGCATCCCGCGACAAGCAATTGCCTTCTACCCTGGTGAGGCTGAGGTTGGCGCAGCTGTTCTCAGTCACTGTCCGCGCAGTTTCATATTTGGTGGTACCGCGACCGTTGATCACTATCGAACTAATCCGGCGGTTCAGGTACATGGGCCTGGGTTCAGCAAGATTCTGCTCGGCGACGATATCGTGGACAATTGGGAACAATATCTTGATCTAATGGTCCAGAGTGTGTTGGTGAATAGCGGGAGAAGCTGTATCAACTGTTCCGGCATCTGGGCGTCACGCCATACACGGGAGATTGCCGAAGCACTAGCCAAGCGTCTCGGGCCGATCGAACCCTTGCCACCAGATGACCCCAACGCCGAACTCGCCGCTTTCACAGTGCCGGGACAGGCTGAGGCTATTTCCGTCGACATTGACCGTGCGCTTGAGCAAGATGGCGTTGAGGATGCGACTGCGCTCTACCATGGTGGCGGCCGCCTAACGAGTCAGGAGCGTTACGGCTATCTTCGGCCAACCGTGATCCGATGTGAGTCGCCGCAGCTGGCCGCAGCTGGCAAAGAGTACATGTTTCCCTACGTCACCGTCGTGGAATGTCCTCAGGATAAAATGACCTCATCAATTGGGACGACGCTCGTTGCCACCGGCATCACGTATGATGAGGCCTTCCGTCAGTCTTTACTAAAGGCGACCAACATTGATCGTCTCAACCTGGGACCCATTCCGACGACCCAGGTCAACTGGCTCGCACCCCACGAAGGGAACATCGTCGATTTTCTGTTCCGGGCGAGAGCCTTTCAAATGGCATAGGCGCGGTGCGAATCCTGTCGATCACGGCGGGGGCAGCGAACATGTACTGCGGGAGTTGTCTTCGCGACAACGCCTTGGCCGCCGAACTAATTGCGCGTGGTCATCAAGTGCTTCTGCTTCCACTTTACACTCCCACGCTGACTGACGAGCGCAACGTCAGTGATGGGCATGTGTTTTATGGCGGGATCAGCGTTTACCTTCAGCAACTCTTGCCACTTTTCCGTAAGACCCCACACTTTCTTGATCGTTTATGGGACGCGCCGTCGGTGATTCGCGCGTTCGCGGATCGCGCGGTCAGCGTTAATCCAGCTCAGCTCGGCGCTCTGACAATTTCAGTGCTGCAAGGGGAAAACGGTCACCAGCGTAAGGAGCTGCATAAACTGATCGCTTGGCTGCGAACACAACCGCTTCCGGATCTAATTGTGCTTCCAAATTCTTTATTAATCGGTTTGGCCGCACCGCTGCGCGCGGCGCTCGGACGTCCGGTGTGCTGTACGTTGCAAGGGGAAGACCTGTTTCTTGAAGCGCTACCGCGTGCCCAACGCGACACTGCGCTTGATCTCATCCGTAGGTGCACGAACGATGTCGATCGCTTTTTCCCAGTGAGCGAATACTACCTCGACTTCATGTCTGATTACCTTGCGGTTCCTCAGGATCGTTTTGACGTGTTACCACTCGGCATCAATTTCGAAGGTTACCCTGAGCACCGTGCGACGTCATCGACTCGGTCAGTGCCGTTCACAGTCGGCTACCTCGCTCGCGTTGCCCCTGAGAAAGGACTTCACTTGCTTGCGGAAGCCTATCGGAGGTTGCGCGAACACCTCGGTGTGACGGATGCCCGCCTTGAAGTCGCGGGGTATCTGGCACCCCAGCACCGGAGTTATCTCGCTGAGGTCGAGCAGCATCTGGTGGAGTGGGGGCTTGGTCGTGAGTTCGCCTATCGCGGTGTGCTCAATCGTGATGAGAAGATTGAATTTCTGAGCACCCTAGATGTATTGTCGGTGCCTAGTACCTACCCGGATCCCAAAGGTATTTTTGTCCTAGAGGCGATGGCCGGCGGCGTGCCGGTTGTCCAACCTGGACACGGAGCATTTCCAGAAATCTTGGAGCGTACTGGTGGAGGTATCTCGTTCGAGGCGAACCGTTCAGATCTGCTGGCTGACGAGTTAGCTACTTTATATTGTCAGCCTGAGCGCATGGAACAGTTGCGTGAGCAAGGTGCCTACGGTGTACGAAAACATTACAGTGTGTCCCGGATGGCCGACCGCGCGGTTGAGTTGTATGGGCACATGATCGCGTCAGCCGGAATTACTGCCGTATCCTGAAACGAGAGGTTGTAACGTTGCTCGAAGTGTCCAACTTATCTAAGGTATACCCGGCACCTAGCGGGCAGCTTTCAGTGCTCTCCAACGTTAGTATCGCGATGCAGCGAGGGGAGTCGGCGTCGATCATGGGGCCGTCGGGGAGTGGTAAGAGCACGCTTCTCTATATCCTTGGCGCCCTCGAGTCGCCAACCTCGGGACAAGTATTCCTCGATGGTGATGACCCATTCACGCTCGAGCCGAGGGCTCTGGCGGAGTTTCGGAATCGGGCGATCGGTTTCGTCTTTCAGGATCACCTATTGCTACCGCAATGTAACGTCCTTGAAAATGTGCTATTACCGACGCTCGTTGGGAACCCTCTGCCAGATGGCCACGCACGTGCCCGAGACCTTCTCGACCGGGTGGGCCTCAGCGAAAGGCTTAACTATCGGCCCGCCGAGTTATCTGGTGGTGAAAAGCAGCGCGTCGCACTGGCTAGGGCGCTCATCCGACATCCACCGCTCGTACTTTGCGATGAGCCGACTGGCAACCTCGATCGTGAGTCTGCTGATACCGTCGCATCCTTACTCCTGACATTGCATCGTGAGCAGCAGACCGTATTGGTTGTGGTGACTCACAACCAGACTATCGCCGACCGGTTCACCCAAAAGCTCGAACTGCGCGGTCAACAGCTCCTGCCCCGTAGGAGCGCGACGTGACCCTCGGACGCTTGGTCAAGCGCAGCCTAACCTACTACTGGCGAGTGAACCTTACGGTCGTTGCGGGTGTTGCGGTTGCTGTCGCGGTCCTTGGGGGCGCATTGCTCGTGGGGGAATCGGTACGCGGTTCTCTGCGCGCGCTCGCGCTCGGTCGGCTCGGGCAGACCGACACTGTCATCACGTCACCGACATTTTTCCGTGATGCACTCTCTGCTGAGCTCGCGGCAGGTCCACCAACGTCTGACCTGTTCGATGCATCGGTGCCACTTATTGCACTCAATGGTTTTGTCGCTGACCCAGCCACCGGCCGGCGAGTATCTGGCGTACAGGTGTACGGAGTCGACGATCGGTTCTGGAGATTTCATAAGCGCACAACACAGTCGGCTCCTGAACGAAACGAAATTTTTCTCGGTAAAGCATTGGTGCGTGAACTCAAAGTGGACATCGGTGCGGCACTGCNCGTGCGNGTGGCGCGCCCNTCGGAGGTNCCNCTCGGCTCGTTGCACGGCCGGCGCGANGATGTCGGTCGGACCGTCCGACTAACGGTCGGGTCNATCTTGTCGCCCTCGGAGCTCGGNGAGTTNTCACTNCGTCAGCTNCANGGGCCCGCNCGCGCGGTTTTCGTTTCACTCTCGCGTTTNCANGAACTNTTGGNTATCAACCGTGAAGTTAACACGNTCTTACTGTCGAANCGCGTGGNCGCGCTGGNGTCCCCAGCGGTTCAGGTTGCNANTGTGGAGGCAGCCTTACGCANGACGGCCACGCTCGACGATCTTTCCGTAACCGTTAGGGAGCTACCCGAACGNGNNGCNNTAGTNGTTGAANCAGGCGCCGGAATGGTTNNNGCTGNCGTGGCCGACGCGGTGTGGGNGTCTGCTGNNGAGATGGGNCTNCGCCCACAGCCGATTCTGACGTATCTCATCAATCGNTTGAGCCTTGGNCCTCGNGACGTACCGTATTCGCTNGTCACTGGTGTCGACTTTTCNTCNTTTTCGGCNTTGTCATCCCGTGCNCAACGTCGATCGGGACTCTGGCCAGAAGNACTCGAATATCCACCNATCCTNCTNAACGANTGGGCGGTNCGTGACCTAGGTGCGCGTCAAGGAGACATCATCAGNGCNGAGTACTACGTCTGGGAAGACACTGGCAGNCTAGNCACGNGGCAGGCTGATTTTCAGCTTCACGGAGTGTTGTCGATCGCNGGTGACGCCGCCGATCGAGAACTTGCCCCNNTCTACAAAGGGGTGACTGATGCGGAGAGCATGGTCGACTGGGANCCNCCGTTTCCAATTGANCTCAGTGNTATNGACTCGCGTGATGAGGAGTACTGGGACCNTTACCGGACCACNCCGAAGGGATTCGTGGAGTTGGCTGANGGCCAGNACCTGTGGNGNTCCCGGTACGGGCAGCTCACGTCNATCCGGTTGCTCNCTGACAATGTCGAAGATCTANCGTCAACCGCCGTTACCTACCGCCGAACCTTGGTCGCCAACATTGACCCNATTGCGGCCGGNATTGGTGTGANGCCAGTCCGGGCGGTCGCGCTCAGGGCATCGGTTGGAGCGACCAACTTCGGGGAGTACTTCGCATACTTTAGCTTTTTCCTNGTTGTATCTGCATTACTACTTGTTAGCTTGTTCTTCCAGTTTGGCATCGAGCAGCGGTTGCAAGAAATCGGCATGCTTCAGGCGTTCGGTTTTCCTTTTCAGACGATCCGGTCGCTGTTTTGGCGTGAAGCTATCGTTCTCGGTCTTGGTGGTGGGTTGNTTGGGATGGTCTGCGCTGTTGGGTATGCACAGGTCATCATGTACGGGCTACGCACTTGGTGGGTTGACGCGGTAGGCACGACACTGCTGAGTCTGCACTTGACTCCGGAGACACTGGGTGNCGGTGCAGCGGGCGGTGTTATCGCGGCNCTGCTAACGATTGCCGTCAGCCTGCGGTCACTCAAGGCCGTGTCACCGCGTGGTCTCCTTGGNGGGGCGCTGCCACAGCTTGCTCACGGCATGAAGCAGACGCGTGCAATCTCGGTCTGGACGCACATCTCAGGCTGGGTTGGGCCGGTGGTGCTTGTAGCGAGTGGTCTCACACTTGTCATCGCGGCGCGCACAGGGGCACTGAACGCGACTATTGGTTTCTTCGNTGCTGGCACCCTATTGCTGTGCGCGCTGCTGGGCTTTACGTGGACTTGGCTGCGTCGAATGGTCCCGGGTTCGATTACTGAGCCAGGGCTTTGGCCGCTTGTTCAACTTGGCGTGAGAAATTCCAGCTACCGCCCAGGTCGGAGCGTACTCTGCATCGCGCTCATCGCCTTGGCTNCTTTTTTGATCGTAGCAGTTGGCGCGTTTCACCGGAGCGAAGGCGATGTACGGGACCGAGCGTCGGGNACTGGAGGATTCACCTTGCTAGCTGATTCATTGTTTCCGGTGGGCGATGATCTTGACCAAACCGCTGGTCGGAATCGGCTTGGGCTGTCGGAATATGAGGGCAGTCTTTTCGATGGCGTTGACTTCGAACGGTTCCGAGTGCGGGCTGGTGANGATGCTAGCTGCNTNAATCTCTACCGGCCGGCCGATCCACGTGTCATCGGTGTTTCTGATAGCTTTATTGCTGACAACCGGTTCACTTTNGGTACCACGCTGGCGAGGACACCGGCTGAACTGGAGAACCCATGGCATCTCCTAAGACGTGANTTGCCCGATGGAGTCGTCCCAGCTCTTGCCGACGCCAACTCACTGACCTATGTATTGCACCTAGCGGTTGGCGATGAGATCGTCTTAAACCGTGACACTGATCGAGAGGTACGGCTGCGGATCGTTGCCGCACTAGCCGACAGCGTGTTGCAAAGCGAGTTGGTTGTGTCGGAGGCACAGTTTCGACGAGTATTTCCCGAACAGGAGGGCTTCAATTTCTTTATGATTGATGTTCCTGAAGATCGAGTTTCTCAGGTAACAGTTGCNCTTGAGGANCGGCTTACCGATTTTGGCTTTGACGTTGTGCCGACCGCCGAGCGCTTGGCTATGTTCCATCGCGTGGAGAATACCTACCTAGTTACGTTTCAGACGCTTGGCGTACTTGGACTNCTGCTNGGTACGATCGGGTTGGGTGCTGTGCTACTTCGAAACGTGCTTGAGCGACGACGGGAACTCGCACTGCTGCGAGTCATTGGCTACGACCGGCAGCATCTGATGTTTATGGTGCTGGCTGAGAACCTGCTACTGTTAATGCTGGGCTTGGGGATCGGAGCTTGCTCTGCGCTGATTGCTATCGCGCCCGCTTGGTATGAACGAGGCCAACAGTTGCCATTCGCGTTGATTGGTTGGNTGTTGGTNACGGTGGCTCTCGCTGGGGCAACTTCGTCGCTTGCGGCGACCCGAGTAATGGCTAGGTCGCCGCTTTTGGCTGCTCTTAAAGCGGAGTAAACCAGAACCGATNATAAAATTAANCATGCANANAANNCTGNTGTTCANCNTCTTNNCCGTTTCCATTTTTTTCATTCCCGTTAAAGCCAGGGATTGGCCGCAGTGGCGTGGGCCGCATCTCAATGGCACTAGTCAAGAGACGGNTTTACCGGTNACNTGGACGAATAGTGAGAACATCGCCTGGAAACTCGCGATGCCGGCCTGGACTGGTGCCACTCCNATCGTTTCTGGTGAGCACATCTTNCTCAACGTCGCCGACGGCGAGGACATNTCTCTTTGGGCTGTTGATCGCCAAACAGGANAGCCGGTATGGCGGCGCCNATTAAGNGATGGCAATGTCAAACGTCGCAAGCAGAACATGTCATCACCTTCGCCAGTGACTGATGGNAAACACGTTTGGGTGATGACCGGAACCGGTATCCTCACGCAGTTCGATTTTGACGGGAACAAAGGATGGACCCGTAACATTCAGNCAGACTACGGCCAGTTCGGNCTCAACTGGGGCTACGCCTCGTCGCCGTTGCTGTATGAGGACGGCCTCTATGTGCCGGTACTGCACGGCATGCGGACCGACGATCCCTCCTATATCCTGCGGGTCGATACGGCGACTGGTAAGACCGTCTGGCGGGTCGAACGTCCTACAAACGCACGCCGTGAGTCACCGGACGCCTACATCACTCCCGCGCTGTTGCAGTACGACGACACAACCGAGATCGTCATAACGGGCGGTGATGTGGTTACTGGACACGATCCTGAAACCGGCGCTGAGCTGTGGCGGGCTGACGGGTTGAACCCAAAGAATAACGGCGCGTATCGGATTGTTGCGTCGCCTGTAGTCATGGACGGGGTAATCTATGCGCCGACCAGAGAGCGCCCATTGCTGGCACTCCGTGCGGGTGGTCGAGGAGACATCACAACCTCACATCTTATTTGGACAACTCAAAATGGTCCGGACGTGCCGACACCGGTCACCGATGGCACCTACTTCTACATCGTGAACGACCGCGGGATTGTATTCTGTCTCGATGCGAAGACAGGCGAGACAATCTATGGTCCACAGCGGATCACGCCGGGTACCTACAGTTCCTCGCCAGTACTGGCTGACGGCAAGATCTACGTGACGAACGAGGATGGTACGACGACTGTTTACAGTGCAGGTCCGGAGTTTAGGATCCTCGCGGAGAATATGATGGACGAATATACGCTAAGTTCGGTCGCGATTTCCGACGGACAGCTTTTCTTGCGGACCGACTCGTTTCTCTATGCGGTTGGTGAACGCCAGGAGAACGAGCCTACGCCTGAGGCCTGAAGTACAGTACCATCCCGGCGCCGACGGCGGCCAACATAAAGCCGACGTAAATTAATGGGTGCGGAGCGGTTTTCGGAGGATGAATTACCATTGACGTGATTACGTTGACCAGAGGTGCGCCGCCGAACACCAGTGGCATCACGTAGAGCGGAATGCCGCCGGTACGGAAGGCCCAGATGATGCACACCGCACCGATCGCGCCAAGCGCGCCAGCGCCGGTGGCCCATGCGGTGCCGGTGCTCGAAAAACCGGTCAGTTCTCCCTGGGAAGAGAGCGCGAATGTTGGGACTAGGACGCCAATAAGAAAATAAGCGATACCTACGCATAACAGGGCTCGTAGAGGGTTTCCAAGCTGCACTTGACCAGTGTGCAGCGCAACTCCGTACACTCCCCAGGAGAGGGCAGCACCGAGTGCGAATAACAGCCAAGTCATGAGATCGCTCCTTTTGAGATTAATACGTTACCTTCGAAACTGTCGCTGTGCAGTTGGACCGGTGCACCGTAACTCTCTTCATTGTAATGTAACGCTTCTGAATTTCCTTGCGCTGAGCGTCTAAACACATCAGATTCTGGAGTTCTTGATGCCACAGTCTTTCGGCCGTCTATCTCCAATCCAATGGACAATTTGCGGAGTTGCTGCACTTGGCTTCGCGTTCGACATTTACGAACTATTGATGTTGCCGCTCATCGTGCGTCCAGCACTGCTTGAATTAATTGGTGCTGCGCCAGGTACTCCCGCCTTCAACCTCTGGGTTGGCATGCTTTTCTTCGTGCCAGCGGTGGTCGGCGGCAGTTTTGGCTTACTGGGAGGTTATTTTACGGATCTATTCGGACGCCGGCGTGTGTTGGTCTGGAGCATCCTCCTATACGCGGGCTCTGCGCTAGCTGCGGGGTTCGCTACGTCAATTGAAATGCTGCTGGTCTTACGCTGCACGACCTTTGCTGGCGTTGTTGTGGAGTTTGTCGCGGCCGTTGCGTGGCTTGCCGAGTTATTCCCTGAGCCGAAACAGCGTGAAGCAGTACTCGGCTACACGCAGGCTTTTTCGTCGATCGGCGGTCTTCTTGTCAGCGGAGCTTATTTTCTTGCTGTTACCTATGGCGATTCATTACCGGAAATCCAAGGTGGTCATGAGGCTTGGCGTTACACCCTGATGTCTGGCGTGATTCCAGCTTTACCTCTCATCGTGGTCCGACCTTTCTTACCTGAGTCGCCGACGTGGTACCAGAAGAAAATGGCAGGTACATTAAAGCGGCCCAGCATCGTCGAGTTGTTCCAACCGGCGTATCGGCAGACAACCATTGTGACGGCGATAATGTTTGCGTGTGCCTATGGTGCGGCGTTTGGTGCGTTACAGCAGGCGCCGCGAATTGTCCCAGGCCTTGAGGAGATCGCGATGCTGGCACGCGTNCAACAANANCAGATTGTCGGCANTGTTCAATTCGTTCAGGANATGGGAGGGCTCACCGGNCGGTTNCTCTTGGCTTTCNTTGCTGTTCGGATTGTTGCTAGGCGCCGATTACTNCGAGTGTTCCAGGTGCCGGGCCTGCTACTTGTGCCGCCAGTNTTCCTNTTCGCTACGACCACCAGNCTTCCNATGCTTCAGTTTGGCTTATTCGTCGCCGGTGTGTGTACCGTCGCGCAGTTTAGTTTTTGGGGNAACTATCTTCCGCGCNTGTATCCCACNCACCTTCGAGGTACTGGTGAGAGTTTCGCNGCNAANATCGGNGGGCGAATGATCGGAACGTCNTTNGCTNTAGTGACGACGCAGTTGACCAATGTCATGCCTGGAGAAAACCCNACGGTACAGCTAGCGTATGCNTCNGCGATTGTCGGCCTGTTCGTCTACGTCTTGGGATTTACAGCCAGCTTCTGGTTACCAGAACCCCANAGCGAGGCATTNCCGGAATGATTNTCGGTCNCCACTTCAGGGCTGTCCCGATTGCATCTCAAGGACGACGATTTCNTCGATGAGGCNGTCGGGTCGAGCCGGNAGCGTNACCAATAGAGCATCATCGTTCATCTCAAACGGCACAAGGGNCTGGTTGCGAAGTAACCGGGCGGTTGCTANTTTNCGGTTGANGCTCGGGAGTGCGAGGANCCGCNCATTCCAGTCGAGCACGTGGAGATAGACGACGTCTTGTTTTGCCGTGCTAACNCCCCANGGTCCTGGAGNGATTNGACCGCCACGCGTGTTGTAGATTGAGTCGCCGTACAACTCGAGCCAGCCACCNATNCCACGTAATCGCTCTACGAATTCAGNCTGNATCTTCCCGNTNGGCATCGGTCCGACGTTNAGCAAGAAGTTTGCACCTCGGCCCGCAGCGCNTACAAGGTAACGGATGAGNTCTTCGGTNCTCTTGTAATCGTGATCGGTNANNTTAAAGCCCCAGGATCGATTGATCGTTTCTGCTGTTTCGAGCGGCAGNGTGCCAATTTCAGTTGTGTTGAACCCGGNGCTGTTGGCGCCAGGCAAATCTCTTTCAAACATCTGAAAGTCNTCGCCGGGTNTCGGTGCTNGGTGGTGATTGGATCCGATGAGAGCCTGCGGCTGAAGTTCNTGGATCAGCGCATAGGTTTCNTCTAATCGCCATGGCGCATCCCATTTATCCCACATCCCATCAAACCAAATCCCACCGATCTCCCCATAATTGGTCAGGAGTTCTCGNAACTGACCATTCATGAANTCAATATACGTGTTCCAGTTNCCACGTTCTGGCCGTCCNGCCTGTCGACCGGTTCGACCACGTGGGAAGTAATCCTCATGTCGCCAGTCCAGTTGGGAATGGTAGAAGAATAACTTGATCCCTTCTTCCCGNCAGGCCTCGGCGAGGTCGGCNAGNACGTCACGCCCNTAGGGNGTTCGGTCGACNATGTCCCAGTCAGTCAGGGCGGAGTCGTACATTGCAAANCCATCATGGTGNTTGGAGGTGATCGTNATGTANTTCATGCCGGCGGCCTTGGCCAGTGCCACCCACTCGCGAGCGTCGAACTCGGTTGGGTTGAACTGTTCGGCAAGACGGTCGTAGTGCAATACTGAAATACCAGGCCTATCGGTATAGGACGGGGTCCCCCGTTCTTCCATNACCCATTCACCGGCACCGAGAACGCTATAGATTCCCCAGTGGATAAACAACCCGAACTTGGCATCCTGGAACCAGGTGCGCGCGGCTAGATTTTCTGGGCTTGGNNGTTCGNTTGTCTGTGCAAGAGTCCCACNGGGGACTTGCCAGAGNAGGCCGANNANTAAGCCGATGCGCCAATAGTTATTCATCGTAGGTNTCCCTCATCAATCTGNACAGCCGTCGGGGTCNGTATTTAGTGGTCAAGTGCGGAATGGTCTTGATTNNTNCCCAAGATTAGCACGAACACCGGTNTGATTTCGGTNCGATCNCCGAGTCCATCGTGAATGCTGCTACTTGCCATGATAAACTTCGCTCTTCCGAGAGCTGCGAGGACACGAGATGGGAAAACCTTTAACCCGATTNACACACCCGTTGATTCGAGAGAACGGCTCGNTACGNCAAGCAAGCTGGGACGNGGCCTTNGACCGTGCGGCNNCAGGTCTCAAGAAGGTNGTTGATGAGCACGGTGGGTCTGCNGTCGGGATGTTTAGTTGCTCGAAGACGACGAACGAGATGAATTTTATGGCGCAGAAATTCGCTCGCTCGGTAATCGGCAGTAACAATATTGACAGCTGTAACCGCACCTGACACGCTCCCAGCGTCGTCGGTCTGGCGACGGTCTTCGGAGCGGGAGGCGGCACGAGTTCCTACCANGCACTGGAAGAAGCTGACGTAGTCATCTTGTGGGGGTCGAANGCTCGNGAGACCCANCCGATNTTCTTCCATCATCTACTAAAGGCAGTGCGGAACGGNGCCCGCTGCTANGTTGTGGATCCGCGCCGAACGAGTTCGGCGCAGTGGGCAGATGTCTGGCTTGGCCTAGACGTCGGNACCGATATTGNTCTAGCCAACGCTGTGGCGAGGGAAATTATCACCCAAGGTCTCGTTCACAGTGATTTTATCGAGCATGCTACGACCGGNTTCGATGAGTACCGCNTGGCGGTCGAGNCGTATACCCTCGAGCANGCCGAACGAATCACTGGCGTGCCAGGAGNCTTGATCCAAGATCTNGCTCACNNCTACGCTGGTGCCAAGAAGGCACAGCTCTGCTGGACACTTGGGATNACAGAGCATCACAACGCAGTGGACAANGTGCTGTCTCTGATTAACCTGTCGCTNCTAACAGGCCACGTTGGACACTCTGGNTCTGGNCTCAATCCTCTGCGNGGCCAGAATAATGTTCAGGGTGGCGGTGACATGGGTGCAATTCCGAATAAACTANCNGGCTTCCAGGATGTGGAAGATGACGCACTACGTCAGAAGTTTGAGCGTGCTTGGAACTGCACTATTCCGGAGAAGAGCGGATGGCATTTAACACTGATGTTNGAAGCCATGGAACGGNGCGATCTGCGTNGTCTCTACGTGATTGGCGAGAACCCAGCNCAATCTGAGGCGAACGCTGAGCACGCGATTCACCTGATGCAAGGGTTGGANCANCTCGTCGTTCAGGACATTTTCTTGACCAAGACTGCTGAACTCGCGGATGTCGTATTACCAGCCGCCGCTGGCTGGGCGGAAGCAGAGGGCACCGTTACGAGTAGCGAGCGACGGGTACAACGTGTCCGAAAAGCACTCGACCCTCCGGGNGAAGCGCGTGACGACGTCGAGATACTGTGTGAACTTGCAAGACGGCTAGGACATGACTGGGGCTCTCCAACTGCTGAGGAAATCTGGAACGAAGTNNGNAGCCTGTCCCCGATGCATGCTGGTATGAGNTACGCNCGGATCGAGGCGNTGGGTGGNATCTGTTGGCCTTGTCCTGATGAGAATAGTCAGGGGAGTTCNTACTTGCACGGTCGGCTGTGGAAGCGGCCCGTGGAAGGTNGCNTAGCACCNTTCAGNGTCGTTGAGCATTTGCCACCAGCCGATGAATTGACTGACGAATATCCGCTCCGTCTAACAACCGGGCGACGACTGGACTCATATAACACCGGAGTGCAGAGCGGNGGCTTTCGGTCNCCGCTCAGGCGGCCNGAGACNCTTGACATCTGCGAGTCTGACGGTCGCCGATGGGGTGTCGCTGATAACGAGCAGGTACGGGTCCGCTCACGCCGTGGCGCGATCGACATGACTGTGCGTTATACGGACGATCTGCGACCCGGCTTAGCGTTTACCACCTTCCATTTTCCCGATGAGGCTGAAACCAATAAACTGACCAACCCGACCTGGGACAAGAAGTCGGGAACGGCCGATTTCAAGGCTACGGCGATATGTATCGAGAAAATTGAGTCGTCGGTCGGTATTGGAGGATGAACGAGCGTAAATGGACCTGAAACTACTGCCGGCTGAGGCGAATGAAATAGAACGCGCTGCGGTCGCTACCATTTTTGAGCCTCGGTCGGATTTCCCTGAGNCGGAGCAGGTTACAGGGGAAGGCCTCCAAGAGGTGCGCGCCAGGCGACACCTACTGCTGCCCGCACTCCACGCTGTACAGAAGAAGGTTGGCTGGATCTCGCAGGGTGCGTTCAATGAGATCTGTCGCCAACTTCTGGTCCCACCTGCTGAAGCCTACGGTGTTGCGAGTTTTTACGCGTTGCTTTCTACCAATGAGAGGCCGCCACGTGTTGCGCACGTGTGTGACGATATCGCCTGTAAGTTACGTGGCGCAGACGGGTTGTGCGCGACCCTAGAGCATAAATTGGGTTCCCCAGGAACGCCATCGGTAAACGGGCAAGCGACCTGGCATCGAAGCCCTTGTCTCGGGCTTTGCGAACGTGCGCCGGCCGTTCTGTTTCAGTTGGCTGGAGATGCGGCGGACGGTACGGTGGCGCCTGCGAAGGTGGAAGATATTGAAGAGGTGCTGAATGGTGCCGCTGTACCGACACCTCCCTCCATCTCAACGCCGCAAACCACCGGACCGCGAGATCCAGCCTTGCGCTTACTACGGCGTGTTGACTCTTGTGACCCGACGAGTCTTGCTGCGTATCGGTCCGCCGACGGATATGCAGCACTTCGCCGAGCGATTGAAATCGGGCCGGCGCAGGTGATTGCAGAAGTATCGGGGGCAAAGCTACAAGGTCGTGGCGGTGCGGCGTTTCCAACTGGCCGCAAGTGGGATGCCGTGGCTAAGGCTCCGGTCAAGCCACACTACTTAGTGTGCAATGCCGATGAATCTGAACCTGGGACATTCAAGGACCGCGTCTTGATGGAGGAAGACCCGTTTGCCATCGTCGAGTCGATGACAATCGCAGGTTTTGCCGTTGGCGCTGAACAGGGATACCTCTATATACGGGGCGAGTATCCGCTTGCGACCGCGCGACTGGAGCACGCGATCCGCGAGTGCCGATCGGTAGGTCTTCTGGGTCCCGATGTGATGGGCAGTGGGTTTTGCTTCGATATCGACGTTCGTCGTGGTGCCGGTGCCTATATCTGCGGTGAGGAAACAGCGCTGTTCAGTTCGATCGAAGGTTTTCGCGGCGAGCCCAGGAACAAACCACCGTTTCCAGTGGAGGTCGGTCTGTTCGGTAAGCCGACCGTCATTAACAATGTAGAGACGCTAGCTAATGTTCTCGACATTTTGCTTGAAGGTGGGTCGGCCTTCGCCGGGGTTGGTACCGAACAATCTACCGGTTCGAAGCTCTTTTGCGTGTCTGGTGCTGTGGAGCAGCCAGGTCTCTATGAGGTGCCGTTCGGTACAACGTTACGTGAACTCTTGGATCTGTCTGGTGGAATAAGCAGTGGTAAACGTCTCAAGACCGTGTTGCTCGGAGGAGCTGCCGGTTCCTTTGTGTTGCCAGAGCACCTCGACACGCCGCTCACGTTTGAGGGGACTCGGNCNATCAACGCATCACTGGGTTCTGGCGTCGTGATGGCGTTTGATGAAAACGCTGACATGCGCGGTATCGTATTACGGATCGCGGCTTTCTTTCGGGATGAATCATGCGGGCAGTGTGTTCCGTGCCGAGTTGGCACGGTACGTCAGGANGAGCTTTTGCAGCGGCTAGCACGTGATGATGCTCAGCNGTCNGCCGAGNCTGAGTTACTGGACGAGCTGGCTCAGGTGATGCGCGACGCGTCGATTTGCGGNCTTGGGCATACCGCNGCCAATGCAGTGCAGTCGGCGGTGGCGTTGGGATTGTTCGGAGGANCCAAGCATGAGTGATCAAGTGACGGGACGGACGTTGCCTTTGGTCGAAGTGACCGTGGATGGTGAGACGGTGCGTGTGCCTGAGGGAGCGACCCTCCTGGATGCCTGCCGCGCGAAGGGTNTTGACACNCCGACGCTGTGCTATCTCGAGACCCTCACTCCTGTAAACGCGTGNCGTGTCTGTGTCGTTGAGCTTGAAGGTTCCCGGACGCTGGTGCCCTCGTGCTCGCGTGCGGCGCAGCCAGGGGCTGTCGTGCGAACCGATACACCACGGGTTCGTCATAGCCGAAAACTTGTCCTTGAACTCTTGGCTTCGTCAGTCGANCTGTCCTTGGCAAGTCAAGATGTGCGGCGGTGGATGGATGGCTACGANGTGAATGCCGAGAAGTTTGGTCCGTTGGCGGCAGCGGTTAGCGACCGCGATAGTCGAAACCCNGGNCATCACCACGCGCCGGACGGAACGACAGCGGAAACGGTTNCACAGCCGGTCAAGATTCACGACGAGATGTACATACGCGATTATTCNAAATGCATCCTTTGCTACAAGTGTGTTGAAGCCTGTGGNGAGGACGCGCAGAACACGTTTGCTATTGCGGTNGCNGGCCGAGGTTTTGACGCNAGNATTTCNACNGAATTCGATCGGCGGTTAGACGATTCGGCTTGTGTGTATTGCGGGAACTGCATCGGCGTNTGTCCAACGGGCGCCCTTATGTTCAAGAGTGAGCATGACCGTCGAGAAAGTGGAGAGTGGGACGAATCAAAGCAGAGTGTGACTCGNACGGTNTGTCCTTACTGNGGTGTNGGATGCAATCTTGATTTACACGTGCAGAACAATGAGATCGTGAAGGTAATGTCGCCGATCGACCATTCGGTGACCCACGGGCATCTGTGCATCAAGGGACGTTTCGGATGGCAGTTCGTCCAGAATCGCAAGGAAACGTGAGCGGGGGNANCCTCAGNNATGACTGACGAGCAATCGGCACGGTTGGAACAAGTAGTCGGNAAGTTGTCACTGCCGAGTACCTCCTNNCGGGGAATGCTNCGACACTTTGGTCCCGGACTCATCCTGATGATGACCGGTGTTGGGACTAGCCATCTTGTGACGGCACCGACCGCAGGTGGCCGGTTTGAGTTTGCGCTGCTGTGGTGTATCCCTATCGCCTATATCTTCAAGTACTACGGATTTGAGATGGCCTTCCGGTTTACAAATGCTACTGGTAAGAGCCTCATCGAAGCATATGGCACAGCTTGGAAAAAATGGCCGCTCTGGTACGTGATGATTACCACGGTCATTCAGTCGGCGATTGGTCAGGCGGGTCGNCTAGCTGCTGCAGCCGCAGTCGCGTATTACCTTTTCACGACGACCGTTGGTTTGCCGCTTTCNCAGACACACTATGGCTTGGTGCTTGCCGTCTCAGCGGTGGCGATCATTCTCTACGGCAATTACGCAGCAGTTGAGACCGCAACCAAGATTCTGGCTGGGATGCTGGTTGCCTGCACGTTCTTGGTGTTCTTCTTCCGTCCAGTTGGCTTAGATGCGTTCAGCCATTTCTTTATNTTTGAAACGCCCGCGGGGTCGTGGCTCGTNATTGCTGCGTTNCTTGGGTTACTGCCCACNGGGATTGATGTATCACTCCAGGCTTCAGAGTGGGGTAAAGCGAAGAAGGTCGGCATGGGGCGCATCAGGCCGGAATTGGAGCGCGCTGGACTAGTGCCAGTGTTCGATCCGTTCTCGAGCTCGAAAGTTGCCCTGGCGGTTGATACATCGAAGATTCCGGCACACGGTATTGAATACTGTCGCCGTTGGTTTCAGATCGGCTTGTGGGATTTCAGGCTGGGTCACNTAGTGTCATTCATGCTGGCCACCATTTTTCTTTTACTGGCCGCCACCTGGATGTATCCCAGCGAGGTAGCCGGCAACAATGTCATGGGCGAGATTGCTAGAATCTTCACTGACAGTATCGGCCCGNAGATGATGATCGTTTTTATTCTCGGNGCGTTNGCTGCGACNTACTCCACCGCGTTTAACTACTTTGATGGTTGGCCGAGAATNGTNGGNGCCTGCTGTCGAAATATCTTTCGATCGACGGCGGCATTACAGGGGGTTGCAAGGGAGGATCTCACCGACGCCCACCGCCGACACTGGTACTCCGAGTACAACATCTACCGTCTGACGATGTTGTTTTCNCTTGTCNCGTCAGTGGCGATCATTGCGGGAGTACCCAGGCCAGTCTNTTTGGTGCTAGTCGCCTCNGCGCTGGCCCTCTTCGTTGCACCGGTGATTTACTTCTTGAATCTGTACTATTGTCTGACCATCATCCCAAAATCCGATAAACACTTCTATCCATCGACATTCGAAGTTATGTTTAGNTGGTTGAGTCTGGCCGTGTTCAGCGGGCTAACGGGNATTGTCATTCTCGCACGTNTTTTCGGAGTCGAGCTATTCGGAGCATAACTACCTNGGTCANGCGGCTATTGAAGGAGGCNCTTCATGCACGGTCGTTGTTGGTTNGCNGTTTTAACACTTGTNCTANTNGCAAACCCGTTCNCTNTCCATGGACANGAGNNCGAGCGNCTNNACGACCTNAAACANGAAGCTGTAGCTGAGGTCGAGAGCCTNCGAAANTTNACACAACAGGCNGTNGACCAGATTTTTAGCTTTGGCGAGCTGGGTTTTCAGGAGTTCGAAACCTCNAGTTATGTGACTGGCATCCTGAGCGACAACGGGTTCTTGGTNGAGCANGGAGTCGCAGAGATGCCAACGGCGTGGATTGCGACCTGGGGATCGGGTAAGCCGGTTATCGCGTTCGGGAGCGACATCGACGGCATTCCTAAGGCGTCGCAGAAACCTGGCGTGGCTTACCACGACCCAATTATCGAAGGCGCCCCAGGCCACGGCGAAGGGCACAATTCNGGCCANGCCGTGAACGTGACGGCGGCGCTCGTTCTCAAGAAGCTCATGGAGCGTGAAAAGATTCCAGGAACGATCATGCTCTGGCCAGGTGTTGCTGAGGAGCAGTTGGGATCGAAGGCCTATTTTGTTCGTGGCGGACTGTTTCAGGATGTTGACATCATGATTTTCACCCATGTGAGTAACAACATGAGCGTGAGTTGGGGCGAGGGCAGCGGTAATGGGCTCGTGTCGGTAGAGTACACATTCCACGGTGAGTCAGCGCATTCGGCCGGAGGGCCATGGTCGGGTCGCAGCGCGCTCGATGCTGTTGAACTGATGAATGCGGCTATGAATTACCGACGTGAACACCTTAGGCTATCGCAACGCACGCACTATGTGATCACAGATGGAGGCGACCAGCCAAACGTTGTGCCATCGCGCGCCTCAGTTTGGTACTACTTCCGCGAGCTTGACTACGAGCACATCAAGGACCTCTTCGAGATTGGCAACACAGCGGCGGAGGCAGCGGCCAAAATGACTAATACTGAAGTGGAGTGGCGTATCCTCGGGTCGGCTTGGCCGCGGCACTTCAATAAAGTGATTGCGGAAACGATGTACGAGAATATCAAGATGGTTGGGCTCCCCGAGTGGAGTGAAGCGGACCATACTCTAGCTAGGGCTCTCCAGGAAGAGCTTGGTGCCGAACCGACTGGACTTGCGACCGAACTTGGTGAGTTGGGCGGGCCGCCAGAAGGCGTCCGGACCGGCGGCGGTTCGGATGATATTGGCGATATCTCGTGGAACGTACCGACGGTCACGCTGAGATTCCCGTCAAACTTCCGGACGGGAGGTGGCGGCCACCACTGGTCGAGTGCCGTCGCGATGGCGACGCCGATCGCCCACAAAGGCTCAACAGCGGGCGCGAAAGTTATGGCAATGACCGCGCTGGATTTTCTCCTCCAACCGGAGAAGGTCGAGGCGGCTTGGACGTACTATCGTGATGTTCAGACAGAGGCTCAGCAGTACGTTCCATTTATCAGTGCCGATGACCGGCCGGCGACCCACTTAAATCGTGAGATCATGGGGGAGTTTCGGGACGAGATGCGAAAGTACTACTTCGATCCAGCCCGGTACGACACGTATCTTGAGCAGCTCGGTATCGAGTATCCGACCGTGAGACAGCCCTAGAAGAAACTGGGCCGTACGAGGTGTCTGGCATAGCTAAGCCTGGAATCGGAAGGAGCGGTAGATGAATGGTGGACATCGATCCACAACGACGATGGTTTAGGGATTCTGCGTTCGTGGTTGGGTCAATCCTGCTGATAGCGGTGGTGCTGGACTCCTCGCTGGTAAGGGCCCAGGTCGATCCGTCCAAAGATTA
>PBBF01000017.1 GCA_002717745.1 Acidobacteriota bacterium
CGGAAGGATGACAAATTCGGAAGAATTGCCACGCGCGAATGGAACCGGATTCAATGGCTCAGACGAACGTTCAGGAGCCATCGCTGCACGATCCAAGTCTGACAGCATGCCAACATCTGGGGGCTCTAGTGCCTCAGTATCAATGCGTGGTTGAACGAAGACAAAGCGTTCGGCCTGGCGCTGCTCCGCCAGCCGCTGCTCAAGAAGCTCTGAATTGCGAGCCGCAAGCTCCTGCGCTTGACGTTGAACCATCTCTTGGACAAACGGCAGCCCAGGAATCAACAGTACAAGCACCAGCAGTAGGGCATGGCCCACAACTGAAATCAGAACTCCCTCGCGGCGCGACATCGGACCGTCAAAGGACGGCGTGTCAGGACGCAATTCATCGAACTGAAAATACATTAGTCGGTTAGAAGATTATAACAGCCAGCAATTTCCCTATCGATCAGGCGCGGGTTGCCACATGCAGATATACGACGCCGCAGGTAAGTGGAATTGTCCGCACATTCGTGAACCCCGACTCCACTAGCAAGGCCGACAACGCGGCCGGAGTTAAGAAGGACTGTACCGAGGCTGGCAAGTACGAATAAGCCTCCGAATGACGCGAGACGAGACGGCCGAGGAGTGGCAAGAAATGCGTAAAATACCATCGGTACAGTCCTCTGAGGATCGCGGTTGAGGGCATACTAAACTCGAGAATTGCTAGGCGTCCTCCAGGGCGAAGTACACGACGGATCTCGGTACAGACCAATCTGCTATCTGAGACGTTTCGAATCCCAAAACCGATCGTCACCACGTCGGCCGACTCATCTGACAACGGAATGCACGATACATCACCGCGCATTAAGTGGACGGACGAGCTAGCCGTGTAGCGCTGTAACTTCTGAGCTCCTAGGTGCAACATCTCACTGGCAAAATCAATCCCAACGACACGCCGTGCGCCTGACCGACGGGAGTGGATTGCCGCGAGCGCCAAGTCACCAGTCCCGGTGCACAAGTCGACGAGCGTTTCCTGCCCATTCAATTCGAGTTCAGCGATTGCCCGAGCACGCCATCGTCTATCCAGCCCGGCACTCAATAGATGGTTCAGGATGTCATATCGTGGTGCGATAGCATTAAACATGCTCGCGATATAGTGAGCGTCCTTCTGGAGGGGCTTCGAACCGACAGTCATTCTTTCCATGCCGGGTACAAGTTATGCTTTAGCCCAAGTGCTGCTAGAACTTTGCCTGCCATAAAATCCGCCAGATCACTTAGCTCTTTAGGTCCTTGGTAGAACGCAGGCATCGCGGGAAGGACCATCGCCCCTGCTTCGGCACAGGTAACCATGTTTCGCAACTGCGGTAAGCTCATTGGAGTCTCGCGTGGTACAAGAATTAACGGACGACGTTCCTTCAACATTACATCGGCCGCCCGCTCGACTAGATTTCGTGACAGTCCGTGGGCTACTCCTGCCAGCGTTTTCATCGAACACGGCACGATGACCATGCCGTCACAGCCATGGCTACCGCTCGCGATACCCGCGCCGAGATCTTTGTTCGAATGCAGCCGCAGGCTTCCACACTCAACAGTCGCACCATAAGTCTCTATAAGATGAGGTAATAGGCGGTCTGCGGAAACACTGAGCTCCTCCATTAGAAGCCGACGCCCAAAGTCACTCACAACTAACTCGACATGGAACGCTTGTTCAAGCAAAGCGGCCACAGTGCGAACGGCGTATAACGCACCACTGGCACCGGTAATGGCAACAGTGAGCGACCGGCGAGATTCATCCGACATAGATTGCTGCCGCAGTAGTTGCTAAATAGAGAATGCCGACATAGCCATTCAAATCAAACGCCTGCTTGATACGCGACAGGTCGTTAGCACGCACGAGAGACTGCTCGTAGACTAACAGTGCCGCCACTACAACCACACCGAAAAGATAAATCAGCCCCAAACTCGTTACCGCAGCAAGTGCTGTGAGCATTACGATCGTCACCACGTGCATACCACGAGAGATCCACAACGATTTCGATACCCCGTATCGGACTGGAATCGATCGCAAGCCTTGGTTCCGATCAAAGTCCACGTCCTGGCATGCATACAGCACGTCGAAGCCCCCGACCCACATTCCGATTGCCAAACCGAGCAACCATGGTTCCCAACCCGCACGCCCGCCCGCGGCGAGCCACCCCCCGACCGGTGCGACTGCCATTGCGAGTCCGAGAAAAAGTTGCGAATAATTCGTATACCGCTTCGCCAGTGAATACCAAAAAGTGATCGCCAATGCAGCAGGCGACAAAGCAAGACAGAGGGTAGAAATCTGCGAGGTCACAGCAACGAACACCGACGACCAAAACGCCACAAACATCACCGCTTGGAAGCGTGAAATGACACCTCGGGGTATTTCTCTCGCCTCGGTACGAGGGTTCAACGCATCGTGTCTCGCATCCACTAGGCGGTTAAAACCCATCGCCGCAGTGCGGGCAGCCACCATAGCGGCAATGACCCAGCCCACGCGACTGAGTGTCACTAGTGTGTACCGTGACGCTAGCAGCATACCCGCCAAAGCGAACGGCAACGCAAAAACCGAATGGCTAAAACGAACGAATGAGGCGTAAACCTGTATCCGCCTCAGCATCAAGTCACCCTCTCAAGATTCTGGGACAATAACCAGCCACTTCTCCCTCAACCCACGTCCTCGAGCCAAGTAATGTCTGAAGCACCGATACCGCAGACTAGATATTCTTCCACATCACTGACGCTCTCGGGAAGCGCCACAGTAATCAAGTCCGCACTCTTCCCCGGCTCAATCGTGCCAAACTCATCCTCCCATCGGAGCGCTCTCGCGCCTTCAATCGTGGCACTCATGAGCAAAGACGAGGCCGGAACGTCTGGTGAGAGTTCCCGCAATCTCGCAAGTTCGGCAAACAGATTTAGGTCTGGTACGCTGGCTAGACTGTCCGTACCGACCGCTAGACGGACACCAGATTCTATAAAACGCTTAATAGGGGGCGGTCCGGCTCCTGTCCACACATTACTTCGTGGACAGGTCACTAACGTTACACCACTTGCCGAAAGTTCAAGAAGATCCTGAGAACTTAACTGCACGCCGTGTACGACAATGACCGACGGGTCGAGCCAACCAACGCGTTTAAGAAACTCGACCGGACTGCACCCGGGAGGTTCCCAAGATGGGTTCCATGCACCACGCCGCTCCAGTAACTGTCGCCAAGGGCCTCCGCCATCGTTGAGAAACACTAATTCCTCGGCCGATTCGGCTAGATGCACGGTGATTGGCGCCATTGGATATTTGGCACTTAATTTTCGGCGTAATGCCTGAAATAATTTAGGTGATACTGAATAGGGCGCGTGCGCAGCGACACTGACTCTGACGCCTTCGACATCACTCGACAAGTTGGTTGCATCTACCGCAGAACTAGCCTGGGCATCAGGTTCGGAGGAGTTGAACCCCAGAAGCTCATGAAAGACCACCGCCGACAGGGATGCTCGCTTAAGTGGCTCGACCGTCGTCAGGGTGTTACTGATGTCCCCAACGAGAGCTGTGCCGTGACGTCTTAACTCAACGATGGACGATTCAATAGCAGTACGTGTCTCAATGTCAGTGCCACCTTCTGAACTAAGAACCTCTTCGACCCACTTAGGCATCGACTCAGTAGGTGCTATGCGACCTCTGAGCAACGAGAGTTCGAGGTGCGTGTGCGCGTTAACCAGACCAGGCAATACTACGGCTGAACCGAGATCAATATGGTCTTTACTAGCTGCAGAACTGCTTGAGGAGGCCGAACCGACGGACACGATGCGCCCATGGTCGAGCGTAATGCTGGCATTCTTGATCGGGGCAGCTGCGATGGGAAGAGCCCAGGCAGCGCGGTAACGACGCATCGGGAAAAGGACCCTCTAATGCTGGACGCGCTGCCGCTTTCCACTAGGCGTCCTCGCTCGATACCGTACGAGCTCTTCCGGCACCGAATGATCGTTAGCAGCCCTAGCTTGGGCGAGCGTGGTCATTCTTGGAACCTCACGTTGCTGCACAATCGGATCACCAAGGACTTTGTAATGCATATTCCGTCGTTTCGGAATAAAGCCTGCATTTTCGATATTTCTAACAATCTCTAACTCGTCCATACAAAAGGCGGCACCCGCGGCCCGGACAACATTCTCTTCAATCATAACGCTACCCATATCATTCGCACCGTACGACAAGCTAAGCTGCCCAACTTTGCCTCCTTGAGTGACCCAAGACGCCTGGATATTGTCAACGTTGTCAAGCACAAGCCTTGCCAAGGCTAAGGTGCGTAGGTAATCCACTCCAGTTGCTTCCATGCCGCCACGCTCAGTATTTGACGGCTGGAAGCTCCAAGTGATGAATGCCGTGAACCCGCCAGTTTCGTCCTGAAGATCGCGCACGCGCATCAAATGTTCGATACGCTCATCTAAACTTTCGACCGTCCCGAACATCATTGTAACTGTGGTCCGCAGACCCACACGGTGGGCGTCCCGCATTACACCTAACCATTCGCTAGCTGAGGCTTTGCTGTAGCAGTTTAGCTCCCGCCTCACTCGATCAACGAGGATCTCAGCGCCACCGCCGGGGATACTATCCAAGCCGGCATCGGTAAGCCGCTCAATGATTGACGGTACGTCCAATTGGCTAAGACGCGAGAGATGGATAATTTCTGGTGGTGACAGTGCGTGTAATCGGAATGACGGATACCGCGTTTTGACTGCACGGAAAAGGTCTTCATACCACTCCAGCGGAAGATCGGGATTATGCCCACCCTGCAGTAGTAACTGTTCACCGCCAACCGCAATCGTCTCGTCGATCTTAGTAAACAATTCGTCAAAGCCGAGCACATAGCCTTCTGGAGATCCCACGGGTCGATAGAAAGCACAAAAATTGCACTTCGCCACACAGACATTGGTGTAGTTGACGTTTCGGTCGATGATATAGGTGACAATTCCAGATGGGTGACGACGAGCGCACGCCTCATCAGCCAGACAACCGAGCAGGTGGGTTGGCGCCTGTTCGTAGAGGGTTAGGGCTTCCGTCCGGCTTAGGCGACCGCCATCACCCACCTTACGAGCGATTTCGTCAACAGTCTGAGGGTTCACTGTCACGGCTCGTAGTACTTCAGTGGCGGCAGTAATTGCACAACACGCTGGTCCTTCGCAGCTTCAAGGAATTTCTTGAGACCGGCCCGCGCTGGGTCATCAAGAGTGAAACTAATATTGTCGCGAAGGTAATCCACCGCTATCTCAACCTTCTCCGCATCCCCTTCACAGAACTTAGTTGCAATAGCGTCGCTAGCCTTCACACCTGCATCCCGTGCAGCAGTCAAGGCAGCGATGTCCTCAGGTCCGACCACTCCAGGCCGCCCAGCCCAAAAAGCCCACACGAATGGAAGATTCGTCATCGCTGTCCACTCTTCACCGAGATCAATTTTCTCAATGCCGAGTGCATCTTGGTCGGTAAAGAGCGCCGCATCACCGATGAGCAGTGCAGCGTCACAACGCTTAAGCATCGACTTAATGTCTGGCTCCAGAGTTACAAACTTCGGTTCAATGTCGAACGACTGTGCACAAAGAACACGTAACAGCGCCACAGATGTACGGGAACTTCTATCAACAGCAATCGACCGCACCGCTGTGATTGGACGGCTAGCAAAGACAGCTACCGAAGCTACACGCCCTATCGATGCAATCGCTACGTTAGGTACAATGTGATAATCAGGCCGCTGAGTGATTTCAATTGACGGTATCAGACCAAGGTCTACAGCCCCGTCGTGGAGGAGCGAGGCACATCTCGACGGCACGTCAAAACGTAACGAGAATCTGTTGGTCTGCTGATCGAGTCCGTGCACCAACGGCCGTGCGTTCAGGTAGGACACCGCCCCCAGACGAATCATCACATAACACTCTCGAAGCAGCCGTTTCTTTCGACAGGCACGAACGACGCAGCCCGAATATTCTGCCTGACTTCCTCCAACGATGTTCTTCGCGGACCCAAATCAACTGCATCAACGGCGGGCACAGCGTCAATGTCATCGGCGCCGAAAGTCAGAGCAACCTGAGCCAACTTCGGACCGTGCAAAGCCCAGTCGACCTGAATTGAGCCAATATTGTCAACCAGTAAACGCGCCAGTGCAACCTGCCGAACGTCGTCGTAGCCAGTCGGCGGCGCTTCGGGTTCGCTCACTACAGCAGCACGGGGCAGAGGAGCAAAAGCCCACACCCCGCGATCCGGAAGCGTCCAACCAGCCACGGCCTTCAGAAATCCAATCCTCTTGTCACCGCTAGCTTCATGAATTGTAACGCGAGAAATTGCTAAACCTGCATCCACAACAGTACTTACGACGGACTCGGGTTCAGGCGTGCGATCCACAACGAGCTCAGAAATAGCCGCCAGTCCTACCTCGAGTAGTTCATCCAACAAGTGTCTAAACAAAGCCATATCACCATTGGACATTTCCAAGAGGTCATGAACAGCGTATCCCGTAACAGGTATGCCGGCCTCGGCAGCTAGTCGGACTGCCGATACCATCACTTCTGGCGAATCCGGAACACCAATTATCCGAAGCTCCATCGCCTGTCCTCTTAACTCTGTGGAAACCGCCCCCTTCACAGGCACTTCAGCCACACGAACGAAAGTCGTAGTCTCCCCATGTCGAGAACGTCGTACATCGTCAGCAAGCATGCCGAGAGAAAGTAAGTCAGTCTTCAACATCAGGTTTCGCACCTGCTCATCACTGAGTCGACCACCTTCAGTCAACGTCGCGCGAAGGTCATCCAATGCCGCTTCATTAGACATAATCAGTGATCCGCTTTGTGATTTGCTCGGCAAGCGCTAGGGCGCGCCGTCCTTCCGCTCCTGATACGGTTGGATTTCGCTTATCACGCACCGCAAGCACGAAGTCGGCGAGTTCACGCTCGAGCGGCTCCCCACCCGTTACCTCGATGGGACCACCCTCGATCGTGGACTCACCTTCTTCGTCGACCAAAAGACGCCAATGCTCGGCCTGTTGCTTGACATAATCCACTGACAAATAGGACCCAGATTGAAAGAACCTAATCTTTCGCACACGGTCTTGGCTAATTCGACTTGCGGTTAAGTTTACAACGCAGCCGGACTCAAACCGGATTCGCGCGTTCGCAATGTCAATGCGATCACTCAGAATCGGTACGCCGACCGCCTCGATAGATACCACGTCAGAGTCAAGCACGTCGAGAATAACGTCAAGATCGTGAATCATGACATCGAATACGACATCGATGTCCAAACTCCGTGACGGGTAAGCACCGAGCCTATGGACCTCGATAAACCTCGGCTTATCGACCAACGGTAAAGCCGTCGTCAGCGCCGGATTAAAGCGCTCGGTGTGACCAACCGCAAGGCAAGTGCCAGAGTGCGCCGCTACCGCCAACATCTCGTCAGCCTCGGCGAGGTTACTCGCTATCGGTTTCTCAACGAGTACTGGAATGCCAGCGTTGAGCAGCGGCTCGGCAACCTCCAGATGGTTCTTTGTAGGGACTGCCACGATCGCGGCATCCACACGGCCCTCAAGTGCCTCGACGTTAGTCTCAGCCTTTGCCGAAGTCCCGCGAGCAGATTTAAGCGCCCTCCCTTCGTCGATGTCGACAGTAGCGACGAGTTCAACGCCCGCTAACGACGACAGGATGCGCGCGTGGTGACGTCCTACGTGACCAACGCCCACAACTGCGACACGAAGTGAACGCTCTGTCACCGGTGCTGTCCAGTGCATTCAATTGTTCGTCCGATGACTGACAGCCCTGCCTTATCAGCCGCTTGCACGAACGCGTCACCATCCACTATCAAAGTCTTGCCTGCATCGACCGACAGTGCCGACGCACCGGCACCTCGCATCGCCTCCACGGTTGGTACCCCGACCACGGGTACATCGAACCGCATATCCTGATTCGGCTTAGCTACTTTCACGATGCGCGTGCCAGGTCCCGCAAGCCGACCGGCTCGCCCAATGACATCGTCCGTCCCTTCCATCGCTTCAACCGCGACTATGGCCCTATCTTTCACAACAACGGTCTGGCCGATGTCGAGGCCAGCAACGGTATCGGCTATCCGATAACCGAACTCAAAATCGGTCAACTCATCAACAGTCGGATTACGACGCGTCAACGTACCGGATCCAGCTAGTAAGGACCCAAGAAAGGCTGTTGACTCGATTAACGTGATGCCGTGCTCTCCAAGGACATCCGCAATTGCTGATAGCAGTGCATCTGTGGACTGCACTCGAAGCCGTTTCAACACTGACAGTAACGTTGAATCCGGCACCAAACCAGAGAACAACTTAAAATGTTTCACCTGACCGGCCATTACCGCTTCGGTAACACCGGACTGTTTCAGTAATGAGATGCACCTTCCCAGTTGGCCCAGCGATACCCAATGGACAATAGCCTCTGGGACACCAACCGCAGCTTTCTCGATACTGTGATCAGCCTCTTCCTGGATCGCCACGATGGTAACGTTGCGACCAAGTTGGCGTGCCCCATCAAGCACCAGGAAGGGAAATCGGCCGTTGCCTGCGATGACACCGACCGGTGGCATCTCGGAAACCGTGCGGCTAATCATCTACGATCAATTCGTCAAAACGTCGACCAGGCCTACGTAAGCCAACACCACGTTCCGACGACCGGATAAACGTCACGAGATAGTCAACCTCGGCACAAAGCAGCGTCGGGTCAGATTGAATTCGCGCTAGCGCCTGGCTGGTATTGAGCTTCGATTGGAGCAGGTAACGGTACACACGTTTAAGTTGGGTAATAACCTCAGGCGAAAAACCCCTACGCACCAGACCGATAGTATTGACTCCATAGACCCGAGCGCGGTTACCAACTGTTCGCGCATAAGGCAAGGCGTCACGCGTAACGACCGAAAATCCGCCAACGAAGGCGTGCTCACCAACTCGGCAGAATTGGTGAACACCCGATAGAGCACTGATCGTCGCATAATCTTCAACCGATACATGTCCACCAAGGGTGGCACCATTGCCGAAGATCGTATGATTGCCGACTGTGCAGTCATGTGCGACGTGTGCATACGCCATGAAGAGATTGTCGTTACCGATCCTCGTGATACCTCCGCCACCTTTGGTGCCCCGATGGACCGTGACAAATTCTCGGAAGATATTTCGTTGACCAATTACCAGACGACTCTGTTCCCCATGAAACTTAAGGTCCTGTGGGATTAGACCGATGGAAGCACAAGGAAACACCTTCGTGTCGTCGCCGATCTCGGTTATGCCATCGACTACGGCCGAGGACCCTATGTGACAGCGCTGCCCCAATTTGACGTGCTCGCCAATGATCGCGTGAGATTCGATGACACTCCCAGCGCCAATCTCGGCGTTCGGCGCTACAATAGCTGTAGGATCAATCTCGACATCAACCTCTTTAACACCAAGTAAAAGCGTTGCGGCAGCAACGGGCTGACCTTCAATGTCCGCCCGGCAATCAACTTCAGTTAGCTCGCCAACCGACCCACCAAGCTTTACCTCGAGACGCAGGCGATCGCCTGGTACAACCTGCCGACGAAACTTCGCCTGGTCTACACCTTTGAGGAAAGTTCGCTGAGTAGAACGATCGGGGTCTTGAAGAACCAGAATCGCCGCAACCTGTGCGAACGCCTCGATCATCAGCACGCCTGGCATCAACGGCATGCCGGGGAAATGTCCCTGAAAGAATTCTTCGTTGAACGTAACGTTCTTGATTGCAACAATCGACCGGCCAGGCTCATAGTCCACGACCGAATCGACTAGGAAGGAAGGATACCNGTAACTGAGCTTATCNAGCGTCGCCGGAATGTTGATAGGCACGGAGGCTTCGGAACACGCATCCACGANGCCGANCTACGCGAACCAGNAAGCAGNATTCAAGGTGNGGTCCGGTAGTGACGTTACGGCAAACGGGAGCGTGACGGTTATGGCTGGTCGTCGCNCCCAGACGCCGCATGCNCTGCGTCAAATCGAGCAATCACATCAGCAGTGATGTTGAGCCCTGGTAAGGTCCAGACCACCCCAGAATCGGTTACGCTGAATACAAGGTGCAACTGCTTCTCAGCAGCTATTTCTCCAATAATCGGTATTAGACTATCTTGAAAATCGATCTGCAATTCTTCTGTTAGGGTTTGCACTTCGACTTGGGCGTCCTCGGTAGCACGCTGGATATCAATCTGCAACCGCCCGATGTCGCGCTGAAGTTGCGCGGCGGCAGTCTCACTCAGCACAGAAGCACCCTGTTCGAGCTTCTCTTGACTAGCCTGTAGCTCTGTGTTCATCGCGTTGATTTCGGAAATCTTCTCCTCATTGAGCGCCTGCACTTGTCCAGCAAGTTCTTGTCCACTGGCTGATACGGCAGCAATCTCTGGCACATTGACCCAGCCTATCACCGCCCCCTCCGGGAGCGATACTTGCGCCTCTTGCCCAGTTGCCCACACTTGACCGGTCCCCAGGCCCAGCGCAAACACGGACATCACGACAACACACGATACTTTCATCGACTGCTTCCCCTTCAGGTATCCGAGCATCAAGCCCAACTCATATTAATTACTGCGACCAAGCCATTTCCCCAAGGCCAGCCGTCACACCAGAACAACAATTCATTCTACACTGTTACGACCATTATTTACGCTTCTACGCATTCAACTCAACCCCATCCCTAGAACGGAGCGCCCACCGCGAACCGAAAATTGAACCGTCCTTCGGGCCGAAAATTATTATCGAGAACACCCGAACGCTGCGGGTTATAGGCGAAAATCAAACGCATCGGCACGTTCATAACGGGCATGAGAAAGCGCACCTCCGCCCCGGTCGACGTCTTAAAATCACCATTGTTAAAATTCACTCCAGTTTCCTGGACCTGCCCGGTGTCGTAGAAGAGAACCAAACGCACAGGCTCTGCCAGTGTAATGAGATACTCGGCACTGAGGAGCACACTTTTGGTGCCACCGAGCACGAGTCCAGACTCCTCGTCACGCGGCCCAACGGTGCGAAGGTCAAATCCACGAATACTGTACTCGCCACCAAGATAAATCCGTTCAAAAAGTGGGATGTAGGTCGTGTCGCCAATGGGCTTGATGTACTGTGTATCGAGCCGAAAGCCAAACGACGTCGCTGGGGTGTGCGGGACGTAAAAGATAGTCTCAAGGCGCGGCCTATAAAATTTGGTATTGCCACCAGGACCCGCAAACTGAAGTGAGGTAGTGATGCGTTTACCCGCGCTCGGAAAAATTGGGTGGTTGATCGTGTTGTGAATTATACCCGGGACCCACTTGCTAACCGTGCGGGCACCATCCGTTCCAAGAAGCAACGAATCCGTCAGATACGGATTGTACTGTAGTACTCTCGGATCGCTGAAGGCCGGAGCGAGGTCGCTAACTGTTGTTTGCTCGTAGGCATACCCAAAGGACATCCGTGTGAACATCGCAATTGGTTTACTAACGTTGAAGTTCGCCCCCAGCGAGTTCTGCGTGAACTGCCCGATCCAATTCAGTTGCGTCTTATACACACTGAATCCGGCGGCGATGTTACGGTCAAAGAGGAACGGCTCAGTGAACCCGACCACATAACTTTTTGACCATTGGCCATGCTGCAATGACAGGTTCACTTGCTCTCCGCGGCCGATGAAGTTCGAGGTGCCAAACGACAACTGTCCAAAGAAACCATCCCATTCGGAGTAACCCATGCCGAAACTGATTTGGTTGCGATTCTGTTCCTCAAGGGGGATGTTTAGGTTGACCTCGTTATCTTTTTCTTCACTCTTCCCAACGTCAACGGCATCTTCCTCAAGCGGTATAAAATAACCGAGTTGATTTAACCGACGAACGCTGATCTTGAGCATTTCGGTATTGAACACTCCACCCTCAAATACCCGAAGTTCACGTCGAACCACTTTATCCCGCGTCGTCGTGTTACCCGAGAAGTCAATCCGACCGACAAAGTACTGCTCACCCTCGTCGGCACGAATCGTTACGTCCACAATCGGCGGGGCATCAATACGTCGGACGCTGCCATCACCTTCCTCGACCTGATCGCGCGGGGAAAGGTCCGGGAATGCCACAAACTCCATGTAACCGGAAGAGCCATACATCATTTGCGCTCGTTCAATCCCGTCTTGAATCACTTTTTGGTTGTAATAATCCCCTTCATCGATCTCGAACTGGTCTCGGACTGCGTCGAGGCGCATAATCTCCACGCCTTCAAGCGTCAATTCTCCGAGCCGATATCGAACGCCCTCTGAGATAGGAATCCGCATCCTCACGTACCGCTTATTACCGTCTTCAGAGTCCTCCAAAGTGGTTAATTCTGGTTGGCCAACCTGGGCCCGCACGTAACCAAGTCTCCTGTAGTGCTGAATGATCCCATCCGCATCCTCAGCGAAACGGTGCTCCTTAAAGGTGCCCCGTCTGAAGAAAAAGTTCAGTGGCCAGATTTTGACCGGCACCCGATTTGCCTTCATCTGTCTTCGCAACACGCGATCACTTTGATCTTCGTTACCTGCGAAAACGATCTCCCTGATGCGTGTTTCCGGACCGTCCTCGATATTAAAGGTAAGACGCACCCGCTTCGGTCCTCCGGCAACGGCTTCGATGGTGTGTGTGACTACAGGATCGTGGTAACCCTCTTCGGCAAGCATTACCTGCAGAATTGTCTTAGCTTTCTTGATCAGTGCAGTGTCGATGAAGGTATCAAGCTGAATCGCAGTCTCAGCCTGCACTAGCATTTCTTCGATCTTCGTGCGGTCGAGCTCATCAGAACCGTTGAACTCAACGATGCGAACCCGCTCCCGCTCTTCCATGTTGTAGATAATGTTCCGGCCAATCACGCCGTTGGGATAGGGTTCGTCGTTATACTCAATGGATAGGTCATCGAGGAATCCTGTCTCCCACAAATTGCGGAAGTCCTCAATCACTCGTCCTTCGTCGTACTCCAACCAGACATCTTCAGAGGGGCGACTCGGGCGTGTTTCGATATAAAACAGGTAAGTGGCCGGCTCAATAGAGGGCACATTCCCCTGCGCTGGAAAGGCAATCTGAATCGTCCGTACAACAGGAACCGACCCGGTCGGCGGCATCGCTTCAGCCTGCTGTGTCTCCACAGCTAGTTGTAAAGCCGTCGTCGCCGGCTCAGCCAGAGCTGCCATAGGCCACAGGCCNNCACCCAGGACCGCNACGATCCTCCAGGCCAACACCACCTTCGTCGCCGTCCGAACAGNCCCTTCTANTCCCTTAGTCACAACACGCCACATCGGTCGTTTCCCCAATCCCTCTCGCCCATCGCCCNAGGCATAAGGGCTGACGGCGCCACTCTTCACTCGAATGTGAATCACCTCGCCTTTTCTGAGNCCTAANCTTCGNAAACCAGTTGGCGACCATCNAACTCGCCGTCCACGGTACGGTAAGCGAGTGAGNCCTGATTAAGGTAGACCTCGACGTTACCCTCCTTTAAACGCCCACGGATCAGCTCCTCGGACAGCGGATCTTCGACATACCGTTGGATCGCCCGCCGCAGCGGCCGCGCCCCGTAAGAACGGTCCTTGCACGTTTGATCGATGATCCAAGAAACCGCCTCTTGTGTCAGTTCGAGGCGGAGGTGACGGTCCGCCAAGTGCTCGTTGAGCTGAACAATCAGAAGCTGCGCAATCTTTTCTAGATCTTTATTGGACAGCGCCTCAAACACGATAGTTTCGTCGATTCGGTTGATAAATTCTGGATTAAAGGTACGCTTAACCTCTCCCAAAACCATGTCGTTGACACTCCTACTAACCTCTTTCGCATCAGGCGACTGAAATCCGAGCGATGACTTTTTTTGAATGTACCGCGCTCCAATATTGGAGGTCATGATAAGAATCGTGTTCTTGAAATTGACACGATTGCCAAGTCCATCGGTCAAGTGTCCATCTTCAAAGACCTGCAATAGGATGTTGAAGAGATCAGGGTGCGCCTTTTCTATTTCGTCAAGGAGCACCACAGAATAGGGGCTACGCTTCACTTTTTCGGTAAGCTGTCCGCCTTCCTCGTAACCGATATAGCCAGGTGGTGAACCGATCAGTTTCGACACTGAATGCTTTTCCATGTATTCAGACATGTCGAAACGAATGAGAGCCGAATCAGTCCCAAACAAGAAATTTGCGAGTGCACGGGCCAGTTCGGTCTTACCAACCCCGGTCGGCCCGAGAAACACAAAACTGCCAACTGGCCGATTTGGAGCTTTCAGACCAGCACGCGAGCGACGGATCGCTCGCGCTAGCGCGGAAATAGCCTTACCTTGGCTGACAACACGGCGGTGCAGTTCGTCCTCCATCTGCAAAAGTCTGTCACCCTCATCTTGGTTGATAGACGTGAGTGGCACGCCAGTCCATTTGGAGACTACTTCGTCGATTTGCTCCTTTTCGACAATAACCTGCTGAGTGTTCGACTTCACATCGAATTTCTCTCGAACGAGTTGGAGATTCTCCCGTGCGATAACCTCCTGCTCTCGAAAAAATTGTGCCTTCTCATAATTCTTTTGAGCAGCAGCGTTTTCCATCTGTTCGACCGCAATCCGAATACTCTCATTGATGTCGCAAAATTCCTCACTACGACCAGCGTGGCGTAGCTTGGCACGAGCACCAGCTTCGTCCAAAATGTCGATCGCTTTGTCCGGCAAAAACCGATCAGTGATGTAGCGACTCGACTGATACACAGCGGCCTCAAGCGCCTCCTGTGTGTATTGAACATGATGAAACGACTCATAGCGTTCCTTCACGCCAAGCAGAATCTGGAGCGCCTCGCTCTCGACCGGAGGATCCACCTTTACTGTCTGGAATCGCCGCTCTAAAGATCGATCCTTCTCTATGTACTTCCGGTACTCAGCCGGAGTGGTGGCTCCAATACAGCGAATTTCACCTCGCGAGAGTGCCGGCTTGAGGATATTCGCAGCGTCAAGAGAACCTTCGGCCGAGCCGGCGCCGACAAGCGTGTGTAATTCGTCGATGAACACGATGACGTGCGAGTTCTCGATCAACTCTTTCATGATTGCCTTCAGGCGTTCTTCAAACTGCCCCCTATACTTCGTTCCAGCAACGATGAGCGAGATGTCAAGAACCAGGAGTCGTTTGTCGGCGAGGAAATGTGGAACGTCTCCCTGAACGATTTTCTGGGCCAAACCCTCGACAATTGCAGTCTTCCCAACGCCGGGCTCACCAATAAGAACAGCGTTGTTTTTCGTTCGGCGACAAAGTACCTGTTGAAGACGCTCTAGCTCTAGTTCGCGCCCGACGAGTGGGTCTAGTTCTGTCTTCATGGCCGAATCGGTAAGATCACGGGAAAATTCAGCTAAGAGCGGCATCTCTTTTACCCGCGTGACCGTCGTCTTTTCATTTAGAAGGGCCACGATATGTTCGCGGACACTGTTGAGCCGCATGCCCTTTTCCTTCAGGATCGACGCGGCTACAGACCGTTCTTCCCGCAGGATCCCAAGCAAGAGATGCTCGGTACCGATGTAGTTGTGCAGTAGTCGATCGGCTTCCTCGGCCGCAAACTGAAGGAGGCGCTTGGACTCGCCGCTAAAGGGAATCTCCACCGAAGTCGACACCTTCTCTCGGAAGACAGTGCGGCCCTCAATCTGCTTCCGGATATGCTCAAGAGAAAGGTTAGAGCGCGCAAAAATCCGACTGGTTAGTCCCTTCCCCTCACGGATCAAACCCAAAAGTAAATGTTCGGTCTCGATAGAAATGCTACCTAGTTGACTCGCCTCATAACGCGCGAAGAACAACACCCGGCGAGCCCGTTCTGTATATCTTTCGAACATTCCGTTCTCAATCTGCGTGCGCGTTGTCGCTCACTAGGACATTATAAGGCATCAGCCACCCTGATTAATGCCCTGGAAAGCTGTAAACCACTCAATTTCCTGAGTCTTACAGCTTGAGACCAGAGAACTTTGATCGACATTTCTGGGGACTGTGCGCTAACCCAATCAGCCCGCCGAGCCCTTATGCCGATGCTACCCCAAAGATTAGAGCAGGTTCACGTCAGTCTAAGTTGGCCCACTTCTAAGCGAAGCACACGGTCACAGCCGGCGGCCAAACGCATGTTATGGGTCGCAATGATCGAGGTAAGTCTCCGCTCCCGGTGCATTTCGCGGAGAAGATCGTGGAAGGACTGGGCCGTCGCCTCGTCGAGGTCACCAGTCGGTTCGTCAGCCAGTAACAGGGTCGGTTCCATTGCGAGCGCTCTGGCAATCGCCACCCGCTGCTGCTCTCCACCAGACAACATCCCCGGGCGGTGGTCAAGTCGGTTGCCCAAGCCCACCCGACTAAGCAGCGCCTTCGCCCGAGAACGTCCCGCCTCTGGATTCATCCGAGCGACTCGCAACGGCATCTCAGCATTTTCGAGCGCCGTAAACTCAGGGAGGAGATGGTGAAACTGAAAAACAAAACCGACTTGCGAGTGCCGAAATTTTATGCGCTCCTCGTCTGAAAGAGTCGCGATGTCGACACCGCCAACAACAATACTTCCGCTGTCGGCGGAATCCAGTCCACCAAGCACCTGCAATAGCGTACTCTTTCCCACTCCGGACGCGCCGACAACGGCAACCATCTCGCCCGTTTCAACCGCAAATTCGAGGTCGCGGAGAACCGGAACGGGGCCGTGTTGCGTTTGGAATGACTTCGACAACTGGGAAACTTCGATGTACGGCATACCCTTTACTGGTAACGCAGCGCCTGTGCAGGGTCGACACTGGAGGCCTGGCGAGACGGATAGATCGTTGCAACGAAACAGACGGCAACCGCTGATAACAACACCATTACGATGTCAAGTGGATCAAGAGTGAAAGGCACGTAGGTCACCTGATAAACATCACCTGGTAACTGCAGTAACTTGTACCGATCGAGAACCTGGGTCGCCGCCACACCACCAATCGCGCCAACAGCCGTACCTACTAGTCCAATGATCAGTCCCTGCAGCATGAAGATCGCCATAATACTTCTAGTGCTCGTCCCCATAGTTTTGAGAATTGCGATGTCACGGCTCTTGTCCATGACGAGGAGAACGAGCGATGCGACGATATTTAACGCAGCAACGAGCACAATCAGCCCAATGGTGATCGAGATCGCGATTTTCTCTAACCAAAGCGCTGAAAAGAGCGAACGGTTTAAGTCCGACCAGTCCTGGGTTAAATAGCTCGAGCCAAACTCCCGCATGATTGACGCCGCGACATCGGCCGCCGCGTACAAATCGTCAACCTTAAGTTCCAGAAAGTCAGCACCCACACGGTCCAACAGCCTAGCAGCCACATCGAGGCGCACGTAGGCATAACTGGTATCAAACTCGTGCAATCCCATATTAAAGAGACCAACAATACGGAATTGCCGGGCTCGAGGCATTACGCCCATTGGAGACAGCCGCCCCTGCGGCGTCAGTAACGTAACCTCATCGCCGACAAAGGCGCCAAGCTTGGCTGCAAGACCTTCGCCAATGACAAGGCCTTCAAGTGTCCCGACTTCAGATGGAACGAGCGCGTCAAGACTGCCATCGCGAATTGCGGAGCCGATTTCAGTGACATCGGCCTCAAGATTTGGGTCAATTCCCTTAAGAGTAATAAACGCTTCACCTGTATCAGTCGTTGCTAGCGCTTGGCCCAAAATAACTGGAGCAACTCGCGTGACCCTTGGCACCTGACGGAGTCGCTCAAGTTCGACTTCGTATTCAGCCAGACCTGACTCACCAAGCTTCCAAACATAAATGTGCCCAGCCGAACCAACGATCCGATCACGTAGCTCCTGCTGCAGTCCTGTCATGAGAGCGAGCGCGATGAGCAGAGCCATCACCCCCACCGCCACACCAACAGTGGAAATTACTGATATTAAGGAGATGAACGCCTGTCGGCGACGAGCCAGCAGGTACCGTAGCGCGATATACAGTTCAAACGGCAGGCGCATCATGTATTGAGGCGTCACTCGCGACGCGGCCGCATCAACGGAAACAAGATAACGTCACGAATCGAATGACTATCGGTGAGTAGCATCACGAGGCGGTCAATACCCAGCCCTTCCCCAGCAGTCGGAGGAAGACCGTATTCCAGTGCGCGTAGGTAGTCCTCATCCATAGCGTGCGCTTCCAGATCACCCTGCTGACGATCCTCGCGCTGGGCTTCAAAGCGGCGTCGCTGCTCCGCAGGATCATTTAATTCACTGAAGGCATTGGCGATCTCAAGCCCACCAGCGTATAGCTCAAAGCGCTCAACAGTTTCCGGGTCATCAGGGCGCTGCTTTGACAGCGGTGAAATTTCAGTTGGATAGTCGTGAACGAACGTTGGCTGTATGAGCGCCGCTTCGCAGAGCTCCTCGAACAGAGTTAGAACAACCTTGCCAACAGTCGCCCCTGACGAAATATCAACATCCAGTCGTTTGGCTAAATCGACAGCAGACTCGCGCACGCGGAGTGCACCATCCTGAATTGGTTCACCGAGACGCACAGAAGCTGCCTCGCGCACGGCGTCCCGAAGTGCCACGCGCGCGTAGGGTGGTGCAAACGAGATCTGATGCTCGCCATAGGAGACCTTATCCGAACCCGTTGAGTGTCGTGCGACTTCCGACAGCATCTGCTCGGTAAGACCCATCAAATCACGATAATCGCTAAACGCCTGGTAGAACTCTAGCATTGTGAACTCAGGATTGTGCTGGGTCGAAATCCCTTCGTTCCGAAAATTCCGGTTAATTTCATACACCCTCTCAATGCCACCTACCACCAAACGCTTGAGGTAAAGCTCAGGCGCGATCCGAAGATAGAGATCGAGGTCGAGCGCGTTGTGATGAGTCCGGAACGGCCGCGCTAAGGCTCCGCCCGCGATTTGTTGCATCATCGGCGTCTCGACCTCCAGGTATTGCCGTGCATTCATAAAATTGCGTAGACCCTCTAGCACACGACTACGCACTTCAAAAACGCGACGTGCATCAGGATTTACAATGAGGTCAAGGTATCTCTGCCGGTACCGAATTTCAATATCGCTCAGGCCATGCCATTTTTCTGGAAGCGGATTCAGGCACTTAGCCAAAAACTCAATCCTCGATGCCCAAATCGTTAGCTCATCGGTCCGCGTCCGGAAGAGCCGTCCCTCAACTCCGATTAGGTCTCCAAAATCAAGCAGTTTGAACAACGCGAAGTCGTCGATCGATAGCCCATCCTTTCTTACATATACCTGGATCCGAACACGTCCATCGGACAGTACGAGAAAGTTTGCCTTACCAAAACTGCGGATACTGAGAATCCGCCCTGCCGTCGTCGTATTGGGTTTTGTAGCCTCCAACGCGTCGCCAGAATGGTTCCCATGACGCTCGACCAAGGCCGCAATCGTGTCAGTGCACGGAAATGAATTCGGGTACAACTCACGACCTAAACGACCAACTTCGACCATATTGCTGCGTCGCTGAGCGAGTTGATCGGTTTCGTTCGTCATAACGTATCGCCTATCTTCAACCGACGGGTACTTCCTCTCCTGCCTCGAGACGCCGTTTAATGTCGTCGAGCACACCGTTCACAAAGGGCAATGCTTCATTGCCGCTAAACGTTCTGGCTAGCTCGATCGCTTCGTTGATCACAACCGTTCGAGGAGTATCGTGCGCGTACAGAAACTCAAAAACAGCGATCCTCATAATCAACCGGTCAATCACGGCCATGCGCGCTAGGCGCCAATGCTGGGCACTCCTCTTAATGAGAGGATCGATGTCTTTGAGGTGTGCAGCGGTGCCTCGTGCAAGCCACGTGGAAAATTCCCGCTGCGATGGAATGAATTCCAGGCGATCAAAGGTTTCGATGGCGACGTCTATCGGAATCTTACCAATTTCACTCTGATACAGAAGCTGAAGAGCCGCCTCACGACTCTGACGCCGCGTGGGTTCATCCGGAGTATCAGCTTTATTGGAGCGACCTCGTCGCCGCACGATGTTCACCCGCCCTCCGGCGGTTCAAGGCGCGCTGGTAACTCACGCCCGTTGGTAAGTGTCGTCAACGCATCCACCAACCCAATAGCGGCCGCCGCTGCCTCCCACCCCTTATTGGATGGACCGTCGTTAGTACGTGCCATAGCCTCGTCAAGTGAGTTGGTCGTTAAAACACCGAACGTCATCGGAATACCTGTCTCAGCCGACGCAGCCGTAATGCCGTGAGCCACTGCCGAGGCAATGAACTCAAAATGCGCTGTCTCACCTTTGATCACACAACCCAAGCAGACTACCGCATTAAATCGACCACTTTCGGCAGCACAGCGAGCGGCCAATGGAATTTCAAAGGTTCCCGGGACTTCCACTACTTCCACGTCTTCGTCGTCAGTACCAGCCTGCTGAAGCCCTGCCATTGCACCCTGTCGCAACCGGTCTGTCACATCACGATGATACTGTGACACGATCAACGCTACATGAAGATTTCTGGCGTCTGGCAAAGCCGAGGAGTCGAATGAACGCGTCATTGGTAGTGAACCTCACGACCCCTTAAAGACCGGCTTACGCTTTTCAAGAAATGCGCGAGTTCCTTCACGCATATCCTCGGTCGACGCAACCAAGCCAAATAACGCCGACTCGTGGGCCACGGCCTGGGAAAGCGGCATTTCCAACCCTTCGTTAACCGCAGCAATGATTGCACGTACCGCGATCGGTGCCTTACCTGCCAGTTCGCACGCGAGCGCTTTCGCCTCAGTCATCAGCTCGGTAGCCGGCACGACTCGATTGACCAGGCCAATCAAGCGAGCCCCATCGGCACTTATGTGAGCTCCCGTCAGCAATAATTCAAGGGCCCGCCCTTTACCAACCAGTCGGGGTAGACGCTGCGAACCGGCGTAGCCAGGCATGATTCCAAGATTAATCTCGGGTTGACCGAGTTTGGCAGAGTCCGAGGCCAGACGTATGGTACACGCCATCGCGAGCTCACACCCACCGCCTAAAGCGTAACCATTAATCGCTGCAATAACCGGCTTACCCAAACTCTCAATCAACTCAAGCAGTGCTTGGCCACGCTGCGAATGCACACTGCCATTCACCGGCGTTAGCTCGGCTAACTCGCCGATGTCAGCACCAGCCACAAACGCCTTGTCGCCGGCCCCAGTCAGCACGACGCAACGGACGGACTCGCTTCTAGCAACCTCTGTCATAACCTGATGTAACTCGTCAATGGTCTGACCATTGAGAGCATTCAGCACCTTCGGGCGATTGATTGTAACGATGACGATGGCGTCCTCATGCGCTACTTCGATATTCTCAAAAGTCATGCAGTTCCCTTGTCGCCTCACGAGTCCGAAACCGACCAGAACGAACTCCCTACCAAAGCGGAAGGACGTATTCGGACGTCACGGGAGTCATTCAGTGAAGGTCGGCGCGGCGTGGCCCGAGCGACGCGTAGCATGCGCTCGACTCGTCTTAATTATACTCCACACCCAAGCGGCACCGACCACAACAGTAGCACCGACACCGTTGACGAGAAGGTCCATGGAATCTGGCGATCGACCTGGCACAAACGATTGGTGCCATTCGTCCGAAACGCCGTAGGTAATCGTTAAGACAATCGAGGCAAGCGCGGTCCTACCTCCAACACCGAACCATCGCCCACGGGCGAGCGCGCGAAGTACGAGAGCCCCGAGTAGACCGTAAACGGCAAAGTGCACCGGTTTGTCAGGTAGTGCGGACGGCACGGCCGATCCTGGCAGTGACGACGAAATGAAAATTGCTGTCATGTGCGCCCACACCGGTCCCCATCCCCACCAACTAGATTCAAGACGACGGTCGGACATGCGCTTAGGCATCATCCGTCAACATGCTACCGCTCACAGGGGAAAGGGATACATGAGCCAACCAAGGGCGACGCCGGCAAGCACGAACGCAGCAAAGAGCCTTGCTCCAAGACGGATCTGGTCCTCGGGCTTATCACGCATCAACGCGGCAAACACCACCGATACAAAACACGAGAAAAGCATCATCAGGAAAAAGTGACTTGCCATGCACTGGGTCCCTACTTCCGACCGAGCGAGACGTCGTAAGCGTCAACCACCACCAGGGCATTGAGCAGTCCCGCAACAATCAGAAAGGAATTGCCGTATTCGTAGGTGGCTGCGACGGCGTTACCCGAGCCAAGATTCATGACGCGCCCCAGTACGTAGAGCAAGCCGATACCGAAGTCGGCCACCGCGGCGAGAGCAACCAACGGCTCGGATACATCAAACAAAAAGATTCGTCCCTCAAGCCAGAGTCCGGTCACGAACATCAGAGGTAACGTCACGATAAATACCAAGCCTTGACGAATTCGGCCCTGCCACAAATGGCCGGCGCCAGGCACTGCCCATGCCAATAAGCAGATCAAAGCTGTTAAACTTTCCACGTTGGTAGCTGCCGGTCTCTGCGCACGGGACCGCCGTGAATACTTCGTCATAAAGCTAACAAGGTTCGACCAGAACTTTGGCCAACCCACTCCGCACGACCAACTAGTATTGCACTGAGTGACATTCCTAGATCATCCATATTTCGCTTTTGAGATAACAAGATTCGCGCTCACGTCGCACGATGTGATGACCCTCAACATCCGAAGAACGAGCCAAGGGTAGGCTAAAGTTCATTGAAAGACGTAAGCCGCTTGAATCCTAAGAATCGTTGCTGGATCTCGTCCGGCGTAACACATAGTAGCCGCTCGAGGCCAAACGCCTCGACCGAAAACGACGCCATGGTACTACCAGCGATGACTGCGCGCGTCAGGGTGTCGTGATTTACAACCGGACATTCTGCAAGATACCCAAGTAAACCGCCACCAAACGTGTCTCCCGCGCCGGTTGGGTCGCGGACATTGTTAAGCGGTAAGCCAGGAGCCGAAAAGAATCCATCTTGGCTAAACATGAGTACACCGTGCTCTCCACGCTTGATAATGAGCAATTTAGGTCCCATTGCTCGGAGTGTCTGCACGGCCTTGACGAGGTTCGATTCTTTACTTAACTGTCTAGCCTCTGCGTCGTTAATAACCAACGCATCGATCCGAGACAGCACGTGGCGGAGCTCTTCGGGAGTCTTCTCAATCCAATAGTTCATTGTGTCAGCGACAACGAACTCCGGCGACTCCACCTGATCGAGCACCTCAAGCTGCAATCCTGGGTGGATATTGCCCAAAAATACGAAGGGTGAAGTTCGATACGCCGGTGGAATGGTCGGTCGGAATTCTTCAAATACATTGAGAAACGTGTAGATTGTTTCGCGGTCATTCAAGTCCTCGCTGTACTTGCCCTTCCAGCGAAAGGTTTCTCCAGGCACTTGCTGTAACCCGGTCAAGTCGATACGGCGACCCCGAAAAATACGCATCTGTTCCTCGCCAAAATCTTCACCGACCACCGCCACCATCCGAACATCCGTGAAATGGGCTGCAGCAATCGCGAAATAGGTCGCTGCTCCCCCCACAACACGGCCGGCAACGCCGAACGGCGTCTCAATTGAATCGAAAGCTACAGAACCGACAACAAGAACTGGTTGCATAAACGATCTATCCCACTCCCTAAAGAATTTGTCTGATAATGGTCATCACCATCTGTTCAGGATTTCAGATATTTACCGATAATCGGCTCAAGCTCAGCGCGCGTGGCGGAGGGCATCTCGTCCTCCACTGTGATAATTGCGTGTTCCAAAGCTGAGCTGCACTTACAGCTTCGCACCTGCGACAGCCGGGCCACAACATCACTAATTACCCGCNNCGCCGTCACTGCATTCTTCTGAAGATTAGCGACGATCATTTTTNCCGTCACCTCATCGTGCGATGGATGCCAGCAATCGTGGTCAGTCACCAGTGCTATCGTCGCGTAGCAAATCTCGGCCTCGCGGGCAAGCTTGGCTTCTTGCAAATTGGTCATGCCAATGATGTCCATACCCCAAGCCTGATAGAGCTTGGACTCGGCCAGAGTCGAGAATTGCGGTCCCTCGATACAAACATAAGTGCCCCCTCGGTGCACTCGTGCCTCAGCTGCCGTCGCCACATCAAACACCGTAGCGGCAAGCTCTGGGCATATCGGACGAGCGAATCCAGCATGCGCCACAATGCCCCGACCGAAAAAAGTATCGACCCTACCTTGTGTCCGGTCGAGAAACTGGTCCGGTACAACGAGATCCAGCGGCTGATACCTCTCTTGTAAGCTACCAACCGCAGAGGCTGAGATGATCCGTTCAACGCCCAGTGCCTTAAACCCGAAGATATTTGCACGGAAATTGAGATCTGAGGGTAGGAAGCGATGCCCCACCCCGTGGCGTGCTAGAAACGCCACCCTTTGCCCGCGTAAGGTGCCGGTCACATAGGGCCCTGACGGTGCACCGAAGGGTGTCTGAACCATCACCTCTTCCCGGCCTGTCACCTCAGGTATGTCGTATAGCCCACTGCCACCGATGATGCCCACTCGGATGGTCATGACGCGTGGTCAGACTGCTTTAACTCGACAAGTACGCCATGGGTGCTCGAGGGACGAATAAACGCAATCCGGGATCCTCCAACACCAATGCGGGGGGATACGTCGATGAGCTCTATGCCTTGGGTTCGTAGGTGCTCCAGTGCCGATTCTAAGTCGTCAACTGCCAAGGTAATATGATGGAGTCCAGGGCCACGCTGTTCTAGAAACCGAGCAACCGGCGAAGCGGGGTCGGTTGCCTCAATAAACTCGAGTGACGCCCCGCCAGTTTCGACTTCGGTAATACGAACCTGCTGGTCAGAAACGACCTCAGTCGGCGACACCTGTAACCCTAAAACGTCACGGAAGAAGCGAAGCGCCTCATTGAGGTCCCGGACGGCTATACCGACGTGATCCAACGTCGCTTTCATTTCAGCGCGGTGTCAAGAATTCCGATCAGCGTCGCGTTGAGCAAGCGCGCGCTCCATAATCGCATCAACTGCTGTGTAGGGATCCAACTCGCGCCGTGCAAGCTGTGCCGTTACCTTATCAAGCTCACTTGGACTTACGAGCTGTTCGACGTGCCGCCAAAATGCCTCACCAAGCAGACGGCGCAGCTCACTCGCCTCCAACCGACATCGCCTCTGATACCGTAGATCATCACCTGCTGCATATTCGCGGAATCGATCGAGGGCACTCACGAAGTCATTTACGCCGTCGCCAGTCGTCGCCTGCGTCTTAATAATTTGTGGCCGCCAATCCTCTTGCGACGGCTCGCCCAGTGAGAGCATCGCCTCAAGCCGAGCAACGGCACCCTCCGCTCCAGAGCAGTCGGCTTTATTGACCACAAACACGTCAGCAATCTCTAAGATTCCAGCCTTGATCGCTTGCACATCATCACCGAACCCTGGCGCAACAACCACAACCGCAACGTCGGCCGCATACGTAATATCTACCTCGGCCTGTCCAACGCCCACGGTTTCGAGGAACACCACCTCGTGCCCGGCAGCGTCTAACACTAACACTGCCTCACGTGCTGCTTTCGCCAAGCCCCCGAGTCGCCCGCGGGTCGCCATACTCCTGATAAAGACACCCTCGTCACCAGCATGGGCTTGCATGCGAATACGGTCACCCAACACCGCACCGCCGCTAAAAGGACTCGTTGGATCAACAGCGACGATGCCGACGCGGCGTCCTCTAGACCGAAACACCCTGGTGACGCGGTCAACAAGTGTGCTTTTTCCGACACCTGGTGGCCCAGTCACACCCACGACCCACGCGCGGCCAGTATGACTGAAGAGTTCTCGCACGAGGCGTGCACCCTCCGGCGCACCGTCTTCAATCAATGAAATCGCCCGGGACACCGCCCGGAGATCTCCACCGAGCACACGTGCGGCCAGCGCACGCTCGCTCTCTGCGTCCATCGGCTCGGGCAGCACTCTATCACAGGGGCTGTACATGCATTTAGCAACCCGCACAGGACATAATTAAACTGTTTCCAGATAGATTGTGACCCCGTGGTGTGCTCCCGGCATATAATACTAGCCACGTCTGATCCATCATCTCCACACGCAAGGAGTGACCTAATGTTCTTACGGGCAACGTTGTGCGTCGGGTTGATCGTCATGCTCGTCAGCGCTTCAGTAGGCCATGCCCAAGACCGGGATCGGGTTTATACCGGCGAAGGCGGCATGCTCTTCCATCCAATCCTTCTGGAGAAAACTGCTGACTTTGAGGATGTGGTCACCCGTGTGATCGATGCGATGAGTAACAGTGCCGACGAGACGCGACGTGCGCAGGCCGCAAGCTGGAAGGTATACCGAGCTGCGGAGCCTGGCCCGCCTGATCAAACTTCTGTCCTCTACATATTCGTCATTGACCCCGCCGTGGCTGAAGCTAATTACTCAATTGGTGAACTGCTTCGACAGGAATTACCCCTTGAGGCGCAGGAGCTTTGGGAGAAATTCGCAGCGTCCTACGCATATAGTCCAAGTCTGATCAATCTGACGTTAGTCGCTGACTTCACGGATACCGAGCTGCTACCAATCGCAACCGAGGTGCCATAGCCCGCTGGCACAGCATGCGTGTTCCTATCGGTCTCGTGCGTCGGACAGCACTGTCCGCAATCTTCGCTATATTCGTCGTAGTCGTCCCGAATAAGGCGGTAGCTGATGCCACCGTGTTTGTTGGCATGAACACGATCACCCCCCACGGCTGGGCACGCGGTTTCAGCGCAGGGCTAACCTTGCTCAATCTCGGGTTCGAGGTCGAGTACGCGAACGCTGGTGAAGATAATTCGCAACGCACACCTGGACTCCAAACAGGCATGGTCAACGTTCTTGTACAAACACCGATGACGTCTAACGGTTTCCAGTTTTACGCAACAACGGGCGGCGGCCTCTACCGCGAAAGCCTCGCTGAGGTACAAGAAACTCACGTGGGACTGAACGCAGGTGGTGGACTGAAGATTAGACTTACCGGCCAAATCCGTGCACGAATCGACTACCGCGTGTTTAGTCTCCGCGGCGCACCCATCCATTCTCGACCCCACCGGTTCTACGCTGGATTCAACCTCGCATTCTGACTGGCAGCTAACCGGTCTTCACCCGTAGGCACACACGCCCAATAAAAACCGGCGACTACGAACACCAAAAGTTCGTAGCCGCCGAGTATCACAACCGTAGGAGTTCGTGGAATTGTTTGATTTGTACCGTGAGAAGTTAGCAGAGGCTANTTGCTGAAGTCGTTCACTAACTNCANATTCATTCTAGCCATTCCNCCGGCGAACGATCCGCTAAACATACCGTAAAGCGACTGCGCCTCNCCACCGGACGGATANCCTTCTGACAGAATGGTCGAGATCGTGTAATTTGCATCTNNCACCGCTGGGTCAATNANCATAAAATAAAGNACATTACCACCCNGTTGCGGCACNTCAGTCCTGNATATTTTCCAACCCTNCGCTTGCTGCTGCCGTGTCGAATTCTCACTGTTCTGCAACGCTTCCTTGACCTTCTGCATTACGTTTTCGAAGTCGTCGGTCTTGTCCCCTTCAATGACTGCCTGGATAAATCCAGCACCCTCATTAAAATTAGAGACTGGGTTCTGGGCTTCTGCGCGAACCAACCCCTGCACCCCAAAGCCAAACACTGCCCCGATTAACACAGCTAGGATGACAGGTAACCCGATCCAAGCCGGGCGACGAAACGAAACTCCCTTAAGTGAACGCATCCGCGACCTCCTTCAAATCGAAAGGCAGTACTCTACCGTACTCGTGGGTCAGACGAAAACCGCCATAACCTCATTAGCCAATAACATCCCTTCGCGGCTCAGCCGCAACTGATCGCCCTCTTCGACGAGCTGGCCGTCGTCGATAAAGAGCTGCAACTCGGCCCCATAACGTGCGGGAACGTCGACACCGTAACGGTTACCAACAGCGGAAACATCAACACCCTCAGTGAGGCGAAGACCCATAAACAATGCCTCGGCTAACTGCTGCTCAGGAGAGCGTTTTTGGCGAGCGCAACTCGGATCACCTCCTGATTCAAGGCGGTCCAAATAGACAGAAATTTCCGACGTATTACTCCACCGCTCCTCGCCGACAGTCGAATGAGCTCCTGGTCCAAAACCGATCCATTGGCCGTCCATCCAGTACTTCAAATTATGTCGAGACCGATGGCCAGACCGCGCAACATTCGAAATCTCGTATTGTTGAAATCCCGCCTGGTCAAGACGAACAAGCGCCGATAGATACATTTCCGCCGCCACATCATCTGGCGCTTGGGTCGAAGTAGACCGTATCATTTCGTCGCGCAGCGGCGAATTCGGGTACACCTCAAGCAGATAAAGCGACGCGTGATCCGGCCCAAGTGCAATTAGTTCTTCCACCGACTCAAGCCACTCAACAACCTTCTGACCGGGAAGCCACATCATAAGGTCGAGACTAACGTCCTTGAACCCAACCGCGCGAGCGAAAGCAAATGCCCGCCGAGCCGCAACGCTGGTATGCAAGCGACCGAGCATGACGAGCTCAGTATCACGAAAGGATTGAACGCCAAGGCTGAGGCGCGTGACACCTGCAGCCCGATAACCAGCCAAGCGCTCCTTGGTCGCCGACTCCGGATTCGATTCCATCGTAATTTCAGCTTTCCCTGAGACACTGAATGACGATCGGCATGCATCAATAATCCGAGTGACCTCCTCAGGCTCAAGTAGTGAAGGTGTTCCCCCGCCGAAGTAAATTGTATCCACCGACAGCTTCGCCGACGCCCGCCTTATCTCCTCCACCACGGCTGTCACGTAGCGGCGTGCGCGCGCGGCGTCGAACAGGCCGCGTGTAAAGTTGCAATAACTGCAGATCGCTTCGCAGAACGGAACGTGAATGTAGAGGCCGACGCGAGAATCGGCGCAGTGTCTCGCGAGAGATGCCGCTACCTGGAGCGGGGCAGTCACGACGTGCCTGCCTTTCCTCCCGGCCAACGAACATCAGCATTGCCCTCACGGAACCTCGCTTTAAGTTGACTGGAGGCCCGTCGCCCGAATCCTCGAGGACGACTTGGCGGATTCTTGTACATATTGAGAAGATCCGAGGCCGTCGCAGGCCCCTTCGACGCATCATAGAAACGGTAATCGGCACCTCTAAACTCAAGAAACTCACACATCTCATGAAGACGCGAGTGCATCCGGAAACCTACTTGGTCAATGAGTGAGTCTGCGTGGTTTTCAGGGTACTCTTCATAATTAGAGGTAAAAATAGTAGGCCGGCGTTCGTTATACCGCGTATTGACAATCAGGTTCAGCGTTTCGTCGACCCATTCCGAGGTCTTCTCAGCACCAAGATCGTCCAGCACGAGAAGCTCGGATTCAATAACTGGACGCAGGATGTCCGATTCCGTCGCGCGAACCACCGGGTTATAGGTGCTCCGGATGACGCGGAGTAATTCCCGTATGTCATAGAAGAGCCCGCGCGCGCCACTCCGCCGGATAACCGCTCGCAGAACAGCGACGGCTAGATGGGTCTTTCCAATGCCCGGCGGTCCCACAAAGAACAATCCCTGCTCAACCACTGGAAAGGCGTCAGAAAACGCCTGAGCCCGCACTACAGCCTTCTGCAATTTTTCGTTCGGGTAGACGACAAAGCCGTCGAGACTACATTTCCGATACCGCGGCGGAATTCGTGCGTCGTCAAGCAACTTACCAGAAAGTGCTTCTCGCCAGCAGTCGCATCGAACGACCTGCTGAACGCCCTCTACCTCGACGGGTTTCCATCCGGTATCACCACAGTGCAGACAAGCCATAAATTTCTGATCACTATTCGCCGGCAGGTAATAAGGCGCGCCACATTGTAGCGCGAACGGCGTGGGAGGCAATACGGAGATACCTTGGAACCGAGGAACCAGTTCAGGAACGCGATCGGCTTGAGTGCTGTTCTCCACGGGCAGGTGGGTCAGCAGGCTTCACTGAGGATGCACGGACAAGGTCAGTCGGCGAAGCCTTGACCAATGCTGTGCCAAGACGCTGTTCCCAGTCTCCGAGACCTCGCTCAAGTTCCTGTTTCACATACGCGACGAATTCGTTCACCTCTTCCTGCATTTTTTCAATTTTTTCTCGCATGTTCAGAATAATTTCAACCCCCGCCATGTTGACACCCAGATCACGGGTCAATGCGAGTATTGTTTCCAACTGCTTGAGGTCCTCTTCACCATACAGCCGTGTATTCCCATCGGTACGTGACGGCTTTAGGAGCCCCTCACGCTCATACAGGCGAAGGGTCTGCGGATGAATGCTATATTTCTGCGCGACGGCGCTAATCATGTAGTGTGCTTCACTTGCTTGTGTCTTTGACATGTCTACTCACTCACACCGGATACGTCATGCACCGCGGCTCTAAAATCCTCTCGCACATTGCCTTCGTTGAGTTCTGCGAACTCGCGTAGCAATGCCTTCGATCGCTCGTCGACAACTCGCGGCAACACCAGCTTGACCTCTACCACGAGGTCGCCATTGTGACCACCGTCCCGAAAATCAGGCACACCTCGACCACGAAGACGGAAGCGCTGCCCCGACTGAGTACTCGGCGGGATCAAAATGTATCCACGGCCATCAAAAGTGGGCACCTCAATCTTCGCCCCCAGTGCAGCCTCGTGAACCGCCACTGGTAACACGAGGTGTAGATCCTTTCCTTCACGGGTAAACAGCGGATGCGGCTCGACTTCAACCGTGAGATATAGGTCTCCGGGTCTTCCACCGCAATGACCCACGTGTCCACACTTCGGCACCCTAACCCGTCCGCCGTCGTCGACACCGGGTGGAATACGTACACGGACAGATTCCGAACCCGGGACCGCGCCGCTACCCTCGCACCGCAGACAAGCACGATGCTCTTGACGCCCGGAGCCGCCACAATGCACACAAGCCCGCGAAAAAACCATGTGCCCACGAACCCACCGCACCCTACCCGTACCACGACACACAGCGCAGCGACCCGCAGCCATTCGTAGCACGCCAGAACCCTCACAAGTATCGCACCGACCAAGTCGGGCCACTGTCACCGAGCGTTCAGTCCCGCGTATCGACTCGTTGAAGCTGATTCGAATGGATAGATGCAGATCAGTCCCATCGGCCGCTGCACCATCTGCACGGTCGTCTGCCCGCAAAACATCGGCAAAAAGATCGCCAAACGTTGAAGCCGCCTCACCTTCTGCAGCGCCGGAGAAATCAAACCCTTGAAACTCAAACGACGATTCAGGCAGGGCGTCGGTCAAACCGCCACGGCTGTCATACTGCCGCCGTTGCTCAGGATCGCTGAGAACCTGATAAGCCTCGCTGACGCGGGTAAAGACACTCGCTGAATTGCGATCACCTGGGTTGATACCAGGATGGTACTTACGGGCGAGTCGGCGATAAGCACGCCTAACGTCGCTCAGTGTTGCGCTCCGCTCGAGACCGAGGATGATGTAGAGGTCCATCAGTCAAGGGTCCCCCATGGGCCTTAAACCTTATTTCTTCTCGTCCTCAACGACTTCGGCATCAATCACGTCTTCCTCAGAAGACGCACTCGCATCCGGTGATGTGTCCGCCGTTGTATCGGCATCAGGCGCCGATGTCTCAGACTCCTGACCTGACTTATACAGCGTCTCAGCCGCTTTATGCTGCGCCGTGTTCAATTTTTCCATTGCCTGCACAATCGCGTCAGTCTCACCAACTTCGAGGGCTTGTTTCACATCGGCGATCGCGGCTTCGATGGCGGACCGTTCGGCTTCCGAAAGCTTGTCACCGCTGTCCTGCAGCATCCGCTCACCTGCGTAGACGGCCTGATCGGCGTTATTACGGGTCTCGATTAGCTCATGCTGCTTCTTGTCGTCCTCAGCATGTAACTCAGCTTCCTTCATCATCTGATCGACTTCTTCCTGTTTGAGGCCACCAGACGACGTAATCGTAATCTTTTGTTCCTTCCCGGTGCCTCGATCTTTCGCCGAAACGTTGACTATACCGTTCGCATCGATGTCGAAAGCAACTTCAATCTGGGGTATGCCACGCGGCGCCGGTGGCAGACCTACGAGATGGAACTTACCTAGAGTTCTATTGTCGCGGGCCAAGGGCCGTTCTCCCTGCAGCACGTGCACCTCAACACTGGTTTGATTGTCAGCAGCCGTGGAGAACACCTCGCTCTTATGGGTGGGAATAGTGGTGTTCCGTGATATCAACGATGTCAAAACCCCGCCTAGCGTTTCTATGCCCAGAGAGAGCGGCGTCACATCAAGCAGTAGGAGATCCTTGACTTCACCCGCTAACACACCTGCTTGGATAGCTGCGCCGACGGCCACTACTTCGTCCGGATTGACGCCTCGATGCGGCTCCTTGCCGAACAGCTCCTTAACTATCTCCTGAACCCTCGGCACGCGGGTCGACCCTCCAACTAGTACCACTTCGTCAATTTTCGACGCCTCCAAGCCGGCATCAGCAAGTGCCTGTTTGACAGGACCAACAGCCTTTTGAAGCAACTCCTCAACCAACTGTTCGAATTTCGCACGCGTCAGCTTCATCGCTAAATGCTTCGGCCCAGACTGATCGGCCGTGATGAATGGCAAATTGATGTCGGTCTCCTTGACGGTCGAGAGTTCCGTCTTGGCCTTCTCCGCGGCCTCCTTGAGACGTTGGAGTGCCATACGATCCTTACTTAGGTCAATCCCTGCTTCTTTCCTAAACTCAGCAACGATCCAGTCGATAACGCGTTGATCTAGATTGTCCCCACCTAGGTGAGTATCACCGTTCGTAGCTTTGACCTCTACAACCCCCTCGCCTACTTCCAGAATCGAAATGTCGAAGGTACCGCCGCCAAAATCGAACACCGCAATCGTCTCGTCGGCCTTCTTGTCCAACCCGTATGCCAGAGCGGCCGCCGTCGGTTCATTGACAATCCGCATCACCTCAAGACCAGCGATCTGGCCAGCATCTTTAGTGGCTTGCCGCTGCGCGTCATTGAAGTAGGCAGGTACCGTGATGACAGCCTGTGTAACCTGTTGTCCAAGATACGCCTCAGCCGCTTGTCGAAGTTTTTGGAGGATCATCGCTGAAATTTCTGGCGGGGTATACGGTTCGTCTCGACCGCTGATTTTGATACGCACATCACCGTTCGACCCCGCAACAACCGAGTAAGGGACCATCGTCATCTCCTCGGTCACCTCGTCGGCTTTACGGCCCATGAATCTTTTGATCGAAAAAACCGTGTTTTCCGGATTCGTCACGGCCTGGCGTTTCGCGACCTGTCCACTCAACCGCTCCTCAGCCGACGTGAAACCAACGACCGACGGCGTCGTACGGCTACCTTCGGGATTTGTGATCACTACAGGTTCGCCGCCCTCAATCACGGCGACAACCGAGTTGGTCGTGCCAAGGTCAATACCAATAATTTTGCTCATATCCGACACCTTTACTCTGCCCCGACGCCGACAGTTCTATTGTTCTAAACGGTCGAAAGTTAAATTAATCAATCTATATTACACTTATTATAAAATATGAGTCTATCATTGTCAACTAAGTTTAAATTAAAATCGCCTTAATCTCCTTAATTACATGTAAATTAATCACTTGTACCTCACGTGCTATAATTTGGCTTTAGAGCGCTGAGGACAATTTCCAGCCTTGGCAAGGTGTTTCTCTTACAAGGATATCTGGTTGCCTCGTTACCTCCTCCGTATCAATCGCAGGGTCAGCCTAATCGCTATGTTTGTCGGTATAGCGATTTTGGGGACTGTTAGTGGTGTCCTGTTCGCATTCGCTGGTGATCTTCCTCAAATCACTGCACTGGACGATTACGCTCCAAGTGTCATCACGCGTGTGCACGCAGCCAATGGAGAAGTGGTGACCGAATTTGCCACACAGCGACGTGTGGTTATTGCCTATGAGGACATAGCTCCACGCCTCCGAGAGGCGATCGTGGCGGCAGAGGACGGCAGTTTCAACAGTCACTTCGGAATTAGCATTCCCCGCCTCGCCATCACGATTGTCCGCGACATCTTGAACCAGCGCCTCTATGGCGCAAGCACGATCACGCAGCAGCTAGCGCGCAATCTATTCCTAAACCTAGACAAAACTTGGGAACGGAAAATTAAGGAACTTCTGCTCACCTTCCAGATCGAAAAGAGGTATACCAAGCGGGAAATTCTCACGATGTATTGCAACCAGATTCTCTTCGGCCATGGCGCTTTCGGCGTTGAAGCCGCATCCCGGATGTACTTCGATAAGTCAGCCGGTGAACTTGACCTTGCCGAAGCCTCACTCCTCGCTGGCATCATTCAATTACCAGCACGACAGAGTCCTTTCGTTAACCTCGAACTGGCAAGTGCGAGACGTAACTACGTTTTAGGAAGGATGGAAAATGACGGATACATAACAGCTGAGGAGGCGGCCATCGTGAGGCGGACGCCGATCGAGGTCTTCGATCGACGAGGCGAGGCATCGATTGCACCATACTTCGTCGAGGAAGTCAGGCAGCATCTCGAGAGCAATTACGGTGCCAAGCAACTGTACGAGGGCGGTCTTTCAGTGCACACGACTCTAGACGTCGGCCTGCAGCACGCAGCCAACGAAGCGGTACGCGCGGGCCTCCACCGTCTTGACAAGCGGCGTGGCTTCCGCGGACCGATAGAGAACGTACTCGAAACAACCGCTGAATCGATCGAAGTCTATGAGAACCCTAAGTGGCGCCGCCCAACAACTTCTGGTGATCGTGTGCCGGCCGTCGTAACTAGCGTTTCAGAAAACCAAATTGATTTTCGCCTCGGACGCTACAGCGGCACAATCGACCAAGATGGTTTTCGCTGGACTCGGAAATCAGCGCCACAGTTCCTCAAGCCCGGCGACCTCGTGCTCGTCGAAGTCTCATCAGTCAACAACGACGCCCTGACGCTCTCTGCCACTCTCGACCAAGAACCGGTTGCAGAAGCTGCGCTGGTTGCCATTGAGAACCGCACGGGTCGTATCCTGGCCATGGTCGGCGGCTATGACTTCGAGCGAAGCAAGTTTAATCGAGCCGTGCAGGCTCAACGCCAACTCGGGTCGCTGTTCAAGCCACTCCTCTACGCGACAGCGATCGATCGAGGCTACACGCCGACATCAATTATCGTTGACGAACCTATCAGCTTTCCAGCTGGGCCGGACCAGCCTGAATACGAGCCTCGCAATTACGACCTCAAGTTCGAAGGACCGGTAACACTCCGACATGCACTCGAAGATTCTCGAAACGTTCCAGCGGTGCAAATGATGGCCGAATTGGGTCCTGAACAAGTCGTTGAGTATGCCAAACGGATGGGATTCGCTTCAAATCTTCCACCGTTTCTCTCGGTCGCACTCGGTGCTGCTGAGAGTACACTCCTGGAAATTACGACCGCCTATGCGATCTTCCCCAATCAGGGTGTTCGGCTCGAACCGTTCCAAGTGTTGAGGGTAATGGATCGGGATGGCAACATCATTGAAGACAATCGGCCGAGCGCGTACGAGGCACTTCCCGCAGACACCTCGTTCATCATGACGAGCCTGTTACGTGGCGTCGTGGAACGGGGAACGGGTCAGCAGGCAAAGGTGCTCGATTGGCCACTTGCTGGGAAAACTGGGACGGTAGACGAATACACCGACGCGTGGTTTGTAGGATATGACCCGGATGTGACCGTTGGCGTCTGGGTCGGCCACGATCAGAAGATGACTTTAGGGCCAGGAGAAGAGGGTGCTCGCGCAGCGCTGCCGATCTGGATCGACTTTATGCGGGCTTACATTGACGACAGAACCGATCGACCGGAATTCCTTCAACCCGTAAACATCGTTCACTTATCCGTTAATCGTCTGACCGGTGACATCACTGAACCTTCTGCGCCGAACGCCATCCGGGAAACGTTTATCGCGGGCACCGAGCCTAACATCACCTTCTAGCCCCAACCAACCTTGGGTCACGCCTACTCGTCGTCTGCCGGCTTCCCTAACCTTCCAGAGGCCTTCTGCATCAAATAGGCCTTGATGAAGCCGTCAAGTTGCCCATCCATTACACTGTCTACGTCACCCACCTCCATCTTGGTCCGGTGGTCCTTGATCAACCGATACGGATGTAGCACGTAGCTCCGGATCTGGTTGCCAAATGCAATCTCTTTTTTCTCTCCACCGATTTGTTCCAGCTTAGTTTGCTGTTCTTTTAACTTCATATCGTAAAGTCGCGCGCGCAACACCTTCATGGCCGAATCACGGTTGCGATGCTGAGACCGCTCGTTCTGGCACGAAACGACAATACCAGTTGGAATATGGGTAATGCGTACAGCGGAATCAGTCACGTTCACGTGCTGACCACCGGCGCCGCTTGAACGATAGGTGTCAATACGAAGATCCTTATCTTCGATCTCGACCTCGACGTCATCGGGTAAATCAGGCCAGACAAAAACAGAGGCGAACGAGGTATGTCGGCGACCTGCTTGGTCGTACGGAGAGATCCGCACAAGCCGATGCACACCGGCTTCGGCAAGTAGTAGGCCATAGGCATAATCACCGGATACCGTCAACGTAACGCTTTTGATCCCAGCTTCGTCGCCCGGTTGGAGGTCGATGACTTCGCGGCTGAATCCACGCTGCTCAGTCCAACGCAGGTAGAGTCGGAGCAGCATCTCAGCCCAATCCTGGGATTCAGTGCCGCCAGCACCTGGATGGATTGTAAGAATGGCACTCTTACGATCGTGCTCGCCGCCTAGCATCCGCTTTATCTCGGCGGCCTCAACCTCAGCGTTCAGCTCATCGAGAGCTCGGTTTAGGTCATCATCGACGGGCTCACCTTGCTCGGCCCAGTCAACTAGTACCGAGAGGTCCTCACTACGCTGCTGCAGTGAGTCGATGAGCACGCGATCATCCTTGAGCCTCCGCTGGCGCTGGAGCACACGCTGAGCCGCCGCCTGGTCCTTCCAAAAGTCTGGCGCAGCCGCCTGGGATTCCAACTTAGCGAGTTCGCCTGCTGAACCAGCAGCGTCAAAGATAGCCTCGCAAATCTTTAGCTCGCTTAATTAAATCTTGATACCGAGAAAATTGTTCTTCACGCGTTGCAGACACACTTACTCCCTCTGGGTCTCACCGGCTCGCCCGCACACCAATTACCAAAACACAAAGCACTAACATGAGACAAAGATAGACAAACAAATCACCCGTCCACCCGTATACCGTCTTTGCATTAATCCATCGCACATCAGCTACAACTCTAGCATTTTCAAACAACTCGGCCTGTGCAAGCACACGCCCGTAGGGGTCGACCACACCGCTTATACCGGTGTTCGCAGCACGGACGAGGTAACGTCCCTGCTCAATAGCCCGCATGGCCGCCTGCGAAAAATGCTGATGCGGTGCTGATGTTCGCCCAAACCAGGCGTCGTTTGTGATCGTCGTAAGAAGCTCACTGCCAGCTGAAACGGCCGAACGCGCCAAACTTGGGTAGACTACCTCGTAGCAGATTGCGCTACTAAACCGATGCCCATCCATTGAAAAAGTGACGGCTTCGGTCCCAGGTGAAAAATCCGGCACACTGCTAACAAGCTTATCGGCAAAAAACAGTAAGCGCCTGAACGGCACGTACTCGCCGAAGGGCACAAGATGAATTTTCCGGTAGGTTGGTCCGTTAATCCCAGTAGGACTAATGTGAAATGCAGCATTATAGTAGTGAAAATTGCCGGTTTCCTCGAACTCTTCGCTACCGAACAGGATATGGGATCCGGTTTCCTTGGCAAGATCTCGAATCGCTACGGCCGCGCCAACATCCTCATTAAACGGAAGTGGAAGCGCCGATTCTGGCCAAATCAGTAGCTTCGCACCATCCGCGGCCGCGGAGCGACTCGCTGACAGGTATGTATCCAATATCGAAGTCCGAAAACCAGGGTCGTGTTTTTTGTCCTGTGCCACATTGCCTTGGATCGCTGCTACTCGGACTGGTTCACCTTCGTTAACCAGCGTGTTTTGACTGAGGCGCCACTGGCCCCAGCCTGCAATTAAGACTGCAATACCAAGGACAACACCACCAGTAATCAGTCGTTGGCGATCCGCTCTGACAGCAATACTGGCCAAAGCCCCGTTAACCAGGACGATGAGGAAGGAAATGCCGTAGACACCAAACACACTCGCCAACTGGGCTACAGGCAGAACCTCAACTTGGGAGTAGCCAAGAAGTTCCCATGGAAAGCCACCGAATAGGTAGCCTCGGCCAAACTCGCTAACGACCCATGCGGCTGATGTGGTGACAATGCCTACCGTTACGCTGGTCGAGGTGCCGTCGTAGTAGGTCACCATAACCGCGAATAACCCGACAAAAATGGCCAAGTACGATACGAGCAGAGCGTTCACAGCCAAGGCCGTCGGCCACGTCAGACCGCCGTAAGTCATCATCACTCCACTGATCCAGTAGAGCGTTCCGGCAAATGCGACTATACCCGTGGCCAAGCCGAGTCCGAATGCACGCTGGACTTGTATGCGTTTCGCACTACCTAGCGCTGCAAGCAGAGGCACCAGCGCAATCCAAGCCAACGCAGGTTGGCCGAATTTCGGAAAACTCAGTGCGAGGAGGACGCCGGAAAGAATAGCTAACGGGTAATCCAGGGCTTGAACTTTTCTTCCTGCTCGAGACGACGGCGAACGTCCTCGGCATCAGCACGGTCCTGATAACGGCCGACGCGGACACGAAACATCTCCCCTGGCCCATCAGGCGGGGGATCGAGCAAATAAGCGGGGTATCCCTTATCCGAAAGTTGATCCCGAATTACTTCGGCGCTAGCGCGACCACGTAGTGCTGCTACCTGTACTGTAAAGGGCTCCGAGGGTTCAGAATTAAGCCCCACCGGCCTCATTGGGCCCTCCGATGGCAGGCTTGGCAAGACCGGCTCTCTGGGACCAACAGTCGTGGGGCGCCCATCATTTTCCATGGCCGATTTGGACGGTTCAGCGAATACCTCGTTCTCTGTTACCGATTTAGCTTCACCAATAGGCTCAGTCCAATAAAAGAGCTCGTCGCCCATTGCGTGGCTGTCCCCACCGATACCCTCTGCAATCGGTCTTAGCTCTGAAGCTTGGCGGGCACGGACACCACGCCCGACGAGTACGCCACACAGAAAGATCGCCACGGACACAACGGTCGTGGCCATGAAGAGGAAAACGAGTTGCTTGCCACTCAG
>PBBF01000018.1 GCA_002717745.1 Acidobacteriota bacterium
GGCCTAGAGCGTGCGCCTCATCTTCACCGCGGGTATCCGGATGCCCGCGGATCCATAAGAGATGCGATAGTTTAATTCCGGATGTCGCTGCCGAGCCTGGGGCGAACGTATCAAGCGTGTCAATAAGACCTACGAGCTCGCCGCGGCTGGTCGCCGCTGCCATTACCGCACATAGCAAACTCATCCGGCCGGATGAACGCACCCCGACGATCTCCGAAAGCTCTCCTCTGGGTAGCCCCCCGTCAAGTGCCTCATCAAGTGCATCAATACCTGTTGACGTTACCTGAACTTTCTCACGGTAATCTATGTAACTATTTGATAATAAAGTGTTTCCTAGATTTTTACTCCTGAGAAGTCTTTCTAAGTCTACTTTTTTTAACATAACTTTCGTATTTTATTCGCCATTAAAGAAAAATTGCAAGAGGCTAACCTACACTGACCACGCTCCGGTAAACCGCTACACGGTTTCCTGCTCGGTGCGTGAAACGGCTCATACTGAACCAACAGACCCCAGCCTAGAAGACCCAGTGATAAGGTAGTGGCTTGTGCCCATCCGCCAAGCTCGCCGTTCGTAATCAACCAACCACCTGTAAAGAATCCTTACCACGCGGTCGAACCATTAAGAGATGACACAGAGAACTCAGATATCGCTTCTAGATCCATGCTAGCGTCGCCGGGCTCGCGTGCCTTACACCGCCTCGGCGCTGCACTTGCCTATCGTAACTTTCGTATCCTCTGGTGCGGCGCCTTCGTATCCACAGTCGGCATGTGGGTACAAAGGGTCGCGCAAAATTGGCTCATTCTTACACTCACTGGCTCAGCGTTCTATCTCGGCCTAGCTTCGTTCATGGGCGATCTACCGGTTCTACTTTTTACGCTTATCGGAGGTGTCATTGCTGATCGTCACGATCGTCGTTATCTACTGATCGGTTCGCAATACATTCAGATGGTCCCGGCTTTCATCTTGGCCGCGCTTGTCTACTTCAACGTCGTTCAGATCTGGCAAATTCTGATCCTTTCGTTCATAACCGGGTGCGGCCAGGCATTCGGCGGTCCCGCGCACCAATCCCTCATACCAGCACTCGTTCCCAAAGAAAATCTACCCAACGCGATTGCACTAAATTCGATTCAATTCAATCTCGCTCGATTCATCGGACCACTCATCGCTGGTGTGACGATGGCAGCGTTAGGCACAGCTGCCTGCTTCGGCTTTAATGGTCTCTCCTTTTTCGTAGTGATCGTCGCACTGATGTCACTGCGCGTGAAGCATCTGCCGCCGTCAACCCGACAGCGAATGCTTGATGAATTACGAAGTGGACTGTCCTATGTCCGGCACCAAGGCTCCCTGACCTCGTTGACTGGCCTAGCTTTCGTAACAACGCTTCTCGGCTTCCCGCTACTGACCCTACTACCCGTCATCGCTCAGGATGTCTTCGCGCAGGGAGTCGAACAGTACAGCCGGATGATGGCGTTCGTAGGCGCCGGGGCAGTCGTGGGCGCGCTGGCTGTCGCTTGGTTGGGTAAGTTCCGTCACATGGGCGTGACGTTATTGGTTATGCAGCTTGCCTTCGGCGGACTTGTCGTCGCTTTCTCGTTTTCACGTGTAATGCTGCTAAGCGAGGTCCTGCTCTTCTTCGCTGGCACAACGCTCATCATGGTGTTCTCGCTGATCACTTCTCTCGTGCAACTCGTCGCCCCAAATGAACTCCGCGGCCGCGTCATGAGTATTTTCATGGTTGCGTTCCGTGGCGGAATCCCTCTAGGTAACCTGATCGCTGGCTTCGTGGCAGACCGAATGTCCGCTCCATTCGTATTGGGAATAAATGGAATAGTGCTCACCGTGATCGCCTGCTATTTTCTTACTCGAAGCCATGGGGTCAGAACTTTGTAAGCAAAGTCTCGAAGATGAGAACCATATCCGTCTCACGCATGACGTAAAGTTCGGCCCAGCGCAGCTGCTACTAGAGAATGTCACGCCTCAAGAGACGGTGAGCCAGTAAATGCCGAGAAGAATCGAAGCTGCAGCCGTCACCCCTGCAGCAATACGGCTCATACCGAGCAGAACGCGACTGGACATCAGCTGTGCCAGTAATATTCCGAACGAGCACATTGCAAGCATGATCCCGATAGCAAAGATCGTGACGAACCCAAGTAGAACCAGCAACGACTCATTCTCTGCTCCAGCACCAGAGAACGACGTCAAGAGTGTCAGTGCCCGCAGACCACTAACTGCGAAAATCGCGCCTAGTGCCATTGGAATATAGGAATGCAAACCGTGGGTCGGACGTTGATTCTGACTGCCAAGACTCAACTGCTGGCCAAGGTTCGATGAGTGAACATGAGCGGGTATGTAGACTTCACGATTTATCAACACCCAAAACCCCATCCCACCCAACATCATGAGTAGCCAACCGCTGACCAACTCCCCTCCTCGCTCCAGCACAATGGGTATCTGCCAACCAAACAGTAAGACAGCTGCAGCACTAGCACCCAGGACTGCCGCGTGACCGCATGCGAACCGTAAGGCCACCCTGAAGGCTCTTCCCTTTATTTGATCATCACGGCCATGGGCTGAAAGGGCGGCAATGGCCATTAGGTGGTCGACGCCGAGGCCATGCACAAATCCAAGCAGGAAAGCAGATGACGCTAAGAGCACGAAGAACGCCTTCTCCGAGCTCCTCGGTCCTCCATCAATCTATTACCATCGAGCGAAGGGTAAGCGTCCAACTAACAGGTAAGACCACAGGGTTGTAGCAGATTACGTCGTCACACGCCTGGTACTCAAACACACCATCGATGAACAGCGACACACCATCCACCGCACGCTTTCTAATCTCTGGCGCGGTCGGAATTGTGATGTCCTGTACGATCCGAAACGGCTGCTGATAGACCTCTACCCGCTCGTCGAGCGGCTCAAAGTGATAAATCTCCGACTCAGGGTAAATGATAGGGTGGGTAACTAGCCCTTCCTGAGGATTTATTCGAAGAGTAATCACCTGATACGAATGACTACCTGGCGCGTAGACGTGCATGCCAAGTTTCGGTGTCACGTCGAGGACAACCGAGAACCGGTTACCGGGCGCAACGATGCCGTCGGTCGGATAGGCCACAGCCTCAAGATGGTCGGTCGTCAGCCTTATCCCGTCGACCCCAGTGCCTCGGAGCGGATTGCCGAGTTTAACGGCGATACTCGACACGGTATTTCGCGGTTGATACCCTTGCTCGAAAAACCGCTCAAGAACCCGACCATTGGAATCAAGAATGAACGTGCCCGGATGTGGAATACCGTAACTGCGACTTGCCGCCTCGACTGACTCGTTAAGAAGACCGTAACGTTTAATTACTTCCGAACCAACGTCCGATAGCATTGGAAATTCCAGTCCTTGGCGATCGACGTAGGCTTGTTGTATCTCAACAGGGTCGTAAGTGATCACGGCCAACTCCAGCCCAGCCGCTCGCAAGTCCTGATACCGACTTTGCAGCTCAACGAGCTGCGTCTTGCACCACGGTCACCAATCCGCCGAACGACTGAAGACTAGCATCAACCCTCGNGGCCCGTAGAGTGACACAAGGGTGCGCGTTTCACCCCGATGNTCCAGTAGCGTAAAATCCGGCACGGTTTCGCCGACCTGCGGACCCAGTTCGCTTGGATCGAAGGCGTTAGNCTGGGCCCATANAATTTTCGATAGACCTAGGCACCCGGTAAGAACCAGCGTTATCNCCAACGTCAGATTCACGATTCTAGCGCTCTGAAACGTACCCATTNCTAGCTCAGCTATGTGAAANCACCTTTGGCCAAAACAGTTTGATCACATCAAACAAGCCATAAGCCCGTTGAGAAACNACGCCAGATTATAACGCAGGAGTTTTCCCGCCCAAGCGGAACAAGTGTTCGATCTTCTGTGCCAAGGTATCAAGTTCGTGAGGACTAGCTACTGCCGCAACATACCGGTCGGGTCGGACGAGCAGCACTTCACCGGTATGCTGCCGGACAACCTCGCGAAACCGGTCATCGAGGAGCCTCAGCCACGCACCACCCAATGGTCGTTGAACGGTCGAAAATAGGTGGATTACGTTTACGCCTAACACTTGCCAATAGGCGTGGTGGAGCGTACCGGCTAAATCCAGGCCAGGGCAATCCACCGCAATGAGTGCAAATCCGTACCCAAGATGGCTATCCAGTAGAGCCGTCGATCCAGTCGAGTCCTGCACCTCAGGCTGCGGGATCATCCGACCCACCCAAGTGGGCGTCGAACGGGACGCATCGTGCACGACCAGTCCTTCCCCAATCCTCGCGCGTGGAATGTACTTCATCTCGGTGATATATCCACGGGTGGGCGGAATTCGCGAAAGAACCCAGAACAGCAGATCCCGAAAAAATGCTAATGCGGCGGACCTCGTGTTAACGATCCGACCAAGTAGCACTGAAATATTGATCGTCGCTTGGGTGTGAGCCAAACGTTCGGTCTCGTAGGTATCAAGTGTCACCATCGACGTGACACCCTGAAAAACGGCAACCAGCTTCCAGCAAAGATTTGATGCATCGCGGTGCCCAGAGTTCATCCCTGACGCACCGAAGGGCGGCATTAAATGGGCGGCGTCACCTAGCAGAAATACGCGCCCCTTCCGCATCGTTCGAACACACAGTGCATGAAAGGTATATACCGCTCGCCGGCAAATTTCTAAATTATCAAAGTCACGGAATGGAGCGAACAGCCGGCGGAGTGAGCGATCCTCTAGCATGGTCTCAGGGTCTTCACCCGGCAGCAGCATAAACTCAAATCGACGACCGTGAAACGGCGCTGGAATACTGTCCGTTGGACGCTTCGGGTTTACGAAGTATTTCGAAAATGGACTCGCATCACTATCATTGAGTACATCAACCACCACCCATGGCTGCTTGTATGAACGACCCTCCATCTGAATTCCTAATAGCTTTCGAACCAAACTCTTCCCACCATCACACCCGAGGACATAGTCAGCGTGGATTTCTTGTCGCACACCACTACCATTCAGAATCCCGGCGACCACCACTGCTCCTCGATCATCCAAGTCAAGCAGGGTCTCCCCAAACTGAACCGTTACCGCCGCGAACCGCCTAGCGCCCCGAACCAGTATCCGTTCTAGTTCTGGTTGCCAAATGGCCGACCGGTTTCCATAGCCGTTCTGGGTGATAAAACCCCTGACTCGCGTGATGCAAAATCCAAAGCGAGAGAAGTAAGTAACGCCAGCCGCCGACACACAGTGCTCTACGATCTCATCGGCGAGCCCAACCGTATCGAGTGTGCGAAAGAACTCGTCATCGATGTAGATCCCTTTCGGAATATCTGAAGTGGAACTATTTCGCTCAACGACGATCGTGCGAATTCCCGCTAGCCCAAGGATGTTGGCCGCGATGAGGCCGGTGGGCCCTGCACCGACGATGAGCACCTGAGTTACTTTTGAGGGCACGCTGTGATGGCTACCTGTTAGGGCGTTCAACGGTTGGGATCGCTGGTACCCACGCCATCTGGCGCGGCACTATGTCTACGACAAGCGGCCGACGAACGCTGAGAATCCATCGATGAGCTTCTCGTTCTCGCTGTCTAAACCGACAGTAATTCGCAAATAATTATCGAGGCCGTAGGCATCCAGCGGTCTAACAAGTATGTTACGGCTAGTCAGAAACTCCATGACTGTTCGAGCCAGACCGCTGCCTGGCTCGCTCACTCGGCATGTGTTGAAATTCGTTGCGCTTGGCAGTGGGGGCATGCCTAAATCGCGCATTTGTTCAGCCACCCAGTCACGGGCCTTCGTGTTGTGCCCGATGACCGCCCGAAGGTGTGCTTCGTCCTGCAGAGCCGCTACACCAGCCGCCTGGGCTGCCCCACTCACCGGAAACGGTAGCCGCGCACGGTTAAAGGTTTCAATAACACGCTCCGAACCGTATGCCCAGCCCACACGGACTCCGGCTAGACCATAGGCCTTAGAGAAGGTTCGCGTCATGACAACATTCTCGGATCGTCCAACAAGGGCTTCTCCAGAAGAATAGTCTGCGCTCTCAACGAACTCTGCGTAGGCTGAGTCGATGACAAGCAATACTGTAGGTGGCAATCCGGCCCATAACCGCTCCAATTCGCCAGTGGGCACGTAAGTGCCAGTCGGATTATTAGGGTTGGCCAACAGCACAACTTTTGTTCGGTCAGTGACCGACGCAAGAAGGGCATCCACCGAGGTAGTGTGCTTCACCTCCTTGGCCGACACTGGCGTGGCACCACACGAAATCGCACCCAACTTGAACCTAAGAAATCCGTTTTCGCTGAAAACGACCTCGTCACCATGTCCTGCGTATAGAAGTGTCAACGCGTGCACCACTTGGTCGGAGCCATTGCCGCAAACGATTTGTGTTGTCTCAAGCCCGTGCCGCTCGGCCAGTGCGTGCCTGAGCTCGTGACAGCCAGTATCAGGATAGAGACGTAACTTCTCGGCGTACTCACGGTAGGCGCGCAATGCCTCTGGGCTCGGCCCGAGTGCGGATTCGTTCGATGACAGTTTAATTACCGGGTCTTCACCCGTGCCCCGAGTAGCACCAGGCACATAAAGTGGCAACGACGTAATCTCAGGCCTAGGCTCCGGTCCTCTCATAGACCTCTCCTCTTAAACTCGCCATCGTTCTCGCGTAATTCGATCAAACACCTATTCCTTAGCTTGGTGCTTCAGAGCACCGTACGCCGCACTATGAAACGGCACGTCTATCCCGAGCAGGTTTCCAAGCCGTACGACCGTACCGCTGAGATACTCAAGCTCAAGTCGCCGACCAGCGCGTAAATCAAGCAACATCGACGGCACTGACTCAGCAGCCATCTCATCCACAATTGACAAGGAGCGTTCAGCGATATCCGGCTCAAGCTTTACTCCGTGTGCGCGTGCGACTGCAGCTGTTTCCCGCATGCCACGTTTGAGCATCGCCCGGTAATCCGGATCGACACGGAGTGGGCCTGTCGCCAAATCAGCAAGACAAGACGCCGCACTCATCACTGAAAATAAAACAAACTTACTCCACAGTGCAGCATCAATATCATCGGCAACCTGTGCATCCACTCCGCTGGACCGAAACGCACCAGAGACTTCGGCGGCCAGCTCCTGCGCTAAATCGTCCCGACCGCCTATACGTAAACGCGCGAGAGTACCCACATGCGTCACTTTGCCAGGCTCAGTCAGCATCGTATTGCCATAAACCACCGCACCGAGCAGATGGCCCCGGGTTAGTAACGGCGTCAATCGATCGACCGCATCCACGCCGTTTTGCGTACACAACACAGCGGTGTCATCATGCAGGAGCGGCGCGAGAGAGGTAGCAACGCTCTCCAAATCGTAGGCCTTGACGCACAACAAAACGACATCTACAGGACCAATAGCGTCTGGGCGGTCTGTTGTTTTGAGGTCGTGGATGGAAACGTCGCCCAGCGCACTCTCGATCGAGAGTCCGTGTGCGAGTAGCGTCTGAAGACTCCTCCCCCGCGCGAGGAACGATACATCACAATGACCAGCGGCTAAGCGACCACCGTAGTAGCCTCCGACACCCCCGACGCCCACGACAGCGAACTTCATGGCGCTAAAGCTTGGCGTCCGGTGCCAATTTGCGCTTCAGTTCCGCTTCAAACTCTTCACGCGGCATGAAGCCAGGATCATCCTTGATCGCTTCTAGCGTGGTCTTCAAAATGTCTTCGTCGGAGATTTCAAGGTTTAGTTCATCGCCGTGCGGCTGCGGGACATGCCAAGGTGAGTCGAGATATACCTCGATACGATTGCCTTCTGGATCACGAAAATAGATTGACCATGCGTTTCCATGATTAATCCCAATGAAATCGCTTACGCCTTCCGCTTGGACACGGCGATTCATCTCACGCAATTCTTCAAGCGACGCCACCTCGAAGGACATTTGGTTAATGACGCTGTAATCAGCGTCCGCCGGACGTCCAGTCGCCAACACAAATTGATGGTGAGCATCTGGACGGCTACTCAGAAATACGAGGTCGATTGGAAATCTGAACGCTTTACCACGATCTGTAACAACCAGTCCCATAACGCGCGTGTAGAAATCCTCCATGCAAGACAGGTCCTGGACGTGGATCCCCATATGACTCAAGATCGGCCGCACCGGTGGTTTCGAGGAAGTCATTTATGGTGCTCGCTCGATGTGGTGCACAAGTGTCCCGACCTTCTCAACCATAATTTCAACAACGTCGCCAACCTTCATAAAGACGGGTGGATTCCGTTTAAATCCAACACCGCCAGGCGTTCCAGTGACAATCACATCACCCGGTTCAAGCGTGGTCCATGTCGAGCAATACTCAATCAACTCAGCAACCGAAAACACCATGTCTCTCGTATTACCCTGCTGCATCACATTACCGTTCAAGCGAGTTGACAGATCCAAGACCTGTGGGTCTGGAATCTCATCAGCAGTCACCAGCCACGGCCCGAATCCCCCAGTGAAGTTAAAGTTCTTGCCTGCGGTAATCTGTCGCGTATGACGCTGCCAGTCTCGCACACTACCGTCGAGGTAACACGAATAGCCAGCAACGTGCTGCAAGGCTGAAGCTGCCGAAATCGCGTGGCCGCCTTTACCGATGATCGCAGCAAGCTCGCACTCGAAATCAAGATTATCAGACACCTTCGGCATGATCACAGGTTGCCGATGACCAACCTGAGATGCTGCCACACGGATGAACCAAGCGGGATTCGCAGTCTTATCTCGACCAGTCTCAGCAATGTGATCGTCGTAGTTCAGCGCAACAGCCAGGATTTTGTCTGGATTAGGAATAACTGGAAGAAACGAGATATCCGAAAGCGAGTAATCTCCGGTTTGCCCTTCTAATGCAGGCCGAATCTCATCAAGCGCATTCAACCTCAATACATCCCTTAACGTTCGATGCGTCTTCGGTAGACGTGTTTGTAGATCAACCACTGAGTCGCCAACCACGGCGCCATAACTCTCTCGATCATCCATACGATACGAAACCAGCTTCATCCTGAAATTCTCCTAACTCGAATCAACATCATCTCGACCACCGCGTCTGAGGCAGCCCACACCCGCTCCATTGTATACGCTGTGTTACCGTGTTCGCCTTGGCAGTGACCGTTCGGAGGTCTACCCTAGCGAAGACCGTCTTCGCCGATGACTTCAGACGAAGCGAGGCCGCCGATCCGAGCATGGATTCTGGAGCCCGTTGACATCGCGAGAGCGTAGAGAATTTCGTCGGCGCGAGGTCCGTCGTGAACACCGACTTCAATAGAACTCATGTGACTCCGAACGTAGGCCGCTTGTACATGGCCAAGCGGAATCATCAACCGGGCACCGATCGAACCAAGTGCTTTCGACGAGGGCACGACCGCCTTCGTCCCCCCCAACACTTCGCGCATGCCCCATCCACCGGGCTCATGCCAAAGCGCTCCGTGCTCAAGCTCGCCATTGGCGCCGACAATGGCGCCTTTACCATAGGCCTCAACGGCCGATGCCTCAATCGCCAGCGCGGCGACAAGGTCCGTTGCCAACTGTTTGCCGAGTGGCTTCAATTCGGCCATTATCGGTAGGAGATTTGGTTCGAAATGACCAGCGAAGGGATTCTTTATTATCGCGGCGACGGTGCCCACTCGAAGCGGCGGTGTCACCACCGGTCCACCCTCATGTCGAATTGTCTCCACCGTGACAATCGTTTTCCGAATGTTAATCATGGCTATTTCAACTCCTCGAACCCAGCCTATGCATCAGCATAAGGTGGAAACTAACCTCGGAGCTAGCATACCCCCCTTCCGCCGAAAACCCTGGGTGGCTAGAATTCAGGTTCTTCTAGTCATCATCATACCGCTCGCTTTATGCAGCACCTTATTCGCAACCGAACTTCTGATTAACAGTTTTTGGTCTCCGTCACATCTTATGCGGCAGGAAGTCTTCAACCGCTGGATATCAGACGTGGCGAGAGTGACTGAAGGACGCGTCACTGGTCGGTTTCCCACGAGTACGTTGGCTCCTCCCTCCCGCCAATGGCACATGGTCACCTCAGGAATTGCCGACGTTGGCATCGTCTTTAACGGCTTTGAGCGTAACCGTCTCCATCTGTCGACCGTTGCAGAGTTACCATTCGGTACACCCAGCGCGGAAGCAGCCTCGGTTGCTCTCTGGCGAACCCATCAGCGCTACTTCGAAAAAGCTAAAGAATACTCGGGAGTCAAGCTGCTAGGCCTAATGACTCATTCGGGTGGCGACCTCTACAGTCTCCGGACAGCGATACAGCACGTGTCTGACTTAGAAGGACTAAAGATTCGAACAACCGACGGCAGCTCATCCGACGCGATAGAGACACTCGGTGGAGTCGCCGTACCTTCGTCGGGCATCGGTGCCTACCAGCTCGTGTCCCGAGGCATCGTAGATGGTCTCATCATGCCGACTGGAGATATGCGCACCTTCAATATGCTGCAGTACACTGATCACGCTGTGACCATCCCAGGCAAGATTTACAACGGAAGTTTTTCACTTTTCATGAATCTCGAGACGTGGAACTCGTTGTCCAGAACTGACCAGCAGGCCATCCTCAGTATTTCGGGTGAAACGTTCGCGCATCACGCGCGCGCATGGGACGAATCAGACCGACTAGCCATCGAAGAGATGGAACGTCGTGGTATCGCACGATCCATCGCGAGCGATCCCTTCCTAGACGAACTTCGAACCAGGTTAGCGTTCATAGACAATACGTGGATTCGTGAGGCGGACCGTCGTGGAGTCAACGGTCGTGCAGCACTCGATTATTTCCGGACTGAAGCACGTCGGATAGTAGCCTCCCTTGAAACCTTAGAATGACGGCGATGCATGCATCCATGAAACACATTAACTCCGATTCAGGGTTGGATCGAGTCCTTCTCGGCATCGCTGCGTTTGTGATGTTTATGATGATGTCACTTACCTTCATCGATGTGCTAGGACGGTACCTCCTGCGCTCGCCCATCCCCGGCGCATTCGAACTGATTCAATTTATGATGCCGTTTCTGATTTTTACGGTGCTTCCTGTGATCTCGAAAGAGGATGGCCACATCACGGTGACCGTATTAGATAGCTTCGTACCACCACACGTGCAGTGGGCACAGAAATTGATCGTCCAGACTGGAAGCATCGCTGCAATCGCACTAGTCGGCTGGTGTCTCTGGCATCAGGGTCAGAGCCTGAATGAGGGACGATACATTAGTGGCTATCTCGAATGGCCGATCGGTCCGGTCGCTCATGGCATGTCTTTCCTCTGCTTCATAACTCTAATGGTCCAGTCAACAAAGCTCTGGCGCCATCTCCGGTCAAATGGCTGAATCACTGATCGGATTGGCTGCAGTTCTCTTGCTCGCAGTGGCCCGTCTCCCACTGGGTTTTACCATGGCAATTGTTGGCACGGGAGGATTCGCCATCCTCCGAGGACCGACTGCCGCTCTCGAGACTGTCGGGCAACTCGTCCTTGATTTCTCTATGAGCTATACGTTCGCAGTCCTACCGATGTTTGTACTGATGGGTGCCTTCGTCCACCGCTCAAATCTTTCCGAAGACCTCTACGATGCATCCCACGCTTGGCTCGGCCACTTCCGCGGTGGCTTGTCAATGGCTACGGTCGCGGCTTCGGCTGGTTTTGGCGCCGTGTGTGGTAGCTCAGTCGCAACGGCGGCGACAATGGGTCGCGTCGCACTCCCAGCAATGCGTCGGTTTGGATATGCTCCTGGCTTTGCCGCTGGCACTATCGCGGCCGGTGGCACGCTCGGCATCCTCATTCCACCAAGTATGAGTCTAGTGGTTTACGGTTTCCTGACACAGCAAGATATCGGCCGGCTATTTATTGCCGGCCTCGCTCCGGGTGTCCTGACAGTCCTTATGTATTTTTTGGTCGTGGCGGCAGTAACACGACTGCGACCTGAACTCGGGCCACGGGGACCACGAACGGCCTGGGTGGATCGCTTCCGTCTATTAAGACGGGTCTCCGGCGTACTTGCGTTGTTCTCACTAGTACTGGGAGGCATCTACTTCGGGGTGTTCACTCCGCACGAGGCAGGTGGCGTTGGCGCTGTCGGCGCATGCTGCGCAGCCCTCGCGCGCCGCCGTTTGACCTGGCATGCTTTCGTCTCTTCATTAACTGAAGCCGCTCGTACAACCAGTATGGTGTTTAGCGTCGCGTTTGGCGCGATTATCCTGTCAAACTTCATCAATGTCGCCGGACTGCCAGAAAGCATCTCGACCGGCATTGTGGCACTCGAGCTACCTAGTCTCGGAGTGATTATTGCAATTTGCCTTGTGTACATGGTCCTTGGCTGCGTATTCGACGGACTAGCCCTACTCTTTCTTACAGTTCCTGTATTTGCGCCGATTGTTGCTTCGCTCGGCTACGATCTCGTATGGTTCGGAGTTGTTGTGATTATCGTGTCGGAGATCGCGTTGATCACACCGCCTGTAGGAATGAATGTGTTTGTCATCAAATCAATGAATCCAGAATTACCACTTCGAACCATCTTCATGGGAATCGTGCCGTTCCTTATGGCAGACGTTACACGCCTAGCGATCGTGATCCTTGTTCCTGGAGTCGTGTTGTATCTACCAAACCTGATGCTATGACCAAACTGCCCTTTACGAGGATCGTGCACTGATCATGACTAGGAACATTCTGCTCATTATGTGCGACCAACTGCGAGCTGATTACCTCTCGTGCGAGGGACATCCGACACTCCAAACCCCTAATATCGACAAGTTGGCTGCACGGGGTGTGCGTTTCACGCAGGCATACATACAAGCGCCAATCTGCGGTCCATCGCGGACGTCTTTCTACACGGGTCGCTATATGTCGAGCCACGGTTCCACCTGGAATTGGGTGCCAATGCCAGTTGGGGAGCGCACGTTAGGTGATTTTCTACGTCCACACGGATACCGCGTGGCTGTTACAGGAAAAACGCATGTAGCACCCGACATTGAGGGTATGCGTCGTCTCGGGATTGACCCAGCTTCAAAGACAGGAAGCTTCATCGCCCAAGGTGGCTTCGAACCGTTCGCACGACACGATGGGGTGCACGCCACGCCGAAATCTTCAGCCCACTTAGCCTATAACGATTTCTTGCGCGCCCACGGATACAACAGTGAAAATCCATGGCAGGACTACGCCAACTCGGTGACGCGAGCAGACGGATCGATCGCCAGTGGTTGGCACTTAAGAAACGCAGGCTACCCATCCCGGGTTAGAAATGAGCATTCGGAGACGGCGTTTATCACAGACCGAGCAATCGACTTCATCCGGCAACAGGGAGACCAGCCGTGGTGCCTACACCTTTCCTACATCAAGCCCCATTGGCCCTATGTTGCATCAGAGCCGTACCATCGTATGTTCGATGGAGACGATTGCCTCTCCGCTCACCGAGTTGAAACCGAACGAGACAATCCGCATCCGGTATACCAGGCATTCATGAACAACGAAGTGTCTCAGGCATTTAGTCGTGACGAGGTACGGCGTACCGTCGTCCCCACCTATATGGGTTTAGTTAAACAGATTGATGACCATCTGGGACGACTGTTCACTTTCCTTGAATCAGAGCTCCGGATCGCCGATACGTTGGTCGTCTTCACAAGCGACCACGGCGATTATCTCGGAGACCATTTTCTCGGAGAGAAGGAGCTGTTTCACGATTGCGTGACCAGAATCCCTCTGATCTTGTACGACCCTGACCCGGCCGCTGACCCTACTCGCGGTTCAGTCAACGACACACTCGTCGAAGCCATCGACCTTCTCCCTACATTTCTGGAAGCGTGCGCGCTAGAACCAGTAGACCACATTCTTGAAGGTGAGTCGCTCATCCCGCTGGTACGAGGCCTTGAATGCACCAGGTGCCACGATGATGTGTTTAGCGAATTAGATTATGCCTACTACGACACACGTCGAGCACTCGGACTTGAACCAAGTGAAGCTCGCAGTTACATGATTCGGACTCGGGAATGGAAGTACATCGACCATCGACATTTCCGTCCACAACTATTCGACCTCAAAAATGACCCTGGTGAACTTGTCGACTTGGGTAATGACAGCAGCCGAGCGAAGATACTCCAGGATTTATCTGGCCGATTACTCCTGAGGTTGCAGAACCTTAAGCGCCGGGTGACCGAAAGCAACGCCACGGTTGATGCTCGTACCGATGCGGTTGCCGACTACGGAATCTACATTGGTCGCTGGTAGTACATCTTTAGTTTGAAACACTACCCCCTCAGAAAGGACCGTCTAATGAACAACGGAACTCCTCGCATGAGCACCTTGGCGGTCTGGGCAGGGGAAGAGAACCCGACCTCTGGCGCAGGCACCCAAGTGCCAATTGTGCGAAGCGTCGCGTTCGGGTATCACGATGTTACCGAATGGGAAGCCGTTGGGCGCGGTCAGACGACCGGTGACATCTATAGCCGAAACACGAATCCGACTGTGCGAGCCTTCGAACAGAAGATTCAAGCTCTTGAAAACGCCGAGGCCGCAACCAGCTTTGCCAGCGGTATGGCGGCAATTAGCAACACACTCTTCGCGTTCCTAACCCCAGGCGATCGCATCGTATCGACCCGCGACACCTACGGCGGCACAAATAAACTCTTCCTTGAATTTTTTCCGCGGCAAGGAGTCGAGGTGGAGCTCTGCCCCACCGAGGATGCCGCTGTGGAGACTGCCCTCGCTAAAGGGTGCCAGGCCCTGTATTTGGAAAGTCCAACTAATCCAACGCTTAAGGTGCTGGATTTAACTCGTCTCCTCAAGGCAGGCCAGAAAGCTGGTGCCCTAACCATTGTGGATAACACCTTTGCCACACCGATCAACCAGCAACCACTCGAGCTAGGCGCTGACCTTGTCGTCCACAGCGCTACCAAATACCTCGGTGGGCACGCTGACGCGCTGGGAGGAGCCGTGTGCGGTGCGAAGGATTTGGTCTCACGCATCTACCATTATCGTGAAATCACTGGTGCAGCCCTCGACCCTACCGCCGCTTATCTGTTGCTTCGGGGCATGAAGACATTGCAACTCCGTATCGAGCGGCAGACTGAATCGGCGATGGTGATTGCGCGACACCTCTCATCCAATCCGGTGATTGCCAAGGTCCACTACCCAGGACTTGAAGAAGACCCCGGACACCTAGTGGCAAAACGTCAAATGCGAGGATTCGGCGGCATTGTGAGCTTTGAGCTGGTCGGGGGCGCCAACGCAATGCGCCAATTCCTACCCCGTCTTCGATATGCTCACCGGGCCGCTAACCTCGGATCGGTCGAGACGATTGCCGGTCCTCCATCTGCAACTAGCCATGTGGAGTCGACGCCGGAAGAACGATTGGCTGCAGGTATTCCGGAGGGGTTGGTTCGTTATTCAGTTGGTATCGAAGACACGACGGACCTCATGGCAGATCTTGACCAAGCGCTCGCACCGTAAGGTGCTGCGTGCCTAACTGAAAACGAAAGACTGCCACTGAAATCGCCATTTCAAACTCATCCACAAAATGCATAAAGATCGGAGTCACTAATCCATTGAGCGCATCGATCCCAGTGTAATCCCCAAAGAACACCGTAGGATTAGCGGCGAATGGGGCTAGGCCAATCGGGTAGTTAACGAACGTCCGTCCCCCATCTACGCTGCGAGCAAGAATTAATTGAGTCAGTGTTCCGTCTAAGGTCCGTCGGTCATAAAACACAATATTCACCGAACCATCAGATGAATCGACGGCCATCCAGGTAAACATCTGTGCTGCACCGTTCCCAACTGTGTCGTCATTCACACGCACCGGATTCGTCCACGACACGCCACCATCGGACGACGTGATTAGAAACACGTCAGGGTCACCATATCGCTCATCGATCCAATTGACATATAGGGTGCCTTGGGACGGCCCCTCGCTGTGATCCACACCGGTCACTGGCATCCCGTTGTGCCTGGCCAAACCTTCCACCTCAATATCCCACCCACCCGGTGTCTCCTGAATGATCGCGTCGTCACCCCATGTCCAGCCACCGTCATCAGACCGGTCAAAAAAAAGATAGGAGGCTCCGCCCCACACTAGAAAGACTTCACCATTAATTCCAACAGCGGGCACAGCTCCTTCAAGAGTGCCATCACTATCGAGGGCATCGCCGCCGACATCCGAAACTCGTACAGGAGCTGTGAACGAACGACCGCGGTCGAGAGAGTGGCTAACGAAGATGTGTGAGCGATCCCCTGGATCGCGGCTGCCGTAAACGTCGAAACGGGTCCACGCAAGGTAAACAGTGTCGCGGTATCTGGATTCTCGACCGCGATCGACGACTAGGTATGGCTTATCCTCAAACGGCGTGATCGAATTTCTGTGCTCAAGAACCGGCACTGGAGCGGACCAGGACACTCCACTATCGCTGGAAGTCGTCACAAAAATACCGTTGGTCGGCGTTTCAGGGCGTTTCTCGCGGAGCCCATTGAACGAAATGTAAGAATGATGCGCCGTGCCGTCAGCGGCTATCACAATCGCATCGTCTCCCTGCGTACGCGCCTCGTGATTACGGACTGGATGCGTTCGCCAAGTTACGCCACCATCATTACTTACATATTCGAAATTGGTTGAGCGCCCGGTGTCAGGGTCAGCTGCTCGGGAGACGGCAATAATCGTATCCGGATCGAGCGGATTGATAGCTATGGATACCTCATTAGGGTTTCGGGCGTTGAGTTCGGTCACCCGTACTACCCGATGGGTCTGGGCTATCACCTCCGCCCCGCACATTAGAAGTGCAATTCCGCAGCTAACGCCAATTTGACCCATCCTGCCCCCCAGTTCACGCACTAATTGATCCTATGCGTTTCCTAGTGATCGAACCAGCCGAACAGTGAACTAGTTACGCTATAATCCAGTTCCTTTCCGTCCTGTTCGGTGGCCGTGCTGGCCGCTATTGGAGGTTCCGATGGTTCGTCGAACCGCTCGTCAACTGTTCGCCGCTATCGTCCTACTCGTCCTGCCATTTACGGTCGCGGAGACCGTAGCCGACACCACGAGGCTGGACGTGCCTACCTACGCACTCGTTAACGCCCGCATCGTGCCGGTGAGTGCACGACCGATCCAATCTGGGACGCTTGTACTTCGTGATGGCAAAATCGCTGCAATTGGCCAAAGTGTAGACCCTCCGCCGGATGCCATTGTCATAGACGCTAGCGGTTGGACCCTCTACCCAGGCTTTATCGACGCCCACTCAGCGGTTGGGATGCCGGCTCCTCCTGTCCTACCACAGAGCAATGTCGAACGCGCGAGGATCATTCAGGCTCGTCGACGCGCTGGTGAGGCGACGCCGGGCCTAACACCGCAAGTCACCGCACTTTCGGTCTACGAGTCCGATCAAACCGGCCTTCGCGAAGCGCGAAACATGGGCATCACGGCTGCTGCCATAGCCCCACCCTTCGGGGTCTTTAAGGGACAAAGCGCCGTCATCACACTGCGCGATGGTCCACTAACCGATCAGGTCGTGCGCGGAAATTGGGCTCAGCACTTGGGATTCCAACGCCTGCGGGGGGAATATCCAGGCACGCTCATGGGGGTCATGGCATCGGTGCGGCAACACTATCTGGACGCGGAGTGGTACGGTAATGCCTGGAATCGTTACCGTGATCAACCGATAACGACCGACCGCCCGAACTATAACGACACCCTTGAATCGCTGCGGTCTTCGGTCGCCAGCGCACAACCGGTTGTCTTTACCGCCTGGACCGAAAATGAAATTTTACGTGCGCTGAAGCTAGCTGACGAACTCAGTCTCAACGTGATCATCAGTGGTGCAGTCGAAGCCTGGCGTGTCGCCGATGCCCTGAGGGCAGCCGACCAGCCAGTCTTGGTATCGCTTGACCTTAGGCCCCGCCAAGGTCCAGTTGGATTTGGTGGTGGCACGGGGACTGACCCGATCGAAAATCCAACTTCTGAGGACCTCGATGACGCGAAGGCAAACGCAGGCCGGCTCTACTCCGCTGGGGTAACGGTCGCCTTCACAGCCGCTGGATTGGACCACCCGTCAAATTATCTCGAGAACTTCCGCGCCGTTGTCGATGCTGGGATGTCTCAAGATGGAGCGCTCCGGGCACTCACAATTACACCCGCCGAGATCCTAGACGTAGACGGGGCGTTGGGTTCTCTTGACGTTGGCAAAGCCGCTAACGTCGTCGCCATCGAAGGCGACCTCTTCGACGAACACGCCCACGTCGCAGCAGTCTGGGTCGATGGCACACGGTACGACGGTGAGTTGGAGACGGAGGCCGGTCAGGGCCCCGATTCCAATGACGACGAAACCAGGAATGATGCAGAAAACATAAAGAGCCGTAGTGAATTTGAGCGGCGTGCCCCAATCGGACCCCTCGGAGGTGAAGTCCCAGTGACGGCGGTGCGCCACGGAACAATCCTGACCGCTGTGAACGACACAATCTCCCGCGGTACAGTTCTGATTGAAGACGGCAAGATAACCGCTGTCGGTCCCGATGCCCAGGTCTCAGTACCTGATGGAGCAAGAGAGATTGACGCAACCGGCATGTGGGTCACTCCTGGACTCCTTGACGCACATTCGCACATGTCGATCGAGGGGGGCGGTAACGAAGGAGCGGACTCCGTCACGCCGGAAGTTCGCATCATCGACGTAATCAATCATCGGGACGAGTCGATCTTTCGGGCACTGGCAGGTGGCGTCACTACAATCAACGTCCTGCATGGCTCGGCAAATGTTATTGGCGGTCAGAACGCCATTCTGAAGTTGCGGTGGGGTAAATCAGCTGATGAGCTGCTGTTTGACGACGTAACCAGAGGCGTGAAGTTTGCTCTTGGCGAGAACCCGAAGCGATCGCGGACATCTACTCCCGGCGTCGATCGAAGATACCCCGGCACTAGGATGGGCGTGGAGTTCATGCTACGGAAGAGCTTTGCGGACGCACGGGAATACCAGGCCGAATGGGATGAGTATGAGGCAGCACGATCACGCGGTACTGACGTCCTCGCCCCTCGGCGGGACCTCCGGCTCGAGGCGCTTTCGGACATCATGGCAGGGAAGATTCTCGTGCACGCACATTCCTATCGTGCTGATGAGATCTTGATGCTGTTGCGGGTCGCGGAGGACTTTGGTTTTCGGATTGCCTCTCTCCAGCATGTGCTTGAAGGCTATAAGGTCGCAGATGAGATCGCGACCCATGGCGCCGGTGCCTCTACATTTACCGACTTCTGGGGCTACAAGATGGAGGCGTGGGACGCCATTCCCTACAACATGTCCATCATGTATGAACGGGGTGTAACCGTGTCGGTTAACTCCGACTCCGACGAGCGTGTACGTCGGATGTATGTAGAGGCGGCGAAGGCCGTCAAATATGGTGGTGTTCCGGAGCAAGAAGCGCTCAAGATGATCACCCTTAACGCCGCTAACCACTTTGGAATCGACGACCGGGTCGGCTCAATCGAGGTTGGTAAAGATGGCGACCTTGCCATCTTTACGGCCCACCCGTTCTCAGGAAACACCCGCGTCCAGTACACGATCATCGATGGTCAGGTCTATTTCGACCGCGACCTAGTAGAGACGACTGAGGATGCACTAGCGGAGCTAGGGCTAGACACGGCCGAGGTCGGCGGTGAGGGCGACATCCAACAGAACGTCGAAAACACGAATAATCGAATCGCTGAATGGACGCCGCCAACGCTCCCGCCAGCGGTACGTGCTGAACTGATGCCTGCCAGTTACGGAGACGTGGCCGAACCGATACTGACAGCCGATACGATTCCGATTGCCATCGTCGGTGGACGGATCCTCACAATGACGGGTGCACCAATTGAGCGCGGGACTATCGTCGTCCAGGGTGGCCGGATTACGGCGGTCGGTGAGGAAGTGCAGGTCCCAGACAACGCGCAAGTCATCGACGCCACGGGCATGACAGTCACACCAGGCATGATTAACGCTGGCACTGTGATTGGGCTTTCCGAGATCGGCTCGATCGCGGCGACAAATGATACGTCGGAGATTGAGGAGATCAACAGTCATATCAAGGCCTCGGTGGCGATCCACCCTGATTCCGAGATGATTCCGATTGCCCGCGCCAACGGTGTGACGACGGCGATCGCGGCCCCACAGGGTGGCCTCATCCAAGGTCAGAGTGCGCTCATCGACATGGCCGGGTGGACATCGCCTGAGGTCGTTGCGCGCAGTCCACTCGCCATGCACATCGACTTCCCCGAGCGAGAAGGGGGCGGCGGCGGACCCGGCGGTGGCGGACCCGGCGGTGGCGGACAGAGCCAAGAACGGGTCGACGCACAGCTGAAAACGCTCGCTGACTGGATGCACCGAGCCCGCGCCCATACCACCGCACTCGCGGCCGGAACAGTCAAGCCGACTGAGCAGACCTACACGCTTGACGCACTCGTCCCTGTCGTTTTGGCTGAACTCCCCGTAGTACTTGATGTGTCGAGCAAGGAAGGAATACTAGCAGCGCTCGCCTTCGCAGAAAGCTTCCAACTCAAAGCAATTATCGCTAGCACCAGAGATGTGTGGAAGGTAGTAGACGAAATTGCCGAAGCAGGCGTTTCGGTAATTCTTGGGCCGATTCAGGCACAACCAGCCGATGGCGACCCCTACGACGCAGTCTTTGTTGCAGCAAAGCTTCTGCACGAGTCCGGTGTGCCGTTCGCATTTCGGACTGGTGGGGCTAGCGCAGCTCGGAACCTCCCCGACCACGCCGCACTCAGCGTCGCCTTTGGCTTACCGAGGGACGTAGCGTGGCACGCACTAACCCGTGGTGCCGCAGACCTTCTTGGCGTAGGAGACCTGTATGGGTCAGTCGAGGAAGGAATGATTGCGAACCTCGTGGTCTCCGAAGGCGACCTGCTCGATATACCGGCGCAGGTAAAACATGTTTTGATTCGTGGACAAGAGGTAAGTTTAGGCACGCACCATACGCGCTTGTGGGAACAATACAGTGCGAGACCACGGCCGAGATAACGGTGTGTCTTTGAACCCTCAAACGCTACCTATCACCAAGCCTCTCTCTTGGGGTCCCCTCGGGCACTCTACGACCACGGTAAGGTCGGACAAGTAATGACAGGTGTGACATGCAGCTATTCCGAATCGTAACTATCTGCCTATTGGTCCTTTTGGGGCTCCCAAAGGCTCCAGCCGAAGCGCAGGAGGCACGTCGGCGGTGGGAGCGCATGAATCAGATTCGGACGGAGAAGTTCGACCAAATACTGCCTGAGGCCATGCGTGAAAATGGTATCGACATGTGGATCACGATGATCCGCGAGGCAAACTACGGCACACTCCACCTTGACTTCGGACAAGGATACACGGGCAATACCGGTTATTACATCTTTACTGACCGAGGTGGTGACCGGATCGAGCGAGCGGCACTTGGCATTAGCGGTTACCGCATCCGCGAGTCTGGCGCGTACGACCTGTTTCAGCCGGCCGAAAACCTAGCAGACTTTGTGCGAGAACGTGACCCTCGGCGTATTGGTATCAACACTTCGCGGACAATCGGTCCAGTCGATAACCTGACCTATACCGGCTATCAGCAACTTGTTGAAACACTTGGAGAACCCTACGCATCGCGGTTGGTCTCAGGCGAAAAGCTCGTCTCGGATTTCCGATCGCGGCGGACGACGACCGAAATCGCGGCGTTCGCAGAAGCTGGTGAGATCTCCCGTGAAATTGCCGAACGTGCCTTCTCAAATGAAGTGATTACACCTGACGTTACTATGTTGGAAGACGTCGCCTGGTGGATGATGGATCAGCTGCTCGCTCGTGGTCTCGACACCTCATTTGGCATGCCATCGGTGTACGTTACCGGCCCAGACGGCATTGAGTCGACCTCAAATGATCGGATCATCCGCAGAGGCGACCTACTAATGATCGATTGGGGTGTCGGATTCCTGAACATGTATACCGACATGAAGCGGATCGCTTACGTGCTGAGACAGGGTGAAGTTGAGGTGCCTCCAAGCTTCCAGCGGGCATTTGACAAGGGGCGGGAAGCCCGAACCATCATCACCAACACTATCCGTCCTGGCATTGCTGCCGCCCAAGCCGAGCAGGAGATCTACGATGCGCTGGCCGGCGCTGGATTCGCCCGAATCGGTTTTAATGAACCAACCAGTAACCCAGATGTCACCGATGTGGTTATCGGCTCTCACTCGGTCGGAAACTCAGGACACGGTATCGGCCCCTCCATCGCCTTTTTTAACCCTGTACGAATCGAGTACACCCTACAACCTACGAATCTGCTCTCAATTGAGTTATTCGCCTATACGGCCGTGCCAGAATGGAACAACAAGAAGGTCAGGATTCCACTGGAGGACGACGCTGTGCTCACAACCCGCGGTATCGAATGGCTGTATCCGGTGAACGGTAGAATCTTATTGATTCGTTAGGGTCGGATTAATTGCTCCGCTTTGGCAGCTTTTCTTCCTTCACTTATGGCCTCCTCTTCAGCCTATTTCTTGGCTGAAGCCGAAAATGTTTCGAATTAGTCTCGTCGGCTTGCTTTTTGAGTTCAGTTTATTTACTATACGGTATAGTAAATTAATAGGAACTTATACAGGAGAGCCAGGCCAATGATTCCATCTACCGAAACAGTAACTAGAGCCAAGCCAGGACGGCCGGTCGATCCCGGCGTTAGAAATGCCATCCTAGATGCGGCGCTGCAACTTTTGGCCGAGGAAGGCTATACGCGAATGTCGATGGATGCCGTTGCAAAAAAAGCGGGGGTCACGAAGCCAACAGTGTATCGGCGGTGGAAAAACAAGGAGAAATTGGCAATGGCGGCAATTGAGCAGTTACTGGGAGATGAACCGCCTCCCCGCCCCGGTCCGGCACCCTCAGCCCTTCGAACAATCCTCGGCACCCTACAAAAAACGCTCTTCAGGCCTGACGGAATGCCTATTATCGGCGCCGTCATGGTCGAACAGCGCCACACGCGAGACCTAATTAACCACTTCCGGCAGCGGGTCGTCCAACCACGCCGAATGATGCTGCAGGAGGTACTTAAACAGGCCAAAAAACGTGGAGACCTCCGCCCTAAGGCAGACATCGATGCAGCCGTCAACATGCTCATCGGTTCGTTTTACGCCCATTACCTGACTGACGAAAAGATCCCATCAACGTGGGCCCGTCGAATCGTCGATACCGTGTGGAAGGGAATCGCAGCGATAGACAAGGACCGTGACACCCGCAAACACTGACATTGAATCCCCGGGTCGAGCTATTGAAATACCGTGTGCCCCACATGGGTAACCGGTGTATCCTGTCCGCGCCTGTGGACATCTGACAAAGGTCTCCACCGGTAGTCGTAACCGGCATACCCACACACACTTGAGGGGAAAGTTTCAGATGAATAAGTCGACATGGGGCCTGGCTATCACTGCTGTGATCTTCCTCATTCCGTCATCCACAACAGCACAAGAACCCGTCTACTGGGATGTCGTCGATGAAATCCGGTCCGAAGGGTTTGACGACTCTCACGTGATGGAGAGCGCGGGGTATCTGGCCGATGTGATTGGCCCACGTTTCACCGGCTCCCCAAACATGCGCCAGGCACAAGAATGGGCGATGGCCCGCATGACCGAGTTCGGTCTCTCCAGCGTCAAAAAGGAAGCTTGGGGTGAAGAGACCGTCGGGTGGGAGATTCAACGGGTGTCGGTGCACATGACCGCGCCAGACTACCAGATGGTAATCGCCTACCCGTTCGCGCTGACTCCCGGTACGAGTGGGCCCATCGTGACGAATGCCATTATCGCGACCATTCGAACCCCTGAAGATTTGGACCAGTATCGGGGTCGACTCAACGGAGCTGTCGTGCTATCCACGCCACCGATGCCGATGGGTCCACGTTTCGTACAAGATGCGTTCCGTCACGACGAGGAATCACTAGGTGTCTTTGAGACCGAGGGAGTTGACCTCCTGATTCGCCGCCATGCGAGAGGCCAGCTCGAGCAATCGAACTTCCAACGGGAGGAAATCTCTGCTGGCGAGGTTGAAGACTTTTACAAGGCAGAAGGGGTGGCCGTGGTGCTGACGGCGAGCATTGGAAGTGACGGCACTGTGTATGCGACCGGACATCCGACGACACGGAACAGACGAACCCGCGCAGGGGTCGAGAGTGTGCTGCCGACACTGGCCGTTGCGACGGAGCACTATAACCGTATCTACCGGATTCTCGAGCGCGGCATCCCGGTAACAATGGACGTCGACGTCCGCATCGGGTTCGATGAGTCGGACCCAACAGGCTACAACATCATCGCGGAAATTCCAGGAACTGATCTCGCCGATGAGGTCGTGATGATCGGCGCGCACATGGATTCCTGGCACACCGGCACCGGCGCGACAGACAACGCGAGTGGTGTGTCCGTCGTGCTCGAGGCAATGCGTATTCTCAAGGCCATCGGCGCTCAGCCACGGCGCACGATTCGCGTGGCGCTCTGGAGCCAGGAAGAGCTTGGCCACAGGGGTTCTCGGGGCTACATACGACACCACTTCGGAGAAGACGGTGTCTACACGCCCGACTACGATAAGTTCTCCGTCTATTTCAACATGGACAACGGCACGGGCCAGTTCCGTGGCGTCCACACTCAGGGCAACGCCCAAGCGACACCGATCCTCCAAGCCTGGATGACCCCGTTTCATGACCTACAGGTGGAGACGATCTCTCTCTTCAGTAACACCGGAACCGATCATCTGTCGTATAACAGGGTGGGGCTACCCGGGTTCCAGTTCATCCAAGACCGGATCGACTACCGAGCAAGAACCCACCACTTCAACATGGACGTCTACGATAGGCTCCTTCCACGCGACCTGATGATCAACTCGGTGGTAATGGCGAGCTTCGCGTACCACGCCGCAATGAGAGAGGGAACGTTCCCACGGCCCCGCACCGACTAAACGGCCAAGTGAGCCCTAGGCCAAATAAGCGACGGACTCGTGACGAGGTCTGTCGAGGTGAGTCTCTTTACCGAACTTCTAGTGTCGGCAGCGTCGGCTCGTGCTCAACTGACAAACTCGGACAGAGGGCGGCGGCCTTAAACCCCGTCGCGACGGGGTTTAGACTTCCCCTCTAGGCTCGCCATACCGATCCGCTATCCGAATGGGCAATTCGGTGGTTGCCCCGTCAGATTTCGGCTATGATGGCCGCACGTAGGATCTATTCCTCAAAATTTGAAGGAGTTCGACCATGGCCGCGCACGCACGACGAGACGGTGACGGAATTAGCCGACGAAATTTTACCCGCTTATTGGCCGCCGGTGGCTCAGCTGCCCTCCTCGGTAAAACGGGTTTCGCATTTGAA
>PBBF01000019.1 GCA_002717745.1 Acidobacteriota bacterium
CAGCCTCGACGCTGGTGGCTTACTCCGCCTAGTGGTTGACAATCACATCCACGCGGAAGGTGTGCTCCGCGATCAGAACCACGACGTCGAGACACGCCAGGCTTTGTACTTGGAAGTGCCGAACGGCCCTGGCGTAATGCAGACGGTCGGGCGGATGATGGCTAATGCAGGTATCAATGTCGACCATGCCTATGGGTCTGTGATCGAAGGCCATCCGATGGCAACGATCGTGCTCGGAGTTGATGACGCGGTAAAGGCTTCGGCCATCGTCGGCGTGTAAGGGCTGGCGGGCTCGGTGAGGCTGGATCCTACAGGAGAAACGCATGCCGACATGCACGCGATGGAACTGGCAAGCGGTCGTAATTGCAACGGGGATCTTCGGCTCAGGAACCGGTGTGGTTGGTCAGACCGTCGAGTTCACGGACACGACGCTTGAGAATGGCCTACGAGTGATCATCGCTGAAGACCACGTGGCACCGGTGATCTCTATCGCTGTAAATTACGACGTTGGTTCACGTAACGAGCGCCGCGGGCTCACAGGTTTTGCCCATCTTTTCGAGCACATGATGTTCGAAGGGTCAGAGAACGTCGGCGATGGCGAGCATTTCCTACTCATTGCCAACAACGGTGGTGATGTCAATGGAACGACTGATAAGGACCGAACTCTCTACTTTGAGCGGCTTCCTTCAAATCAACTCGACCTCGGCTTATTCCTTGAGGCCGATCGAATGGCGTCGCTCGATATTACCCAGGAAAATCTCGACAACCAGCGGCAGGCGGTGCAGGAGGAGCGCAGGCTCCGGATCGACAATCAACCCTACGGGCACACATTCGAGACGGTCGATGAACTGGCTTATAGCAATTTTGCCTATTCACACTCGACAATCGGGTCAATGCCCGACCTGACTGCGGCGACTGTGGTAGACATAGCGTCGTTCTTCCAGACCTACTATGCGCCGAACAACGCTGTTCTTGCGCTCGTTGGCGATATTGACGCCGAAGTGGCACTCGAGAAGGTCCGGCAGTACTTTGAACCGATTCCGCGCCAGGCTGATCCGCCCGCAGTGGATCTGACGGAGTTACCGCAGACTGAGGAGCGCCGGGCGAGCTACGATGACCCGCTGGCTCGCCTAGCGCGCATCGATGTTGCGTATCACATTCCGGAGAGCCTGACGGCTGACCACGATGCCCTTAGTGTGCTCGCGACCATACTGTCGTCTGGACGGAGCTCGCGACTCTACCAAGCCATCGTCCGGGACACCCAGCTTGGCGTAAACGTGGGCGCGTTTGCGGTCAGCAACCGTGGCCCGAGCCTGTTCCGGTTGGTCGGCATTGCTGCACCCGGGGCGGACATCGGCGCGCTCGAAACGGCCATCTATAACCAAATCGAGCGGATCAAGGTTGAGCCTGTCGAAGACTGGGAGCTCGCCAAGGCACGTAATGGCGCACGGCGGTCGTTTGTTGCAAGTTTGGGGAGTTCGCTGCAGCGCGCCATCATTTTGTCACGGTATGCACTCTTCTATGACAACCCTTCGCTTATCAACTCACGCGCTGAGCGCGTCGGCGCTGTGTCAGCGGAAGACCTGCGACGGGTGGCGAGCACTTATCTCATCGAAACGAACCGGTCGGTCATTATCACGGTCCCGAAGCCGGCTAGTGCGCCAATGGACCAGGTTCTGGGGCAGGAGAATTTCTGATGTGCGTACGACGACCCTATGTCGTATTGGGATGCATAGTTTCAGCGGTAGTATCGCTAATTGGCGTTCACATACAGGCCGAGAAGCGACAGACTCAGTCAATCGTCGGCGCCGAAGTCAAGGGCTTGGCACCGGTCTCCGATGAAATCCTCCAAGTTAATTTACCGAGGGCTGAGGAAGCTGACCTTCATAACGGCTTACATCTAATGGTGCTTGAGGATCGGCGTGTGCCAGTCGTCTCGTTCCAGATGATCCTGATTGGGGCTGGTGGCTACTATGACCCACCCGATCACGCGGGACTCGCCAGTTTTACGGCGTCGCTGTTACGGGAGGGCACGGAGACCCTTTCTTCAGTGGAAATAGCCGAGGCGCTTGAGACCCTTGCCTCGCGTTTGACTATCTCTACGGACATGTCGTTACAGGCCACGAGTATGACCGGTTCGAGTCTCACGGAGCACCTCGAACAGACGATGGCCCTGGCGGCCGACGTTCTACTCCGGCCGTCCTTCCCTGAGGAGGAGCTCGCTTTGTTTAAAGACCGTGAGCGGGCTGGCTTAATGCAGCAACGGACCCGGCCCGGCTTTCTGGCGGTTGAACGCCTCGCCGGAGCGATCTACGGCAATCATCCTGCTGGCCGAACCTCGCCGACACCGGTGACACTTAACAAGACCACGCGTGATGACCTGCTTACATTTCACCAAACGCACTATATTCCCGACCATGCCGTGTTTGCGATGGCCGGCGACATCTCAATGGTCGACGCGCGCACCCTGGTCGAGAAGTACCTCGGTGCGTGGGCGCGAACGGAGACACCACAACCGACGGTACAAGACCCTGAACCCATCGGTCCGTCGAAGGTCTACTTAATCAACCGTGCCGCGTCTGTTCAAACGAATCTTCTTGTTGGCACACAGGCGATTAAACGTACCAGTCAGGACTACGACATCCTGACGGTGATGAATCAGATTCTAGGGGGCGGCGCAACAGGGCGTCTATTTATGAACCTGCGCGAGGACAAAGGCTACACTTACGGCGCTTACAGTTCCTTCACGGCACTGCGGTACCGCGGCGATTGGGAGGCTTCCACCGAGGTACGCACCGAGGTGACCGGAGATGCCCTGGCCGAGTTACTCCGCGAGTTGCAGAGAATCCGCGATGAAGCGGTTCCCGAACAGGAATTTCAGGATGCCAAGAGATCGATCATTGCCAGCTTTGCGCTTTCTCTTGAGTCGCCGAGCACCTTGCTCGGCAATTCCGTCGTCCGGCATCTCTACGACCTAACAGATGATTATTGGGAACGGTATCCCGAACGCATTATCTCGGTGACGCGCGAGCAGGTACAGGAAGTTGCGATGAAGTATCTCGATGCCGATCGACTCCACATTGTCGCCGTTGGTGATGGTGAGCGGATCTCTGACGTGCTAACCTCTTTCGGTCCCGTTGATGTGTATGACGACCAGGGAACCCTGGTCACGACGGCGGGTAACGGTCAGTGACCGGTGGCAATAATGTCAAAGTCGAAGCCTACAATTTTTCTAGACCCGGCACTTGACCGGACCTCGATCGCAACCGACGAAACCATCTCACGTGATCAACTGGCGGTCTGGTACCGGACGATGCGACTGGCTCGTGCTTGCGACCAGAAGCTGGCTGCCCTCTACCGCCAGGGAAAGATCGTCGGTGCTGTCTATCTGGCGATCGGCCAGGAAGCAATTTGCACCGGAGTTGTCAGTCTCCTTAACCGAGACGATTACTTCTCGACAGTTGCGCGTGGTTTAGCAGGATGGTTCCTACGTGGCGTCGAGCCGAAACATGTCATGGCTAGATGGCTGGGCCGCGATGTACCACCGGCGCACGGCCGTGAACTCGGCCTGTTCTTTGCCGACATTCAGCAATACGGCATCGCGCCCTACCATAATGGTTCGATGGCCTCCTGGATCCCGTCGGGTGCAGGGTTCGCACTGGCCTTTAAAATCAGAAAGCAGCCGCGTGTATATATCGCTTTCACTGGCGACGGCGCCACCAGTCCTGGTGACTTTTACGAAGGCCTGAACTTTGCGGCCATTCACAAATTGCCCTTGGTCGTCGTTGTGGAAAATAACTGCTTTGCCTATTCGACCACCATTGAAAAACAGATGCCGGTTGAGAATGTGGCCGATCGTGCACCGGCCTTCAACATCCCGTCAGAGATCGCTTTTGGCAACGACATCTTTGAGGTTAGACGCGTGGCCAAGCGAGCGATTGATTACGCGCGTGCTGGCAATGGACCATACCTGGTTGAGTTCAAGACGTTTCGTGTTCGCGGGCACGGTGAGCACGACGACATGGGCTATGTCAGTGCTGACTTGCGAGAGTTTTGGGAGAAGCGCGACCCGCTGCGACTGTATGCTGAGTACCTGTCCGGGGCCGGTGGTCTGGACGAGGCTGAAGTGAAAGCGATCGACGATGAATGCGTCCAGACGGTCGAGGATGCGGTGGCGTGGGCCGAGGCACAGCCTGAGGCGTCGCCCGACAGCGTGACAGACCGACTCTTCGCACCGTGAGGTAATCCTATGGCTGTTATCACCTATCTCGAGGCGATCAGTCAGGCATTGCGCGACGAAATGAGGCGCGATGAGAACGTGATTCTTCTCGGCGAGGACATTGCAGTCTTTGGCGGGGCCTTCAAAGTAACCGTTGGCTTCCTGGATGAGTTTGGCGAAGATCGCGTAATCGACACGCCGATCAGCGAGAGTGGCTTTACCGGTGCAGCGTGTGGAGCAGCCGTTGAGGGTCTCCGACCCGTGGTCGAATTTCAGTTTGCTGACTTCATTGCCTGTGCGTTCGATCAAATTGTCAACTATGCCGCGAAGAACTACTACCGCTGGGGTATTCCGATGCCAGTTGTCTTCCGCGGTCCAGCGGGGGGTGGCTTTCGTGGTGGACCCTACCATTCACAGAACCCAGAAGCGTGGTTCACGCATGTGCCAGGCTTGAAGGTGGTTCAACCGTCAACGCCCTATGATGCTAAGGGGTTGCTGATTGCAGCAATCCGTGACAACAACCCAGTGATCTACTTTGAGCACAAGCACCTCTACCGCAGGATCAAAGAGGACGTGCCGGACGAGGACTACGTGGTTCCTATAGGTGTCGCCGACGTGAAAAGGGAGGGAACAGATTTAACGGTTGTAACATATGGTGCAATGGTTCACAAATCGTTAGCGGTGGCCGAGCGATTATCGCGCGAGGGTGCCGAATGCGAGGTTGTCGATCTGCGAAGCCTGAGCCCGCTGGACCGCGACACGTTTCTAGCAAGCGTGCGAAAAACCTCCCGTGCACTGGTCGTCCATGAAGCACAGCTCACCGGTGGCTTCGGTGGTGAGGTGGCGGCGATCATTGCGCAGGAAGCGTTTGATGTGCTTGACGCGCCGGTAACACGAGTGGCCGCACTTGACATCCCGTCTCCCTTCGCGGCGTCACTAGAGGATGCAATGCTTCCGACCGAAGAAAAGATCTATACTGCCGCTAAGAACGTCTTGGAGTACTAACTCGACATAAATAGGTCTGCTTCTTACATCATGATTGAGATAGTAATGCCCCAAATGGGGGAGTCGATCGCCGAAGGCACCATCATTAAATGGTTGAAAAAGGAGGGCGATGTCGTTCACTGTGACGAACCTCTCTTTGAAATTACGACCGATAAGGTTGATACCGAGGTGCCAGCTCCTGCGGCGGGGATGTTAACCAAGATTCTCGTGAAGGAGGGCGAAACGGTTGACATTGGAACACCTGTGGCCGTGATTACTGAATCCGGAGAGGAAGTAAAAACTGTCTCTCCGGGGAAAGGCATACCATCGAAGGTCGATACAGGCCTACCGGTTGGAAAGAAGGGGGATGAACCGGGTGGTCACTTCCGCGCAGCGCAATCGTCTCAGGTGATTTCCCTTAGGCGAGAACCCGAGAAGTCCGACGACCCGTCTGCGTTGCCGACTCCGTCCCGTTCATTTAGCCCAGCCGTTCTTAAGACGGCAGAGCGCGGCGGAATATCGTTCGAGACGTTAGCCACGTTACAAGGTTCTGGCCACGGTGGTCGTGTGACAATGCGCGACGTCGAGCAGTATATTCGCCAACAAGCAACCACGCCCTTAAAGTCAGATAGCTCCGCGGGCCCTCCTCAGGAGTATCTGTATCAACCGAAGGATGGAGATGAGCGGATACAGATGTCGGCAGTGCGTAAGAAGATCGCGCACCACATGAGTTGGTCTACAAGGATCAGCCCGCACGCAACGGCCATTGTTGAGTGCGACATGTCGCGGGCTGCTGAACTCATGGAAACGGCCGGTCAACGTTTTGAGGCGAGTGTTGACGCACCGCTCACTTACACCGTACTAGTGGCACAGGCGACGGTTAAAGCTCTTGGGGAATTTCGCACATTGAACGCCTCAGTTGTTGGCGACGAGATCGTACTGAAGCCGTCGGTGAATCTTGGCATTGCAGTCGCGCTGCCTGAGTCAGGCGAGCTAATCGTGCCGGTGATCCGCAAGGCCGAAGAGAGGTCCCTCGCAGGGTTCGCCCAGTCGATAAAAGAATTAGCGATGCGCGCACGGTCTCACCGCCTCACGCCAGAAGATGTACAGGGTGGCACGTTCACACTGACGAACCCCGGCATCTTCGGAGGCCTCACCGGCACGCCCATTCTGAATCAGCCCGAGGTGGCGATTCTCGGCCTCGGCGCTGTAATTAAACGGCCGGTGGTGGTCGATGATGCCATCACAATCAGGCCGGTCATGATGATGTCACTCACCTTCGACCACCGTGCCAGTGATGGCATGGCTGCTTTCCAGTTCCTTGCCCGTGTTCGGGAGCATCTCGAGGCATTACCCACCGACTTCGCTGAGATAACCGACGCCTGACTAGTGACTCTGGTCCCTAGGGTTGAGCGTGACACAACACTTCATCGGGACAGAGAGGTCCACGCTTAACGCACAGCTTACATCCGCACGTAGGGTTATAGGAACGGCAGAATCGGTCTCGCTGCCAACGAGAACGGCCAAGGCGTCCCGACCAGGATCAGTAGCATAGCGATTCCGAAAAAAATCAATCCAGCGCGGTGTTTCGCCTTCGCTTCGGGTGCTTTACGCACCCGGACGACGCCGATGTGCGCGAACACAAGAGCCGCGAACATCATCGTCGGGTGCTCAACGATCCAGAAGCGTGTCACCGCGTTACTCATCGCGCTTCCCATGTTATCGAACGCCGATGTCGTAATGGTACTAAAGACGAGATACATGAGTGTACCAACGAGCATCTGGACATCAAGTGAGATGGTGAACAACCGGCCGAACCTTCCGTCGGCGTCTTCGAAACTTCCCTTTGACATACCGGAAAATGATCGGATGATGATCGCGAATCCGAACGCGATCGCGGCCCATCGGACCAACGAGTGCAACGCCAGCATTAGAGTCAGCATGTCTCAAGAATACTTGATTCAGCCGGCATGCGGTGGACTTTAAGGTTCATGCTTCGACTGCCTGCACGAACATACCGGCCAGGTCGGATGAGGTTATACGGCCCCATGATTCGTTGATACCTAGCCTGAAGCCAGAACCATCAACGAGTGGTGCCGGGAGACGCACATTCTGGTGCGCGAGCCTATTCCGGAACCGGTCGAGATCCGGGTGCTTTACTTGAAGCCAGAAAAGGTTCGTGCCTGCTGGGATCGGTTTAATTGAGAAAGCGTCGTGCTTGCTGACTAGTTGCTTCCATTCATTTGATACATGAACAGCTCGCGCGTAGCGCTCGGGGAATCCTCGGAAATAGTGTAGTGCGATCGCTGCGAAAGGCCACGCGTGGGCAAGGCCACCGCCAAACATACGCCGCGCGTGGAACATTTTGTCCAGCAAGGCACTCGGGCCAGCTAGGATGGCACCCGATGGTGCGTTGAAGTACTTGTAGAGCGAGACGTAGACGGTGTCGAACGGTCTAGCGTAATCTTCGGCAGACCGCTCTCCGAAGCCGGTTTGTAGGAAAAGCCGCGCGCCGTCGAGGTGTGTATGGATACCGTTCTGCCGAGCAAATGCTGTGATCTTATCCATCTCAGTTTCGTCAAAGATCTCCCCAGACTTTCTCCGAACTGGTGATTCGATCGAGATCACCGATACGGGTGTGGCAACTCGCCCGCTGGCGGTGCGGTCAAGCAGCGCCCTTACCTCATCCACCGTGAACGTTGCGCGGCCGGGGGCCAACGGGACCAGCTGGATGTTACTTAGGGTCTGGACAGTGTCACCGGTATCGTTGTAGAGGTGGCTCTCCGCCTGGACGATTGCCCGGCTAGGCCCACCGGCGAGTGTCCGAACGGCCAAGTGATTGGCCAGTGTGCCAGTCGGCATAAAGACAGCCCGTTCTTTTCCAAGTGCCGCGGCAAACGCCTGTTCTAGCTCCTCCACGACTCCACCATTGGAATAGGAATCTGCCTGGACCCCCTCTCCTTCCTCGGCGAGGCGCGTCAAGAGCTTGACTGAATCGTCCGGGGTTAATCCGAGACCATCGCCGAAGAGCTTTACACTTTGTTCGCTTGAGGCCTGTGGCTGAGATGCTGCCACCGCTGTTTGCTCAGCTTGGCTCGTCGTAAGGCCAAATACGCCACTCGCCGCACCAAACTGCAGGAATCGCCGGCGATCGATCATCCTCATGAGATTCTCCCGAGATTTAAGTTGTTAGTTCGTGACGGTCAACACTTACCAAAGACATCTCACCCAGCATGTCTTGATAGGATAGCGTCGAATTAACTGATTACGTGTCACTCATTATAACTAGTCGCCGGGCTACCAGACGGATGAAACACACCCATCAGGCGAATAGGCGTGTCTTCTAAGTTCTGCATCGAATGCTTAACCTGTCTGGGAAGGTAGATGCAGCTGCCAGCCGCGACTGGCGCCTCTTTACCATTGGCCCACAGCACGCCACGTCCTTCAACGATGTAGATCGCTTCTTCGTAAGTGTGATGATGTACTGGCGCCTCAGACTTTGGAATGAATCCGAGGAACTGCGTAACACGTTGGCAGCCGACGTTCTTATCAACGAGTAATTTGAACCATCGGTCACCTGTTGGAATCGATTTACGGTTGGCCTCGTGCACGACGACCATGGGCTTGGCCTGCCCACGATCGGCGGGGCGCGTGTTCGGCAGTAGGTCGAAACGTGAGTCGCGAATTTGAGGGCAGCAGACGCTCACGACTTCAAGGTCGCCAGTCAGCGTCTCGAAGCAACACTCCTTACCCGGTGCTACGTAAACCGCGGAGCCAATCTTGACTTTATAACCGAATCCATCAACGTAACAGGTGCCTGATCCTGCCGAGACATAATGTACCTCCTCACTGGTAGGATTTACTTGACCCGGAGACAAGCCTTTATCAAATTGGCTCACCGATTGCTCGATGTCGCGCGCGGCAACTATCGCTGCTCCCACTGTCCACCGCCGCCGTCTCGTACCTTCCCAGCTGATCTGCCCCTCATTGGGTTCGATGACCCGACATCCGCCGCCTAGTGTTGGCATGACTTCTAACCCCCTAGCGTCTGACAACTCTTGAACGCTTGAGCATGGCCGATTCAGCTTCCAGCGAGGCAATTACTGAGTCGAGGTCCTCTTGCGAGTTATATCCGTGGAAGGAAATTCGAATACCGTCGTCACGGGACGAGGCGATCACGCCGCGTGCGGCGAGTCGCGACACCAAGGTGGCTGCGTCGACTGAGCGTAAAACGACGAGAGGTCCTCGACGCGTCGGTTCCGACGGTGTGATGACTTCCACGCCGGCGTCATCTGCCCAGGCGATCAATCTAGCGGTCAAGCTGGTGACCTCGCACTCGACGGTTTCCACCCCAACCGCATCGAGTAACTTGAGCCCAGCTTGAGCGCCATATACGTTTGGAATCATAGGCGTGCCTGATTCGAACCTACGCGCTGCCGGCGACCAGTCGAGTTCGTCGACGTTGAAGGCGAACGGGTCTAGCCGGCCGAACCATCCCGTCATCGTAGGCACTAAGCGGTCAATAAGGTCACGACGAACATACAGAAAAGCTACCCCGGATGGGCCGAGCAAGTATTTAAGTGCTCCGGTGACCATAAAGTCGATGCCCAACGACCGCACGTCGACCGGTCCGGTACCAGTGTTCTGGAAATCGTCGAGGAAGAGATACGCACCCTGACGTTGGCATAACGCTGCGAGAGCTGCGATGTTAGTCCTATGTCCGTTCCGGAAGCATACGTGCGTTGCAGGGACAATCAGCGTCCGTTCATCAATTCTGCGCGCGTACGCTTCGACCGACAGCAGTCCGTTCTCGGGCTCTACCCATAGAATCTCTGCTCCGCGCTGGCGCTGCGCAAGCCATATCTGCGCCATGGTGGGGAACTCAAATCGACCCATGACGACCTGGCGGCGCGGACCATTAAACATGAGGGCGCTAGCGATTGCATTAATACCTATTGAGGCGCTAGGCAAAACAGCCACTTCATCAGCGTCCGCACCGATCAAGGCCGCGAATGTAGAGCGTAGCCGTTCAACTTCACCGACCCAGGCTTCCCACGGCGAGCCCTCCCTATTCCATGAGTCGAGGAACTGTTGCATAGCGGCGCGTACGTCGGTCGACAGGGCTCCCTGAGAGCAACTGTTTACATAGGTACGTTGTGTCAACAGTGGAAAATGGGATCGGAATTCGCTGGTGGTCAACTGAACCATCTTAATTAGCCGACCGTTTCTGGGTCTGCGACTGCATTGGCAGTCTGCGATGTCTTATTACTCGGCTCGAACGCGAATTTGAGAGGGTCGTCTCCGTCCGCCAAGCTAATCCGGACAGTGCCGCCGGTTTCCAACTTACCGAACAAGATCTCCTCTGTGAGACGGTCTCTAACTTCAGCCTGAATTACCCGGGCGAGCGGACGAGCCCCGTAAACCGGGTCATAACCCTTCGTGGCGAGCCACTGCCTCGCTCCGGTTTCGAGGGTGATCGCCACGCGCCGCTCCGCGAGCTGTGCTTCGAGTTGAAGGATAAATTTCTCGACAATCATCTCCATCACATCTGGGGTAAGCGCACTAAAAGTTACGACCGTGTCGAGCCGGTTACGGAACTCAGGGCTAAAAATTCGCTCGATGGCTGCTTTGATCCGGCCGCGTCCCGCCTTTGATCGCTCCCCGCTAAATCCAATAGCACTAGTGCTCATTTCCCTGGAGCCAGCGTTGGACGTCATGATTAGCACGACCTGCCGGAAGTCAGCCTTCCGGCCAGTGCTGTCGGTTAGTGTGGCGTGGTCCATCACCTGTAAGAGGATGTTCAACAGATCTTGATGGGCCTTCTCGATTTCGTCGAGTAGCACAACGGCGTAGGGGTGGCTTCTGAGCGCGTCAACCAACAGTCCCCCCTGCTCGAAGCCAACGTAGCCAGGTGGCGCGCCGATCAGTCGGGCGACGGAATGTTTTTCCATGTACTCGCTCATGTCATAACGGAGGAATTCGTTACCCAGGTGGATGGCCAATTGCTTCGCCAACTCGGTCTTTCCGACGCCAGTAGGTCCGGTGAACAGAAAACAGCCGGCTGGCCGTTCTGGCTGGCCGAGACCAGCGCGCGATCGCTTGATCGCTTTGGCAACTGCTGCAACTGCGTCATCTTGCCCGAAGACGACTCGTTGCAGTGCTTCCTCCAGTGTGCGGAGACGCTCTTTGTCGGATGCTGAGGCTTGTTGCTCAGGGATTCTTGCCATTCGGGCGACCACATGCTCGATGTCCGCCGCCGTCACGATTTTCTTCGCCGGAGTGGCAGTACGATCCCCGTCACCCTCGGGTTGTGCCTCGGTGCAGCGCAGCCTGAGCATGGCACCGGCCTCGTCGAGCACGTCAATTGCGCTGTCTGGAAGTCGACCGTCGCGAAGATGGCGTCCCGCAAGTTTTACTGCCGCCGTGAGTGCGGCGTCGGTGTATTCGATGCCGTGATGTTCGGCATAGCGCGCATGCAGGCCCTTCAAAATCTTTATCGCTTCTTCGGGACTGGGCTCGTCGATTGTGATTTTCTGCAACCGGCGAGCCAATGCACGATCCTTCTCGATATGCTTGAAATCTTCAAGCGTGGTTGATCCGATCACTCGAACGTCACCGGCGCTGAGTAGTGGCTTAATAAGAGTCGCGAGATCCAAGGTGCCGCCGGTCGTTGCGCCCGCGCCAACTGTAGCGTGCACCTCATCAATGAAAAGGATGGGCTTCGCGTGCTGGCGCAGCGACGCCAACACCGCTTTGAAGCGCTCTTCAAAGTCGCCCCGGAAACGAGTTCCAGCGAGGAGCGCCGTCGTATCGAGTGAAAAGATTTCGGCTCCCTGCAGTGCCGCCGGGACCGTCGTGTCACGCAACCGCGAGGCGAGTCCCTCGGCTAGAGCTGTTTTACCTACCCCAGCGTCACCGACAAAAACCGGATTGTTCTTTCGGCGCCGACAGAGCACCTCCATTGTGCGTTGAAGCTCAACGGAGCGTCCGATAAGTGGGTCGGTCTGACCGGCAGCTGCACGCTCGGATAGATTCACGGTGAAGGCTGCCAGTGGATCCCGCTGTATGGACGGCGCATCGTCTTCTGTACCGGCGTGGACGGTCTGGTCCGGCGTGACGCCGTCACGGTTTGGCGCGAGTGGCACCTTGGCAATACCGTGAGAAATGTAGTTGAGTACGTCGAGCCTGGTGACGCCCTGCGCAAGCAACTGCTCGGCTGCGAAGCAATTGGCTTGCTGAAGGATTGCAGCGAGCACGTCGCCAGAGTGAACTTCGTCTTTACCCGCACTCTGTACATGCAGCACTGCTGTTTGTAGGACCCGGCGAAATGCCAGCGTCTGAGTCGGTTCTCCAGGACTGTGTCTCGGAAGTCTGTCAGTCTCACGCTGCAGATAGTTATCAAGATCGTGGCGGAGTGCTGGCAAATCAGCGCCGCAGGCCTGCATGATCTTTTCAGCCTCGACGTCGTGCGCAAGCGCATAGAGGAGATGTTCGAGCGTAAGGTCTGCGTGGCGTCTCGATTCGGCTTCCCGGTACGCAATGCTGAGAATTAGCTCGAGCGATGCACTGAACATAGTGACTAATTCCTCATTCTTCCTCGATGGAGGTCTGTAGCGGAAAGCCCTCGTGACGGGCGAGGTCCTGTGCCGTGCTGGCTCTGGTTTCAGCGACGTCGTAGGGATAGATGCCGCACAGTCCTTGGCCCTGAATATGCACTTGCATCATGATTCGGTAGGCCTCAGCGGGGGACTTATGGAACACCGACTCCAACACCTTCACAACGAACTCCATGGAGGTGTAGTCATCGTTGTGAAGCAGCACGCGGTACCGAGTTGGCTCTTTTAAGACCGGCCGGACCCGCTCCTGCGCTTGACCGCCTGGTTCTTCCCTGTATGGCATGGTCAGTCTCTTAGAGGTTCTTTAACCAGCCTATGGGAGCGATCTAGCGACGTCAAGCAATCGTCCCTTAGGCGCGGTGCACAGATCGGCATAGTAAGATAACAGTGTCAATTTCGGCCTGATTACGACCACGAATCATGAATCGCCTGACGCGTGACATCGGTTACATCGACTTGCGCTTTCAGGACCAATCGGAAGTGATCGCGGCAGCCGTGCTACATAGCAGTTTCGGCGCCGCTATAGTTGATCCAGGTCCAGCCGTGACCTTAGAGACGCTTGGATCCGAGCTCCGTCGGCATGGGATTGCTGTCTCCGACATTCGGACGATCCTGCTGACTCACATCCATTTCGATCATGCTGGAGCCACCGGAGCGATCGTGAACGAGAATCCCGGAGTTACGGTCTACGTTCACGTGGCAGGGATCAGGCACATGGCCGACCCAGCACGCCTGATAGCGAGTGCCAGACAGATTTGGGGCGATGAACTTGAAACACTGTGGGGAGAGTTCAAAGCTGTACCAGAAACCAACTTACGCGGTCTCACCGGTGGTGAGCGGATTCGGATTGGAGAGCGGGAACTGGAAGTAGCTTACACACCAGGCCACGCGCGTCATCACGTTAGCTATTTCGATCACGACAGTGGCATCGCTTTTGTCGGTGACACAGCTGGTATTCGTGTGGGCCCTTCACCTTATGTGCTACCGCCAACACCACCCCCCGACCTCGACCTAGCGGCTTGGCAGACGAGCGTCGAGGCAATCGAACGCTGGCGAGCCGACACACTGTTTCTGACCCATTTCGGTCCACACACCGACACAGTGAACCACATGCGGGCGTTTGTCGACCATCTCGCTGAGTTAGCCGAGATCGCGAGACGGATTGTTGCTCAGGAATCCCGCGAGGAGGGACTGTCACATTTTACAGTTGCAGTCTCGAAGTTGCTGCGTCAGCGATTACCTGAGACGACGGTCCGCCACTACGAGGACGCTGCGCCAATCAGATTGTGCTGGCTAGGTCTGGAGCGATATTGGAGGAATCAGGGTGTGGGCGGCGCAGCATAATTGCATAGTGGGCTCCGGTCGTGGGTTCGTGGGGCATACCAACAACGCCGAACCCAAGCCGAGTGTAGAACGTTACGTTGCGCATGCTGAACGTTTCAAGATAGCAGCTGGCTGTGGCCGCGTCAGCCTCAGCGAGCATAGGCTCGAGCAATTTCCGGCCCAGTCCCCTACCTTGCGCCTGCGGTGCGATGCCAATTATCGATAGATACCATGCATTCGATGGGATGCAGACGCGTGACCGCTGCTGACTCATAAATTCGGTAATCTGTTGATAGGCGACCAGTCCGGCTTCGCTGAGCACCTCGTAGAGCACTCGCTCTTTCTTGGTTTTCGCCTCATGTGCGACCCTAGGGGCTATTGGGAGAAACCAAGCGGCGGCGCCAAGTTGTTCCTCGTCCACGACCAACCTACCGATTGCCTCGGCTTCGTCCAAAGCGTATTCGAAATACCGTACAAGTGCAGTTTCGAATATTGATGGGTCATGACGCTGGGCGCCTGCGATCGTACGGTAGAAAGGGTCCTTAGCAAGTGCACAATACAGCGCAACCGCGACCGCTCGCCTTGCCGTCACTGTTTTCGATAGCTCCGCAGGTTATCCGTGAGTACAGGTATGCGGACGCCTAAAGAGGTCACGAAGGCTTCCAAGGGTTACGGGTCCTCCTGAAGAAGGCTTAGCCCCAGGCATCCTCAGCAGTGAACAGTGCCGTGGTCCGCATCCAGCGAAGAAGCCGCTCAGCCGATGGTTGGGACAAGATTTCCTGCGATCCAGACCGATTCGATCGACCGCGTGTTCAAGATATCGTCCAACGGATTCGCCGACAGCACCACGAAATCCGCCCAGTTACCCATCGCCAAAGTGCCAAGGTCATCACTGACCTGCATGCACGCCGCGGCATCACCAGTGGCCGAAACGATTGCCTGCGATGGAGTTAAACCGGCCTCGACCATCCGCTGGAGTTCGAGTTGCTCGAAATAGCCTTGGAAGCGGCCGACCGGACCCGTGTCAGTGCCGAATGCAAGGCGCACGCCGGCATCAGACAGCGCTTTGACATTCCGCATTGCCACCTCAAGCGCTGCTTTATACCCCTGAGCGCTCTCGCTATTTTGAATCCGAGCCTGCCGTGCGGGATCTTCGAGCCCGGCGATCACATCGGGGTCAGTGGCTCGAAGGAAGAATGGATCGTCGAAGAAGTCAGGTCGTGATTCATAAACGAATGTTGACACCTCACGCATCAAGGTCGGACTTAGGCACACGTCTCGCTCGAGCATACCGTCGATCAATTCTTGGTCAATATCAGCGTCCCGAACACTGTGGGCGAGAAAATCGACGTCGGCCTCGACTAGCTTTTTCGCATCATCCAGATAGAACACATGCGCAGCTACTCGGAGGCCGTGTTCGTGTGCTCGTTCAATAACAGCACGCCACGCCTCTTCGGGCATCTTAGTTGTAGAGCCGAGATTATCGTCGACACGGATCTTGATCATGTCGGCTCCCATTCCAGCGATCTCGTCGACGAGGGGCTCAACATCTTCTGCCGTTGCGCCATTAACAACCGGGCCCGCAACGAATAACCGCGCCCGATCGAGTGATAAATTCTGTTCGTCCCGGAGAGTGAAACCTGCTTGATCGTCGCCCCCAAGACTGAAGACCGTGGTGACGCCGTAGCGGGCATACAGCCCTAGTTGATGCAGTAAGTTGCTACGGGTGTACAACTCAGGGTCTGATTCGAGTCCCCTGGTGGCGCCGACGTGACCGTGAGTGTTGATGAATCCCGGAATGATCGTTCGGCCCGTTAGGTCGAACTGTTCGGCGCCAGCCGGTACGGATACGGAGTCGGACGTTCCGATTGCCTCGACACGGCCGTCTCGGACGACCAGGACACCATTTTCGATCGTGTTGCCGCTGCCGTCGATGATACGTGCACCCTCGAAGGTCTTAAGACCTGGTACGAGTTCTATCGGTGGCTCCACACACCCGGCCAGAGCCAGCCCGGCTAGGGCACACAAGAACGATTTAGTTTGTCCGGATGTCATTAGTTCCTCCTGATAGGTCAGGGGCGGATCTTAACATCATGCATCGTGGTCAGGAGAGCGACATGCCGCGGATTATCCAGGCGGGCAAAACGACTCAGAGAATGTCCGACTAGCAGCGGTTGAATCTCTACCCGCCGGCCGGGGCCGAGTTTTGCTCCAAAAATTGGCGAAGCCGATCAAGTTCGGAACCATAGCGGCCCCAATCTCCATCTCGTTGTGCCTCGAGGGCCCGTTCAAGTTGCTGTAGCGCTTCAGACAACAGTGTCGGAATGCCAATCGATGGATCAAGTGCCGTCTCTGCCGAGGTTTGGTCGGAGGGTCCAACCTCAAGGTCGCCAGGAGTTGTTGACGCTAGGAGCTGTTGGGGAGCGCCTACGCCAAACAAACGGTTAAGCGCCAAAGCAAGAGTTTCTTCCATGACGATCTGGTTCTGATAAGCGACGATAACGCGCTTGAGTTCGGGAATCTGCCCGTCGGCCGCCCGTAGGTAGAGTGGTCGGATATAGAGTAGCGACTCCTCGATCGGCACGACTAGGAGCGTGCCTTGAATTACTTGTGAACCCTGCTGGTTCCAGAGGGTGAGCTGTGGTGAAATTTCTTCGTCTTGGTTAATTCGAGAGACGATCTGTTGTGGGCCAAAAATGAGCTTCTGTTTGGGGAACTGGAACACCATGAGTTTGCCATAGTGTTCTCCATCGCTCCGTGCGACCATCCACGCTGCAAGATTGTTCTTCCGACGTGGTGTAAACGGCAGCATCTGAATGAATTCGGCGTCCTGCTCGCCCGGCAGTTTCATGATGGTGTAGTACGGCTCCATCACGGCTGTGCGTCCGTCACTTTCGATCGCTGGCACATCCCACTGGTCTTCCTTGTTGTAAAAGACCGCCGGATTGGTCATGTGATAAGTCGAGAACATTGCTGTTTGCAGCGTGAAGATGTCTTGTGGATAGCGGACATGGCTACGAAGGTCGGCCGACATCGCCTCGATGGGCGTGAACAAGTCTGGAAAAATCTTGCTGATCGTTGCCGCGATTGGGTCGGCAGCGTCAGCCAGATAATAGGTAACGGTCCCGTCATACGCATCGATGACGACCTTCACTGAGTTGCGGATATAGTTGAGTGACTGCGTTGCCTGAGTCGAATAGGGATAGTTGTTAGTTATGGTGTAGGCATCAAGAATCCAGAACAACTGGCCTTCTGAGATCACCATATACGGATCGCGGTCGTACAACAGGAACGGCGCGATCGTTTCTGCGCGATCGCTGATATTCCGGTGAATGAGGATCCGACTATCGGGCGTCAGCTGCTTGCTGATTAGCACGTTGAACGCGCGGAAGCGGAGACTGAACAACAACTTATTGAGCAGCCCGCCGATTGGGACGCCACTCTCACCCGTGTAGGTGCTGTAGACGTTGTCATCACCCTCTGGGTAGTGAAATTCTCGTGTGTCGGTGTTGACGATCACATAGTCGTTCGATAGCTCGCCGAAATAGACGCTCGGTTCCTCGACCGACAGATCCACCTCTGAGCTCGTCGGGAGATCCTTGAGGAAGAGCACCGGTAGACCTTCGGCTGTGACCTGGTTCACTGGGCCAAGGGCCACACCGTACCCGTGTGTGAATACCAGTCGCTCATTCGGCCACGAGCGGTTGGATAAACTGCTTGAGTTGAGCTCCCGGCTTGAGAGCATGGTCTGGCGATATTCGCCGTCGATTACATAGCGGTCGTTGTCGACATTAGCGAAATCGTAGTACGAGCGGATGGCTTGAATCTGTCCGAACGTGTCCAGCAACGGTCCGTGATCCCACAGTCTAACGTTGTTAATCGTTTCAGGATTCGCCTCAATATCGCTTCGCGTGAGTGTCGCATCGCCGGAAAGTTCTCGCGCGTCAATACCCTCGAGCGCAAATGCCTTCCGAGTGGCGGCGACGTTGTGCCTGATGAAGGGCGCTTCCCTTTCTTGTTCATTCGGCGTAACAACGATCCGCTGAATGACAGCAGCGTAACCAGTTCCACCTGCTGACACCGCGATATACAAGACGACCGCAAGCGGCACGGGCCAGCGTTTCGGCGAGAATGCTTGGTAGGTCGCCAAGCCGGCGCCGAGCAGGGCCACTGCAACAAGGACGTGTAACATCGGTATCTGGGCCTCGACATCGGCGTAGGATGCGCCTTGGATCACACCCGCTGGCGTCAATAATGTTCGAGGTATATCAAGTGAGGCGCCCCACGCTAGTAGCAGTAGAAACGCTGCGATGAGTAGCGATAGATGCTGACGAGCCCGCCGGCTGATCTTAGGACCAGCTTCTGGCTCATACCCGACTGCGCCTGACAGAATGTATGCCGCCGTGGCGCCAGCGAGGCTGAGAACAACAATGCCAATTAGCAGATTCCGAACGAAGTCGAGAAACGGCAGTTGGAACACGTAGAAAGCAACGTCCCGGCCGAGTAGTGGGTCCACCTCACCGAACGGTGTGGCGTGCTGATACTGAAGCCAAACCATCCATTGACTGGATGCAAAAACTCCCATGAACAGCGCGGCAAGTCCAGAGGCTCCGGCTGCGATCAACTGGAGCCCTTTCCGGTCGATGACTAGCGGTTTTACCTCTGGCCCACCCCCAATCGTCAGGTAGGGCTTAGTCATGTCCCGTAGCGCATATCTCAGTCCGCTGAGAAGCACGCTAAAAGCAATTGCAAAGACAACACCGCCGAGGATTACCTTTGAGGCTAGTGTGCGAATAAAGACCTGGTCGAAACCGACCAGGTCAAACCACAGCCAATTGGTGTAGAAGCCGGCGAAGGATGGTACTACCAGAAAGAGCAACACCCCTGCGACGACGATCGGCATTCTAGGAATCATGGGCACACCTCAGCCCGTATGGGCATTGAATCACTCTGTCCATCATATCCCGTCTTTGGCAACTAGCGTAAGACCACGGGTCTGGGCTTGGCCGGCGATTACCCGAGGAGTGCCAGAAACACGACACGCCGACTACGAAGTTCTTGAGCATTTCTCACTTGAGTTGTATGAAAAATGAAACGATGATGCGTGATGATAGAGATTGCATCGAGGTTCTCCCATACGTTTTGCAGCTTCACCGTCACAACAGGCAGGGTGAACGATGAGCGACCGCAAGTACAGGCAGCGCGGCTACCAGGACGACGAACCGTCTCCATCGCGATTTAAAGGTTCTGGCTCCAAGCCGAAGTCCGGAGAGGCTCGCGGGCAACTTCCGTTGAGACCAAAGGCACCGAACATGCCCGGATTTCACGATGTGATGCGCTGCGCAAAATGTGGAGGGTTGCTCGATCAGCCGATTGACGGTGGCTCGACGTGCTCACGGTGTGGGTCGGCTCTGCACACCTGTAAACAATGTGCCTGGTTCGACCCCAGCAGTCGTTTTGAATGTTCACAGCCGGTGACTGCCCGCATTACTCCAAAGGATGCTCTGAACGATTGCACCTACTATGAACCACGCGTAACTGTGGAGCGCAAAACCCATTCCACGCGGGGTCCGTCGAGTGCCAAGCAGGCCTTTGACGATCTATTCAAATAACGAACGCGATCGCGGCACTCGCTCTACCAAGCGACAAGCAGCCGGAGATCCCGGACGTTGTGGCCAGTGGGTCCGGTGGCGATCGTATCCCCAAGCGGGTCGAAAAACCGGTGTGCGTCGGCACGGCGGAGATAGGTGTCGTGGTCGAGACCGCTACGCTCTGCGCGGGAGAGCGACTCGCCGTCAGCCACCGCACCCGCGGCCGGAGATGAGCCATCGATCCCGTCAGTGCCGGCGCTCAGCACCGCCATCGAGTGTCCAGCAATCCGCGGTACGCAGGCCAAAACAAATGCTTGATTCCGGCCGCCGAGACCAAGCGGGTTTGTGACCGGGCAAGAAAACTCACCGCCATTGACAATGGCCACTGGACGCAGTGAGTGGGCTTGACGGACGTGGTCGACCATGGTGAGCAGGTGCTCAACAGTGCGCTCAAGTGGCCAGTTATCACGCACTGCGCCATCAATCATTACATGCCACCCGAGGGCCTGTACTTCGTCCGCCATTGTCTTCGCTGCCTCGGTTGAGCCTAGTAAGCGGTACCAGCGGCTCGTCGCGAATTCCGGTGATCCAGGCTTCGGGGTTTCGGGAACCCGATTGTTTTCGAAGAGTTTCCTTACGGCGATTGGCATCTGATTGAACAACCGAGCCCTGTTGATGATTGTCTGGCAGTCGGCCACGGTCGATGGGTCTGGCATAGTCGGTCCAGAGGCGATGAGAGAGGGGTCGTCATCGGGCACGTCCGAGACGTAGAACGTCAGTTGTTTTGCCTGTCCGGCGAGTGCAGTCAACTGGCCGCCTTTTACGCGCGATAAATGCTTCCGAATGGTGTTGATGTCAGCGATTGTGGGTCCGCCGGTTACCANTAACCTGTANAACGCTTGAGTGTCGTCCAGGTTGAGCCCGTCAATNGGCTGTTCGAAAAGCGCTGAGCCTCCTCCTGAGAGCAGATAAATCACCAGNTCCCTAGAGCCTAACTGTTGGAGGCAATTCATTACAGCAGNGCCTGCGTCAAAGCTGCGCACATTAGGTAGCGGATGTCCCCCGAGGTAGTACTCACAGCCGGGAATAGGTGTCGCGGGCGCGTTCGTGCTGACGATAATGCCGTCGAACGTTCGCGGAGCCAGGAGTTTTGCGACCGATGCGGTCATTGGCTCTGCCGCCTTGCCGATCGCGACGACGATGATGCGTTCGACCTGGTGGAGATCGATCGCATCATCGTCCACGGTCAGGATCGACCGTGTTACCCCGACCCGTCGACGTAGGACCTCATGTAGGTCTAGCCTAGCGAGGCTGCGCGCGAATAGACGGCGGAGAATTGCTTTCAACTTTAACCCACGTATATCGTACACATCCCCGTGAACAGATGCACTAGTAGGGCTACCATTGGAAACCACGTAAGGTAATACGGCTGCAGAGTATGATGGACCCAGTGCGTGAGAAGTGCCAATGAATGAACGCGATCCCGTTTGCGGGATGTCAGTCGATTTGGCGACGACGCCCCACACGGCCGAGTACGCCGGCCACCGCTATGGGTTCTGCTGCAGCCACTGTCGCGATAAGTTTCTCGTCGACCCGGAACAGTATCTAAAGCTACCAGGTGAACGCTCGGACGTGGAGGCCGTTTCCGCGGCTCGCTACGTGTGTCCGATGGATCCTGGGGTGTCTGAGAATCGGCCAGGGGCCTGTCCGCGATGCGGCATGGCACTAGAACCTCTGGTCGCTACAGGTGAAGAACCACCAGACCCTGAGGCCAGCAACATGACTCGGCGCTTTTGGTTGGGCGTCGCACTCGGATTACCGGTGTTGTTACTAGCGATGGGTGAGATGGTGTTCAGCTTGGGCGTGTTGGGTGTCACCGGTCGTGGGATGAGCAACTGGCTGCAATTGATATTCGCATCACCAGTTGTACTGTGGGCCGGCTGGCCGTTCTACCAGCGAGCATGGATGTCGATCGCGAATGCCAGCCCGAACATGTTCACGCTGATCGCGCTTGGCGTCGGGGCGTCCTACCTCTACAGCATTGCCGCGACTGTTGTGCCGGGGTTGTTCCCCTCCGGATTCCATACTGACGTCGGCGTTGAGCCATACTTCGATACAGCGGTGGTGATCACCGTGCTCGTCTTGTTGGGGCAGATGCTCGAGGGGCGGGCCCGCAGACAAACGGGAGCTGCGATTCGTGCACTGCTTGGTCTGACACCGAAGACCGCACGCGTGATTCGCGACGGGAGTGAGAGCGACATCCCGCTTTCATTAGTGCAGGCCGGCGACCTACTGCGGATTCGCCCAGGCGAGAGGATTCCGGTTGACGGTGTGGTCGTCGACGGGACGAGCGCCGTGAACGAGTCAATGGTTACCGGAGAATCTATTCCAATCGAGAAGTCGGCAAAAGCATCACTCATCGGTGCCACGATCAACGGTACCGGCACACTTACGATGCTCGCGGAGCGGGTTGGTAGTGACACGCTTTTAGCGCAGATCGTGCGAATAGTAACTGACGCTCAGCGCAGCCGAGCACCAATTCAGCGAGTCACGGACCGCTTGGCCAGGTACTTCGTACCAGGCGTGGTAGGGGTATCGATTGCGGCGTTCATCGGCTGGGGACTCTGGGGGCCAGAACCTCGTTTCGCGCTGGCCCTAGTTAGCGCAGTCGCCGTTCTTATCATCGCGTGCCCCTGTGCGCTCGGCTTGGCTACCCCGATGGCGATTATGGTGGGTACCGGGCGCGGCGCGAGAGCAGGCGTGCTTATTAAGAACGCTGAAGCACTTGAGGCGTTGGAACGCATTGACACACTAGTGGTGGACAAGACTGGCACGCTAACAGAGGGGCGGCCGAAAGTGGTCACCGTTTATGCAACCAACGGTTTCACAGAAATTGAGGTTGTTCGGCTTGCGGCTGCCCTAGAACAGGTCAGCGAGCATCCCTTAGCCTCAGCGGTGTTGGCGCGCGCACGTGTGGATAGCTTATCGTTACCCGCAGCGATTAATTTTCAGGCTGTGCCAGGGCGTGGGGTAACTGGCTCGATTGACGGTCGACAGGTCGTCCTCGGCACGCGGGAATTACTAGCCGAGCGTGTGACCGACATCGGGTCACTGGCTGCTCGTGCAGATGTGGTTCGTCATGATGGGCAGACGGTCATGTTCCTGGCCGTCGATGGTCGCGCTGCAGGATTCCTTGGCGTCACCGACCCGGTGAAATCGTCAACACCGGAAGCCCTTGAGCTGTTACGCCGCGACGGCCTTCGGCTGGTCATGGTTACTGGTGACAATGAAGTAACCGCGCAAACAGTTGCTGCCACTTTAGGCATCAAAGAGTTCAGGGCCGGCGTTCGCCCAGCCGCGAAGCGGGAAATCATCGCTGAACTGCAGTCACACGGCTGCACGGTTGCGATGGCTGGTGACGGCATTAATGACGCTCCAGCACTTGCTGAGGCTACGGTCGGCATTGCGATGGGCACTGGTACGGATGTAGCCATGGAATCAGCAGGGATTACACTCGTAAAAGGTGACCTTCGTGCGATTGTACGCGCGCGCCGACTCAGCCGGGGCACCCTCCGGAATATTCGTCAGAACTTGTTTCTGGCCTTTGTTTACAACGCTGTGGGCGTGCCCGTGGCCGCCGGTGTGCTGTATCCGTTCACGGGACTACTCATCAGTCCTATCTGGGCAGGCGCGGCCATGACGCTTAGCTCGCTCTCAGTGATTGCCAACTCACTACGCTTACGCTCGCTGGAACTCTGATTCTTGGACGATGTGGCAGATTAGCTGGTCTGAATGAAGGCAGGAATCGGACGACGACAGAAGAGGGTCACGCCATACCAGTCGGCGCTGGCCGCACGATTCGAACAGTTGCAAGAGTTACTGCGCGATTTTCCAGGGATTCGTGAAAAGTCGCTGCGGAGAGGACTCACCTACAGATTCAACGACCGCATCGTTTTTGCTCTCACTCGGAAGCCGCGCAGCCTCTTACTTGAGATGAAGCTGCCTGAATTCGTGGCGGATGAGGTCCTTCGGCTGCCTCATATCCGGCCGCATAAATCCACTCGCCTCGCCCGCACGGGTTGGATCGCTGTGGCCGTTCGTGTAGAAACACCGCTAGATCAGATCTGTGAGTTGGCGTCACGATGCTACGATTTTCGCATCGAGTCGGACATTCCGAGCTAGCGTGGAGCCAAGAGTAAACGCCAAAGCCTTGTCGTAAAGGCCTCAATGCTTCCCCGCGCGCTACGCCACGCAACTATAGGTGGAATGTGTGCCGCAATTTGCCGTCTTGAACTGCTAGGTTCTAGTTTGCGCCCTGAAACGCCATTTCCTCTTGGAACCAGGCTTGGAATTCAGTTTGGGTCTGAATCTTGACGAATCCACGCATCCGGTAGTGCCCTAGCCCGCACAACTGGGAGCAGTTGATTTCGAAGTCACCGGTCATGGTCGGTTCGAACCAGACGGGGATCTCTTGGCCAGGGATTGCGTCCTGTTTTACCCGCATGGACGAAATACCGAAGCTGTGGATGACGTCCTGCGTGGAGAGGTGTACGAGTACAGGGGTGTCAACCGGCAGGTTGAGCTGGTTAATCGTATAGAGATCATCCACCGCCGATGGGTCACTACGGTCCAAACCGATAGCATTCGTTGGTGAAATGAGGTCGTTTGTAGTGCGACCAAACATACCGTCGGCGCCCGGGTATTGAATATGCCACTCAAATTGCTTAGCCACCACGCGTACGACAGTTGGGGGACGGTCAGCTGGTGGGTCTCCTACCCGCGTTGCCCAGGCGGGAATGGCGAAACCAATGAGGAGCACCGCTTCAATGACAGCCACCGCGATTTCCAGGTAACTCGAGTTGTGGCTCTTCACGCCTACGTAGTCCGCTTTTGCATTCCTTGACTGCCGGAAGCGGACCAANGTGTAAAGGAAGAAAGCGCCCCANCCAACGAACAGNATGGCCATAATCCAATGCACCAGGACGATGAGCTGGTCGACATCGGCNGCNTGTGCNGACGCCTGTGGCGGCAATCCCAGCAACTCTTGCATCTANTAGCTCCCTTCCAAGCCGGCCGATGGTTGCACCTGGAGGTCCCGGCCCACGCTCGCGCGTGACAGTTTGAACAAGCGAATNAAGAACATCACGAATCCTGTNGCGACGCAGGCGAGAATTCCGAGCATTAGGAGAATCGCCATGTTCATTCCCTGTGTCATNGGTGAATCAGCNGCNCCAAAACAAACCGCACAGGCCCAAGCCGCTGAGTTATCAGCTANCAAAAGNNNTNCGCNNANNACCNCCAGTGTNCGGAAAGCCCGCGTCAGCATCATTNNCTGCTCCACNNCNNTNACCNTTAAATCCANGANCTATCACTCGATGCCGATCNGCCGCGTCTTCCGGACGAAGCTGACNGCGTANAGGCTCAATCCCATCGCTACAAGGCACGAGACAAGTCCTGTTGCTAAATGGCCGCTAGACCCTAGTGGNGACCTGAACGCCACAATGNCCCANANTCCCATNAANANCGCTAGTAGGATTGAGGCGACGATNAACAAGANGTGAANAGNTCTNAGNGACATCAACACCCCTAGCGGCCGATGCNATCNAGNANCGCGAANANCGGNACGAACATCAGCACGAGGAAANAGGCTGCTGTCACTAACANGGTCCAGTAGATTGNNGANTTCTCCGNNNCCAAGTGCATGAAATAGNTCGCCACCANCGAACNCTTAANCGTTGCGATAATTAGNGCAACGGTGATGGCNANNGGAACNGNCAGGGNAAGGTAGGCCACGCCCACCGTAACGACCGTCAAGACCATCAGNGCAACGAACACCATGATGTAGACCTTGACGTGTTTCTTAATGTCTTCANCAGAATCCACACTCATTCGTTTCCCCTTCGTNGATGTCGGCCGTNAGGCGCAACACCATCACACTCTTCAGAGCAGATACAGCACTGGAAACAGGAAAATCCANACTAAGTCGACGAAGTGCCAATAGAGGCCAGCTGCCTCGANNCGGTTCGTAAAACGCTCCGGCGCGGTGTGCCACATNTTGANGCCGGGGACTAAAAAGTAGCTATTGACGATTATTCCACCCACGATGTGCAANCCGTGCAAGCCAGTAATCAAGAAATAGATGCCNAGAAAGGTGCTTTCGGACGGNTATAAATGGTGTGAGAACTTNTCGNCGTACTCGAACNNCTTAACGACCAGAAAGACAAGTGCNAGNCCGACGGTCGAACCCATATACAGCCTGTATTTACCTAGATCCCCTAATTTTAGTGACGCCCAAGCCATGACCATNGTGACCGATGAAGTGATCAGCACNACGGTATTGAAGGTTGCAAGCGGTATGCTCAGAATCTCAGCCCCGAGTGGCCACGTTCCNGGCTCNGCGCCAACTCGCAACAGNACGTAAGAGGAAAAGAGGCCGCCGAAGAGCATGACCTCAGACGCTAAGAACAGCCAGATGCCGAGCTTCACGTTGTTCANCCCGGTATCGGCCCGAGTGTTGACGGTATATGGAATTTCCATCGCGGTGTCTGCTCCCTAGCTACGACCGCTGACCCTGCGGCGTAAAATCAGTTGCTGCGCCGGGCACACTGTACTCATACGGACCGCGGTGCACTTCGGGCGGTGAAAGAAAATTGCCGTGCGGAGGTGGTGAAGGTGTTTCCCATTCAAGGGTGGTTGCCTCCCACGGGTTATNGTTCGTCTTCTCGCCTCTCCGGATACTCATAAAGAAGTTGATGATGAAGAAGATCTGGAAGAGGCCGAGTCCCCAAGCGGAGAATGACATNANANTNTTCCAGTGCAAGACATCTTGCACGTGTTGATACCCGATGCCGCCGTCATACATCCGGCGGTTCATGCCTGCCAACCCTTGGATCATCATCGGCATAAAGACGCCATTCATGCAGACAAGCGAGCCCCAGAAGTGGATTNTCCCCAGCACATCATTCATTTTGCGACCGGTAGCCTTGGGGAACCAGTAGTAGATGCCTGCGAACAAGGCAAAGATTGTGCCTGGNGCCACGACGTAGTGGAAATGTCCTATGACGTAGAGCGTGTCGTGAAGATGAATATCCGATACAGCTAGGCCTAGCGGTAGTCCGGTCAGCCCGCCGATGCCGAACATCGGTAGAAACGCCAACGCAAACAACATCGGCGTTGTGAATCGNATCGAGGCTCCGTAGAGCGAGATGAACAGTGCCGAGAGAATGATAATGGAGGGGATCGAAATGATCATCGTCGTCGTTTGGAAGAANGCGCTGATCATTGTTCCCATGCCCGTCAGGAACATGTGATGCGCCCANACNANGAACGACATAAAGCCNAGGAAGACCANCGAATAAACCATCGGACGATAACCCCAGAGNGGNTTNCGCGTATTGTTGGCGATGANTTCGGCCACGATGCCCATTGCTGGGAGTATCAGCACGTAGACTTCAGGATGCGCNAGGAACCAGAAGAGGTGCTGCCATAGNAAGGCACTGCCNCCNCCGCTCACNTCGANCNCTTGNCCGCTCACCACTANGCCGCTCGGCAGAAAGAAGCTTGTGCCGGCAACGCGATCCATGAGTTGTAGGAACGCGGCTGCTTCGAGCGGTGGGAAGGCCAGNAGCAGGAGAAANGCTGTAACGAGNTGAGTCCAGACAAANAANGGNANCCGCATCCANGTNAGNCCNGGNGCACGTAACTGCACCATNGTNACGATGAAGTTAATCGCGCCGAGTAGGGATGAGGTGATGAGAAACGTCATNCCGATTAACCACCACGTCTGGCCTTGCGTGGCGATCACCGACAGAGGCACGTAGGACGTCCAACCCGAGTTNGCNGCGCCGCCCGGTGCAAAGAAACTAGCGANCATNACCANNCCACCGANGANNAAGACCCAGTAGCTTGCCATNTTCAGNTTGGGAAACGCCATATCAGGCGCGCCAATCTGGAGTGGAACCACGNAATTTCCAAAACCACCAACTGCCAATGGCACGACGCCAAGAAACACCATGATCGTGCCGTGCATGGCACCCAACTGGTTGTAGAACTCGGGCAACATGATTCCGCCCGGTGCGTTGGCGTCACCCATCAGGCCGCCGATGACGGGAATGGGCTGGCCGGGATACGCAAGCTGCCAGCGCATGATCATCNTCAACAAAAAGCCAAAAAGCAGGAACACGAGTGCGGTGACGGTGTACTGGATGCCGATCACCTTATGGTCCTGGGAGAAGACGTATTTCTGCCAGAAACCTAGTTCGTGCTCATGTTCCGCGTGTGCGTGCCCGGTTGTCGTCACGTTGTCCAACGTCGTGACTCCTTTCTGCGTCGTCCGGCGTCCTGGGTCGTGATAGTGAGCAGAGGCTGGTCGTTAACCGGCCGGTTCGGCCCGCAGGATCCACAGGCCANCAAGCACGGAATTTTATATGGAGGCCGAGGGGCGCGCAAGNCTAGAACNAGGAAAAAGATTTNGGATAAGGCCTNCTGAGACCGGAAACGCCCAAATGTGGACGCTANCAGAGACACGCGGNCCACACTNGGACGGTCGGGTTCCNCGAATAGGTCANCCGAGAGATGGCGNCTACTCGCCTTNGCCTCGGTGGAGGGCCCTAGAAGCGATGCGTGTAATCAGGCTGGTTAAGAGGATTATNGCGGTCAGTCCCAGCACCAGGACTAAGTAGTAATAGGTCCCTCCCTTGACCGGCCCGTCGCCAGCGAGTACCGCCATGTCGCCGGCAAGTTTCCCGTAATAGGTGTAAAGAAGGGAGCCAGGGAGCATGCCCACGGATGCCAGAATGTAGTCCCGAAAGCGGACGCGTGTTAGACCTAGTGCGTAGTTGAGCAGGTTGAACGGGAACACTAGGGACAGCCGGAGCAAAAAAACAATCTTGAAACCCTCGTCTCCCACGATGCTGTCGAACTCGGCGAAACGAGGATTGCGTGCGAGCCGCTGTTCGATTGCCGCCCTGGCGAGATGCCGGGAAAACAGAAAAGCACCGGCTGAGCCAATTGTGGCGCCGACCAACACCAGGACCGTGCCTTTGACGAGACCAAAGATGGCACCCGCCGCGAGGGTCAATAGCGAGCCGGGGATGAAAGCGACCGTTGCGGTGGCATACGCGAGGATGAATACGACAGGGCCCCATACACCCACACTTTCAACCCAAGCCACAAAAGCTGGTAAATATCCGCCGAATTGCCAACCTAGAGCAACGAGCAGCCCTAGGACGGCCGTGCCGGCCAGAAGGTGCCGTCGGGAGTAGTTCTCCGTCATGAGTGTCACCGGCCTCTTCCTGGCCTACCTGCTACGTAGGATCACGCCCTGCAAAGAAATCAAATTTTCCCAGTTTTCCGACTGTGTGTAAGAGGCAGTGACCACGATGGGGCAAGGGTATACTGCTTCCTGCCATTCGCACCGGAATATGCAACTGGGGCTTTTGTAGTAAGCCCAGCGAAGGATGCGAAACGGTTGTTTTTATGTCCCAGTGCTGAATTGATGCCCGCGTCTGGTGACACTGACTGAACACGGTGCGTGACCGGAGCAGCGTTTTATGAGCGACTTGCCTTCCCCAGCTCGCACGGATGGGTTTCTGCCCACGGGCAACTCACCACGACCAATGACGCGAACTTACCTGGCGGTGTTAGTCGTTGAGGCGTTGGTCTTATTGGCCTTGTGGGGTTTCAGCTGGTATTTCGTGAGGTGATCGCGGTTCATCGACAAACCCATGCACTTAGTCGACTGGTTCATCGTTGCGGCATACCTAATCTGGGTGGTCTACGATGGCCTTAAACGAACTAAAGCCTCCTCAGCGCTTGAGGGCTACTTTCTAGCTAATCGCTCACTACCGTGGTGGGCTGTCGGCCTCACCGTGATGGCAACCCAAATGAGTGCGATCACACTTGTCGGGACCACGGGTCAAGGCTATGCCGACGGCATGCGCTTCGTGCAGTTCTACTTCGGCCTGCCGGTAGCGATGATCATCTTGTCGCTCACGCTCGTGCCGTTTTTCTATCGAGCCAAAGTCTATACGGCCTACGAGTACCTCGAACGTCGCTTCGACGTGCGTACCAGAACGCTCGCGAGCTTGCTGTTTCTCATGTCGCGGGGGCTGCAGGCTGGTGTGATTATCGCGGCGCCGGCGGTGATCCTGTCGATTGTACTTGGATTCAACCTCACCTTAACGATTGTTGCAATTGGGTTGCCGACGACACTTTATACGATGTTCGGTGGTGTGCAAGCGGTCACTTGGACCGACGTGAAACAGATGGTCGTTATTGTGGCGGGACTGATAGCGGTAATCTGCGCACTCGTTTTGGGACTACCAGACGATGTTGGCCTCGGCGAGGCCCTCCACATTGCGGGTGCGACGGGTCGACTTACTACAATCGACTTTCAGTTCAACCTGAACGAGACCTACACGTTCTGGTCAGGGTTGATCGGCGGGCTTTTCTTGATGCTCGGCTACTTCGGATGTGACCAGAGTCAGGTGCAACGCTATTTGACCGCCGAGTCAGTCGACGCAGGACGACGCTCGCTCCTGATGAGCGCATTCGTAAAGATCCCGCTCCAAGCGCTGATCCTGTTAACCGGTGTACTCGTGTTCACGTTCTACCTGTTCCAAACACCGCCAATGCTTTTTAATCCAGTACACGAGGCGGAGGTTCAAGCAAGTTCACGAGCGGCGGAGTGGGCTGCGCTCGACACGGAGTTTCATAATGTGCTCGATGTGCGGCGGACGGCGGTCCATGATGCGGTGACGGCACGTCGGACGGACAACCCCGCTGCGGTGAGGGTGGCCCAGGCCGCCTTTGTTGAACATCAGCGGAACTTGACCACGATTCGCGGCCGGGCTGTATCGCTGGTGAAGGACGTCACCCAAGATGACTCCTACAATGATGTGAACTATGTCTTCCCAACCTTTGTGACGACTGAATTGCCAATCGGCCTGGTCGGGTTGATCGTCGCTGCTATCTTTGCTGCAGCCATGTCAAGCATTGCTGCCGAGCTAAACTCGCTGTCGACCGCGACCGTAATCGACATGTACCGTCGTCACATTCGCACCGACGCTTCTGACCAGCACTACCTCCGGGTGTCGAAAACGGTCACTGGCTTCTGGGGACTATTTGCCTCCATCGTGGCGGTGTACGCCGCAAACCTTGGGTCACTTATCGAGGTGGTGAATCGATTCGGGTCCTTCTTTTATGGCTCGTTACTTGGTGTGTTCATCCTTGCTGTGGGCACGCGGCGGGCGACATCGCCAGGAGCGGTTTGGGGGTTGGTTGGTGGAATGGTCACGGTAACCTACGTTGCAGTGACCAGCAACATCTCGTTCCTGTGGCTAAATGTTGTCGGAGCCACTGCGGTCTTTGTAGTCGGCATGGCTATCAGCATCCTCTTCCCAGCTCAGGAGCGCACAGTGGCCTAGCTCATCTTTCCTCCCAGAGAAGTCCCTGCGGAACCCAAACGGGTCGGTCTCGTTCGGACTTTACTGACCACGTTTCCCCTCCATCGAGACCAAAAGCTCTCCGATTCAGGAGTCCTAAAATCCTGTTTGAGAAGGGTTGGCAAGAGCATGACCCCATGGTATAAATCTATATACGACTAAAATGGTCGGGGTTTTTTTATTGAGTGGTTTGGGTGAGGCATGGCCGACCTTTGGCCTATTTTGTGACGTCATTTTTGAACGGCAGTAGACAGATGAGCACAGCGACGAAGGCGATCGAACAACTCGCGAAGCAGGACTACAAATACGGCTTCGTGACTGACGTTGAGGCCGACACAATTCCGAAGGGACTCAGCGAGGACGTGATCCGACTAATTTCAGCTAAGAAAGAAGAGCCCGAATGGCTTCTCGAGTGGCGGCTCAAGGCCTATCGGCTCTGGACGACGATGGTCGAACCATCTTGGCCAAACGTCCATTACGACCCAATTGACTATCAGGCGATTAGCTACTATTCGGCCCCGAAAAAGAAGCCGTCGCTTAAGAGCCTGGACGAGGTGGATCCGGAAATCCGAAGTACGTTCGAAAAACTCGGGATCCCTCTTGAGGAACAGAAGTTGCTCTCCGGTGTTGCCGTGGATGCAGTTTTTGACAGCGTCTCTGTTGCCACGACCTTTCGTGAGAAATTGGGTGAGCTCGGTGTCATTTTCTGCTCCTTTTCCGAGGCGGTTCGCGAGCATCCCGAGTTGGTGCGTAAATATTTGGGTACAGTCGTGCCGCACTCCGACAATTTTTTTTCGGCGCTGAACTCGGCGGTTTTTAGCGATGGTTCCTTTGCCTACATTCCAAAAGGCGTCAAGTGTCCAATGGAACTGTCGACCTACTTCCGGATCAACGCCGCATCGACGGGACAGTTCGAGCGCACGCTGATTATTGCTGATGAAGGTGCTTCGGTCAGTTACCTCGAGGGGTGCACAGCACCGATGCGTGACGAAAACCAGCTACACGCCGCTGTTGTGGAGCTTGTAGCGCTCGATGATGCCACGATTAAGTACTCGACCGTCCAGAACTGGTATCCGGGCGACAAGGACGGCAAGGGCGGGATTTACAACTTCGTCACTAAACGCGGGACAGCGGCCGGGCGTAATTCGAAGATTACATGGACGCAGGTGGAGACCGGTTCGGCCATCACCTGGAAATATCCCGGCTGTATCCTCCAGGGCGACAATTCGGTCGGTGAGTTCTATTCGGTTGCCGTCACGAACAATTGGCAGCAAGCTGACACCGGGACGAAAATGGTGCACCTTGGTCGCAACACCCGGAGCACAATTATCTCGAAGGGGATCTCCGCGGGGCACGGCCAGAACACTTACCGAGGTCTCGTCCGGATTAGCAAAGGTGCTACCGACGCGCGAAACTATTCGCAATGTGACTCACTATTGATCGGTGACCGCTGCGGTGCGCACACTTTTCCGTATTTGGAAGTGCGCAACACTTCATCGCAGGTCGAGCATGAGGCGTCCACGTCAAAAATTGGGGAAGACCAGATTTTCTACTGCCGGCAACGTGGGCTATCGACGGAGGACGCGGTGAATATGATCGTGAATGGTTTCTGTAAGGATGTCTTTCGAGAGCTCCCCATGGAGTTTGCAGTGGAAGCGCAGAAGCTGCTTGGGGTGAGCCTGGAGGGTAGCGTCGGCTAGATGGCCGAGGTGGCCCGTTCACACTCCGAAGCGGACTTCGGGTGGTCAAGTCCCTTCCCGCTAAGAGAGTCCGTTCTTTTACCCGGACATATCATTATCTACAGGGTTATAGAGGCAACGCGATGTTGGAGATTACGGGACTACACGCCAGCGTAGGTGACAAGGAAATTCTGCGAGGGGTTGACTTGTCGGTGAAGACTGGCGAGGTGCATGCGATCATGGGGCCCAACGGCTCTGGCAAGAGTACGCTGGCAGGGATTTTGGCAGGACGTGCTGAATACGACGTAACGAGCGGCACAGTACGCTACCAAAACGAGAATTTGCTAGAGATGGAACCCGAGGACCGTGCACGTGCTGGAGTCTTTCTGGCGTTCCAGTACCCGGTTGAGATTGCCGGTGTCAATAATGCCTATCTTCTCAAGGCCGCGCTCAACGCGGTACGGAAGCATCGCGGAGAACCCGAACTCGACGCAATAGAGTTCATGACCTTAGTGAAGAAGCAGCTCGCTGTGCTTGAGATGAGCCAGGAGCTGCTCGGCCGACCCGTGAACGATGGGTTTTCAGGTGGCGAGAAAAAGCGCAACGAAATTTTCCAGATGGCCGTGCTCGAGCCGAAGCTCGCTATTCTCGACGAAACCGACTCCGGTCTCGACATTGACGCGTTGAAGATCGTAGCGAACGGCGTAAACGCGCTGCGGAGTTCCGATCGCTCGACAATCGTCGTCACCCACTACCAGCGCATGCTCAATTACATAGTGCCTGATTTTGTACATGTGCTCTCAGGTGGCCGGATTGTTAAATCGGGGGGTAAGGAGCTTGCATTGGAGCTTGAGGCGAAGGGCTATGGGTGGATCGATACTGTGCCCCAGGAGGTCAGGGCGTGAGCGCTACGTCCACCATGGAAGTCTCCTCGGCGTACGAAGGCTACCAAGCGGACTTCACCCGTCTACAGGAGGGCTTGAATGCGGCCAGCACGCCACCCTCTCTGAAGCTGCTCCGGCAAAAGGCCATGGAGCGCTTTAGTCGTCTCGGATTTCCAACCACGCGTATGGAGGACTGGCGGTTTACCAATGTTGCGCCGATCGCCAATCGTCCCTACGCACTAGGCGCTCTCGCTGAAGTCACCGCTGACGAGATCGCACGCTTTCTAATTCCGGAGTTGCCGGGGGCTCTCCTAGTGTTCGTGAACGGCCGATTCTCAGCGTCGCTCTCGGATACCGACGCCCTTCCATCTGGTGTCGAAGTTCAAAGTCTCAGCGGCGCGTTGGCGACTGGATTAGATACAGTGGAGCCATACTTGGTCAGATTGGAGTCGGAGGGCGAGCAGCCGTTTTCGTCACTCAACACAGCGTTTCTACAGGATGGTGCGGTGATTCGAGTGGGCGACGGCGTTGTTCTCAGGGATCCGGTACACGTACTATTCGTTTCGACCGCGCCTGGAGAGGCGGTCGTAACGCATCCACGAGTGCTCTTGCTCGCGGGTGACAACAGTCAGGTTAGCGTTATTGAGAGCTACGCGGGTCTACGGGATGCTGGTTACTTCACCAACGCCGTGACCCAGATCGACGCCGGCGCTGGCAGCGTCGTCAATCACTGCAAGATCCTGCGCGAGAGCCTCCAGTCCTATCATATGGCTGGCGTGCATGCGCGCCTGGCGCGGAGCGCCGTCGTGACCTCGAATTCGATCACGCTGGGTGGGGCGCTGGTGCGGAACGACATTGGCGTTGTGCTAGACGGCGAGGGCGCGGAATGCACATTGAACGGCCTCTACCTAGCGGGATGGAAACAGCACATCGACAACCACACCACGATTGATCATGCTTCTCCACACTGTGCCAGTCATGAGCTCTACAAAGGCATCTTGGACGGCGACGGCAAAGCGGTCTTCAATGGGAAGATCATCGTTCGTCTGGACGCCCAGAAGACTGACGCGAAGCAGTCGAACAAGGCACTACTCCTCTCAGAGCGGGCGCAAGTGAATACTAAGCCGCAACTTGAGATCTTTGCAGATGACGTGAAATGCACCCACGGCGCGACGGTCGGCCAATTGGACGAAGACGCATTGTTTTACCTGCGGGCACGCGGTCTGGGACGTGAGGAGGCTCGGCGAATCCTGATTCAGGCCTTTGCCACCGACGTGCTGAATCGGATCCAGCACAAACCAATTCAGGTGGAACTGGGCCGGACCTTGCTTGACCGGCTGCCAACCATTTCTGCCGGGGAGACGACGTGAGCCAGGCTCCGGCATCTACCGCCGCCCCATCGCGTTTCGATGTAGCCCGCGTCCGTCGGGATTTTCCAATTTTGGATCGGGAAGTTCGAGGTCGCCGTCTTGCTTACCTTGATAACGCGGCAACCACCCAGAAACCGAAGGTCGTACTCGACGTGCTCACTCGGTATTACACGGAGCACAACGCGAACATCCATCGCGGCGTTCACTACCTCAGTGAGGCGGCAACCCAGGCACACGAGGCGGCGCGTCTCACGGCTCAGCGGTTTCTGAACGCACGACAAACTCGAGAAGTGATCTTTACGCGTAATGCTACCGAAGGGATCAACCTTGTCGCGCAGAGTTTTGGCCACCGATATATTGGGAAGGGCGATGAGGTCGTCATCACTGGCATGGAACACCATTCGAACATTGTTCCGTGGCAGCTGCTCTGCGAGCAAACCGGAGCACTTCTACGCGTGGTGCCGATAACCGACGACGGTGAACTCATCTGGGAAGAGTTCGAGCGCTTGGTTGGGCCACACACAAAACTGGTGGCAGCCGTACATCTGTCTAATTCGTTGGGCACGGTCAATCCTGTTGCCCGTCTTGCGGAACTCGCTCACCAGCACGGTGCGGCAGTATTAATCGACGGCGCTCAGGCGGCGTACCACTTTCCCGTGGATGTGCAGGCTCTGGACTGTGATTTCTACGTGGCGACTGGGCATAAGCTCTACGGTCCNACGGGNATTGGGTTACTTTACGGCAANGCGGNACNNCTCGAGGAGATGCCNCCCTATCAGGGNGGTGGCGATATGATCAGTTCGGTGACGTTTGAGAANACAACCTACAACGAAATCCCNTACAAGTTTGAGGCGGGAACTCCCCATATCGCTGGTGCCATNGGACTCGGTGCGGCCATCGACTATTTGACCGGGCTCGGGTTCGACCAAGTGGCACTCCATGAACGCGAACTTCTAGCGTATGCGACGGACGCGCTTCAGCAGATTCCCGGACTCAAGCTGATCGGGACGGCTCCAGAGAAGGCCAGCATTTTATCCTTTGTAATGGAAGGCATACATCCACACGACATTGGTACGATTGTCGATCAAGAGGGTGTGGCTATTCGGACAGGCCATCATTGCACTCAGCCGGTCATGGACCGGTTCGGCATTCCAGCGACAGCCCGAGCCTCACTGGCGATGTACAACACGCGCCAAGATATCGACGCGTTGGTCGTAGCGCTCGAACAGGTGCGCCGGGTGTTTGCGTGATGTTTGATCTTCGCGACCTCTATCAGGAGGTCATACTTGACCACAACAAGCGGCCGAGAAACTTCGGGCAACTCGAGGAACCCGAGCGTAGCGCAGAGGGCTATAATCCGTTGTGCGGCGATAAGCTCACCTTACAGCTTGGTCTTAAGGGCGATGTGATCTGCGAGGTTGCATTCACTGGCAGTGGCTGCGCCATCTCGAAAGCGTCTGCGTCGCTGATGACTGAGAGTGTTAAGGGCAAGACCCTCGCTGAAGTCCGGACACTGTCTGCACGGTTTCAGGAAATGGTGACGGCCGACGCGGAGATAGAGCCCGACACCGACACGCTGGGGAAACTCTCGGTATTTGCTGGAGTGCGAGCCTACCCGGCTCGCGTCAAGTGTGCGGTGCTTGCGTGGCACACCCTACAAGCCGCGATCGAGGCAAAGAACAAGGTCGCCACGACGGAGTAACGATGGATATTTTGAATCTTAATAACGATCAACGCCCCAATCAGTCGACGGCTAAGTCAAATGGAGACAGCGAGATACAGGAAGGTTCGCCAGTAGACGCTCCAGCGGCATCGACGGTCAACACTCCACCGGTCGAGGCGCCAGTCCCCGCTCAGGCTACGAAGAAGATCGTGGGCGACCCACTGGCGACGCTCAAGTTTAAGCCGAAGATCATTGAAGCGTTATCGACTGTGTTCGACCCCGAGATCCCTGTGAATATTTATGAGCTAGGGTTGATCTATGACGTCGTGGTGGACGCGGATCATAACGTGCGGGTCACAATGACTTTGACTGCCCCAAATTGCCCAGCCGCGCAGATTTTACCAGGCGAGGTGAAAACAAAGACCGCAAGCGTCGAGGGTGTAACCGACGCAAGCGTTGAGGTGGTTTGGGAGCCCGCTTGGACACCGGAGCGGATGTCGGACGCGGCCAAGTTACAGCTCGGCATGCTCTGAGACCAGCAGTCTTCGCCTCACACGACAATCCAGGTCTAGACTTTCGATTCTGGTTTTTCCTCCCGTCCGGTTCGCCGGTGTGCTCAGGAGACGGAATCCGCCTCCGGTGGTAGGCTTTGAGGAATAGGAACACGTCTTATGGCTGACGGCCAACGGACTCCCCAACCGTTAGAGGCGCCTGTACGGATAGCCAACTTGGCCTTTGTAGGTCTAGGTGGCGTGTTAGTGCTGGTGTGTCTACTGCTGTTCGGGCAGACCGTTGGTTTCGGGTTTGTCCGGGCTGACGATGCGGACCTCATTACTGGCAATCAGGCATTCCTGTCAGAACTATCCAACGCACCCCGAGTCTTTCTACGGAGTTACTTTGAGGTTGACGGTGAACTAAGCAATCTCGAGACTTACTATCGGCCGCTGGTGGTGCTGTCGTTTATGGTCGACGCACAGTTCGACGGCGGAGGCCAGGCGGCCTATCACGCAACTAACATAATCTTGCACGCGATAGTCGTTGTACTTCTCTTCGGCCTAGCCCTGCGTCTCGGCGCGGGCCGTTACGCGGCCTTTGGGGCGGCACTCCTGTTCGCCGTGCATCCACTCACGGTGCAGACAGTCAGCTGGATCGTTGGGCGTAACGATTCTTTACTCGCCATCTTTGCCCTGCTGTCCTTGATAGGTCTCGATGCAGCCGTGCGGGATAAACGGGCATGGGGGTTTTGGCTCCATCTTGTGACGTTCGCACTTGCCCTCTTCACCAAGGAGACCGGCATAGTACTGCTGCCGGCGTATGGGTTGATCGTTTGGCTTTGGTACGACCGGGTGGGTTTTTACCGAGAGGTTCGATGGCTGCCTTGGAGCTATTTTGGGGCAGCTGGTGTTTGGATGGCTGTCCGACACTTCGCACTTGCCGGTGGCGAAGTCTCTGCGACACTGGGTGAATCGTTGATGACCTTCGCGCGCAATTTTCCCCAGCTACTTGCGTATTTTGGCAAGGCCGTTTTTCCGGTGAGCCTCAATGTAATGCCATCTGTCGACCCGCGCGCTCTTGGGCTTGGTGTGGTGGCGGTCGGCGTTCTCGGCGTGACTTTGCGTCGGCTACCGACACGCCAGATGGCGGTCGTACTATCTTGGTTTGTTCTGTTTTTATTGCCACCGTTAGTGGTACCCAACCTGCCGGCGTATGAGCATAGGACCTATGTGCCGCTATTGGGACTGGCGATCGGATTATCCCAGTTGCCCTCCCTGGCGGGTAATCAATGGCGGTGGACCGGATCCCGATACGTCCTTGTGGCGCTTACCATTGTCTTCGGCGTTCTCACTCTGCGGCACGTGCCCACCTTCCATGATCCACTGACCTTCTGGGTCAGCGCGACACGTAACACGGCCTATGCGCCCATCGCGCACGTGAACGTCGGACGGATTCTTGAGGAGCTTGACCAACCGGGTCAGGCGGCCGCGGAGTATCGTATGGCCCTGGCGATTGACCCGGTGACACCCAAGGCAAACAACAATCTTGGTGTCACGCTGATGACGCAGGGACGTAGGGAACTCGCTCTTCCGTACTTTGAGCGTGAGCTTGAGGTCAACCCAACAAATGCTGAAGCGCACTTCAACATTGGGTTGTTCCACGCGGTATCAGGCCGGCCAGCAGATGGCGTGCCGCACTGGGAAGCGGCGCTTCACCACAATCCGTACTTCGTACCGGCCTACGAGCAACTCATCGATTACTACGGTCAGAGTGCCAATCCCGCCAAACGCGATGAATATCAAGAGCAGCTAGATGTGCTGCTGCAACGTGTGGTCGCCCGATAAGACCAACGGTCAAGGTGTGCGCCTTGGCAATCTCAGGCGCCGCGTTCTCTCCTAGCCTGGGGGAAGAGGATGGCGTCTCTCACGCCTCATTCTCAACCGGATTATCCAGTCGACCGATCTTCTCGATCTCGATGGTGACACGGTCACCAGCCTGGAGAAAGCGTTTCGGCCGCCGGGTAAATCCAACTCCATGCGGCGTGCCGGTGAGGATGACGGTGCCGGGAAGTAATGTGGTGTCCTCACTGACGAAACTGACCAGGCTAGGGACATCGAAGATCATGTCGTCGGTGTTCCAGTCCTGAAGGATTTCATCGTTGACCGTTGTCCGAAGCCTCAGACTGTTCGGATCGGCAATTTCGTCCTTCGTGACAATCGCTGGCCCTAGGGGGCAGAACGTGTCGAAACTTTTCCCACGACACCACTGAGTGCCACCACGGTGGATTTGCCAGCGCCGTCCCGAAACATCGTTAGCACACGTGTAACCTAAGACGTAGGCTAATGCGTCGTCCCGGGACACGTTCTTCGCCTTCCGGCCGATTACGACCGTTAACTCTGCTTCGTAGTCAACCTCGGTCGGCTCAACCCGAGGCAACCGGATCGGCTCACCAGGATGCTGCAGCGATCCCGGCGCTTTGAGAAAAATGACCGGATATTCTGGAATCTTGGCTTTTACTTCTTCAGCATGCCGCCGATAGTTGAGCCCGATCGCAAAAATTGCCGGCGGGCAGCAAGGGGCCAGCAGCTTGGCGACGGTCTCGGTACGGTCTGTGACTGTGCCTCCGTCAAACGGCGAGCCACGAAACACCTTAGCGGTGGTGTCATCCACTTGTGCGCCAAAGTGCTCCTGTCCTGCTCCATCGAGGAACCGAATAATCCGCATGTTTCCCTCCAAGCTTCGGCCGCCACCAACCCAGCTGGGCCGTAGGACCTTTCCGCAATGCTAGTTGAGCAGGTTCTTAGACCGATCCGGTGACGAGGCTCAATGTGTGCCGACGGGAGACTGCACCGTGAGGTACTGGTTAATGTCTGGTCGGTCAATCCGCCGCATCCTGCCGTTTGGCCAGCGCACTTCGATTGTTTCAACCTCGGTTTGACTGCCAAGCCCGAAGTGGGCAGTTGACGAATGCTGTGCCGAGAATGAATCACCAGTGACGAAGCGTCTCATCTGGGAGCCTGCCTTGGTTCGCACCGTGACTATGGTTCCAATTGTTGATAGTCCGGGACCAGCCTCGCGAAGCCGCACGCCGATCCAGTTCCCGGCTTCGGGGAGGCGATTTTGATAAACGTGCAACGTATGGTTATCGGTTTCCCACAGGAATTCGACCACAAGAAGATCCACGTGGCCATCACCGTCAAGGTCATCCGTCACGACCGCGCGCGCGTCATACTCAAAGGCCACCCCGAGTAGATATGCGACATTCGTGAAGCGCGCGCCGCCTCCATTCATCCAGAGCACTTTATGCTCATAGCCGTTCCAAGAGATCGCGGTGTCCTGTAATGGTGACATCACGAAATCGAACATATTTTCCCGGCCGACATTATCTTGGGAATCATCGGTGTAGATGTCATGGCGCCAAAAGACCGTGCAATAGTCCTGAATACTCTTTCCACTAATGTGGCCGTTCGCCACGAAAATGTCCTCGTCGCCGTCGTTGTCGAAATCGAACGATGAAGTGCCCCACGACCACCCACTTTGGGCGATCTGATCATTGAACGCTGCGACGCCAAACTTGTCGCCACGGCGGACGAACATTCGGTTGCCATAACCCATCGCGGACCGTAAATCGTTATGTTCCGGCTTATCATCCGGTCCGAGTCCCATGCCCTCGAGACGTCTCGCGGTGGTTGACCCCATCCCGGCGACGTAGAAGTCGAGATTGCCATCGAGATCATAGTCGCCGAACGTGTGCGACATGCCGAATAGATGCCGGTCTCGCCCGAGGGTGTCCGTGACATCGGTGAACTGCCCTTGCCCATTATTCAAATAAAGGTCAAGACCAGCGAAGTCGCTGATGACGATCAGGTCCATGTCAGTATCATCGTCGAGATCCACAAACGAACTGCTGTAGGTACGACGGAAACGCTTAGCGCCCAGCCCTGCCGCCTCGGTGATGTCACGAAAAACACCATTGCCATCGTTACGGAAGAGATACGCGGGATAGCCGTCGTTGGCATCGTAGTACGGCGATGCCATTTGGCCGTCCGTATAGGAATTCTTGTAGTTGGCAATGAAGAGATCGAGGTCTCCATCAGCGTCAATGTCGCTGGCCGTGAAGACCTTCGGGTGTTTGAACTGGACGTCGGCAAGTCGCTGTGCGGGCTTGGTGAACTGGCCCCCAGCATCGCCTTCGAAAAGCAATGGATACAGCGTAGTGTCGACGGCCACGAAATCCAGATGCCCATCCCCAGTAAAGTCAGCGAGGATCGCCGCGTCAGCGATCGCATGGTCTTCCTGCAGAAACGGTGCTGCTTCAAATTGTCCAGGTCCGCGGTTCCACAACACTCGATTCCGGCCCGCCATCACAATTTCTAACCGGCCGTCACCGTCGAGGTCCTCGACGAGAAGTGGCTGCAAGGGGCGTTGGGTGGCTGTACTCGCCACTTGAAAGACTTCTCGGAACGCCGACGGGGCCTGCCGGTCAAGAATCTGGAGGTCAGCAACCGTGATGACGTTCGGAATCGGGACATCCTGCGCATCAACCAATGATGACCAAGTTACCGCAAGCCTCGCCTGCACGATCACCCGATGGGGCGGGTCCTCGCGGACGGCGTGGATCACCGCCGAGACCTCGGACTGGGCGTCGCGGCCATCTTTCGGAGGCTCGAAGCTACTGTGGTGCCATTCCGTTTGTTCAATGACATACCCTTCGCCTTGGAACCGGTCAAGGAGCACCCCCCAGGCTTCAGGCGATAGGTTCCTGGCAGTCCCGGTGTAGGTCGTACGGCGAATCCCTAGGTCGAGCGACTCCTGACCAGCCGGTAGGCCAAAGCGGAGCGTTGCGAAGGGAAAGTTCGCCAAGGCGCCATACTTGTCGTCTCCCTGCAACAAGAGATCCCATAGCTGCACAAACCGCCGCTCGTAGTGTTGCGCGAGGACTTCAGGAGCCCACACGGTTTGATCCAATTGCGCCCGGGCGGCGAGAAATGGCTGGGCGCTGGTGGGAGCCGATGAACCTGTCTGAGAACCAGGCTGCGCCGCCACAAGGACAGCGGTTACGAGAAGCCCTACACCGATGGCCACCACACGCCAGCGTCCTCCGAAATGGGTCATGACACCTTCCTCACAGACAATCGTGACTCTCTTCACTCGAACCCGATTCCTGGCGATGACTCGGGTGTTACAGTGATGTATTGGTTAATAACTGGCCGCTCGATCCGGCGCTGTGCCCCGTTGGCCCACTGCACGTTAATGGCCTCAACCGCGGTCAGCTGGCCGAGACCGAAGTGAACAGTCGCCGCGTGTTGGGCGGAGTAGGAATCGCCAGTCACGATGCGCCCCACCTGTAACCCCGCGCTACTCTCGAGCGTGACCGTCGCGCCGACCGTTGAGAAGCCGTTACCGACATCCCGCAAGTGGACCCCAATCCAGTTGCCGGTCTCAGCCAGACGATTCTGGTAGACGTGGAGTCGATAATCGTTGTTATCACCCGCTCCCCCGCCAGACTTATATTCGACGACCAATAAGTCGACGTTCCCGTCGGCGTCCAAGTCTTCGGTGACCACGGCACGGCCGTCGTACTCAAACGCAACCCCAAAGAGGTAGGCGACATTTGTAAATGCACCGCCCCCCTCGTTCATCCAGAGCACCTTATGCTCATACCCATTCCACGAGATATCGGTTTCCTGTAACGGCGACATCACGAACTGAAACATGTTTTCGCGCGCGGCGTTGTCCTGCGAGTCATCGGTGTAAATATCGTGGCGCCAGAAGGTTGTACAGTAATCTGCGGTGCTATTGCCGCTCAGGTGACCGTTGGCAACGAAAATGTCCCGGTCGCCGTCGTTATCAAAATCGAAGGTTGAGGTTCCCCAGGACCACCCACTGCGGGCCACCTGGTCGTTGAACGGCGCGAGTTCGTAGCCATCGCCGCGGCGGAGAAACATGCGATTCCCGTAGCCCATGGCGGCACGCCGCGCGTTATGTTCGGGCTTATCCGAGGGTCCGATGCCGAGGTTTTCTAGGCGCCGCGCGGTCGTTGAACTCATCCCGATGACGTAAAAATCCATCGCCCCATCGAGGTCATAATCGCCAAACGTGTGCGACATGCCAAATAGATGCCGATGTTCCCCGAACTGATCGCTGACATCGGTAAACCGGCCACGGCCATCGTTCAAGTACATGTCGAAGCCAGCGAAGTCGCTGACCACGAGGAGGTCTTGGTCGGCGTCGTCATCGAGGTCGACCAGTGAGCTGCTGTAGGTCCGACGGAAGCGCTTGGCCGTTAGCCCAGCTGCCTCCGTCATGTCAGTGAAGTTACCGTTGCCATCGTTCCGGAGTAAGTAAGCGGGATGCCCATCATTGGCGTCGTAATACGGAGTCGGCATCTGGCCACCCTCGTATGCGTTTTTGTAGTTGGCGATAAAGAGGTCCAGGTCGCCATCTCCATCGACATCGCCGGCTGTGAACGACTTGGGCTGTTCGAATGTGGCATCCACAATCCGGTGTCCGGTGGTTGTGAATCGCCCCTCAGCGTTTCCTTCAAATAAGAGAGGGTAGCGTGCGATGTCGACCCCGATGAAGTCGACATAGCCGTCGTTCGTGAAGTCCGCCAGGATGGCTGCATCGGCGAAGACGTGGTCTGTGTCGTCAAGGAACGGCGCCACTTCGAACTGGCCAGCCCCGTGGTTCCAGAGGACTGAGTTCGCGCCGCCCAGGATGATTTCTGATAGCCCATCCCCGTTGAGGTCGTAAACGATAAGCGGCTCCAAGGGAAAGCGGGTCGCTGTCCGCGCAAATTCGAACACCTTCTGGAAAGCTGCTGCTGCCCGCCGGTCCAGCACGTCGAGGTGGGACACCGCGATCTGGTCAGGAATTGGGAGGTCCTGTGCATCGACCCGCGGGGACCACGTGATGTCCAGGGTCGCTTGGAGAATCACGCGGTGCGGTGGCTCTTCGCGCGCGGCGTGGATGACGGCGGACACTTCAGACTGCGCGGGCCGGGCGCCTTCGGCCGGCACGAAGCGACTATGGTGCCACTCGGTCTGATCAATCACGTAACCCTGCTCCGCGAAGTCGTCTAGGCGCGCTTTCCACGCCGCGGACGACAGTTCGCGGTGGGCCGGTCCGAACCGGACACGCGTGATACCAAGCGCCAGTGAGTCATGGCTCTCGGCCTCGCCGAGTACCAGGGTAGCCAGTGGAAATCGTTTCAGAATCTCGTATTTGTCGTTACTGCGAAGCAGTTCGTCCCAGAGTCGAACAATACGCTGCTCGTAGTGCTGGGCCTGTTCCTCAGCTTGCCACAGGGTTTGGTCCAGCTCCTGACGTTGGTTAAGGAGCTGCTGGACCTGCTGCGCGGCAGGAACCGCCTGGGAGAATGAGAGGATGCCGATTACGAGGAGGCCCCCCGTCGTCACGACCGCCACAGACCAAGTGCTTCTCATCGTTTTCTTCAACAATTCGTCTCCAGCCCACCATCGCCGAGAACTACTGTGCTGTCAAGCGCATAGAGGGGCTGTTTCACCTGTTGCCAGTGGAAAGACGTCTGAAAAAACCAAAAAAAAGGGGCGGCCCGTAGGCCGCCCCTTAGTTGTTCGTCGGGCAGTTCGACTACCGTCCTAGTAAGTTAGACGGAAGCTGATCTGCCAGATCCGCATGAACCCAGACTGCCCGGTGATACGGCCAAAGCTCGAGGAGTTGAACGCATTCGAGTTGATTCCTCGGAACTTTGGAGTGTTCGTCAGATTCAGGAGCTCGAATCGTACCTGAGCCACGGCACCCGCACCGATTTCAGTGTCCTTCGCAACGACCATGTCAATGTTCTTCCGGAACTGACCACGGTCCTCTGTGATCGTGCGCGGCGCTGACCCCATCACACCCTTGCCAGGATCGGAGAAGGCAGAGGCGTTGAACCAGCGAGCGGACGCTTGCCCCGACGAGGCCACGCGGGCCGAGTCAGAACCAGAGGTGCTGGCGGCTCCGACCTTGTTAGGTCGTTGCCGGCCGCACGCGCCACCGCAGTTGGTGGAAGACATCCCACCACTGACAACGGCGTTGAGCGGAGAACCACTAACCAGCTCGACAACCGCGGACATGGTCCAGCCCTGGAAAATGAGGCTGGCAATGCCCATATCGTCGCCCGGCCCTGGGATCCTGATGATCGGAGCCAGGATGACCCGGTGCGGGGAGTCGAAGATGCTTGCGGCATATTCTCCAGTGTCCATGTTGAAGGCGTCCTGCGGCGTTGCCGTTCGAGTGGCAAAACCACTGCTCTGCCCCCACTGATTGTCCTTCGTGCTGCTCAGTGTGTAGCTCATACGGCCACCCCAAGCACTGCCGCCGGTCCGCTTGTCGAGCTTGAACACCAATGCGTTGTACTGGCGTTTGCCGCCCGAGTTCTGCTGCAACCGTTCGACATTCGTGAACTGCGGGAAGTCCTTGATCAACTGTCCGCGCGAGATAGTCGCACGGTCTTTGAACTCACCCGCGCCAGCGGCTCCGTAGAAGGGATTGGCCACGCTTTCACGCAGCTTGTCCGGATCCCATCCACCGGCGCCTGGGTAGGCAGCCCTGGCAGCAGCCGGTCGGATCTGGTTGATATTGGGTCTGCAGGAGCTGTTCGATCCGCAATAGCCGATATCACGTCCAGTCGAACCGGTGTAGCCGACTGTCAGCGCCATGTTGTTGCCGATCTCGCGCTGAACGTCGATCGAGTACTGATGAACTTGCCCAGAGGTCTGGGTGTCGTCCACGTACGCGATGCTGCCACCGATACCAGTCAGAAGGCCTAGCGAAGCGCCCACCGGCGCCTGCATCCCTGTCGGGAACGGGTTGGTAAGTGACCTGATTGGAAGCTCACTATTGGCATTGGACTGGGACAGCGAGGTCGCTCGCGTGAACCCGACCTGGCCTTGGTTACTGTTCGAGAAGTTCCAAGGCGCGTAGAACAACCCATAACCGCCTCGTAGGACCGTGCGGTCGTCGAGGGAGTAGGTCATTCCGAGTCGAGGTGACACTCGCATAGCCTCCATGTTCGAGTGCTGTTCCGGCGCTCCGCCGACACCAGCAAACTCGAGGCCGCCCTTGATCTCCCGACCCAAGGCCGATTGAACCGTCACGCCATTGGCGTTCAGGACGCTGTTGATCGGGCTTGTGATATCCCGGTTCAGACGGTAGGTGAAGCGGTTCTGCTTCTCCCGCATGCCGTCTTCGTGGTCCACACGCACGCCGAAGTTCACCGTTAAGCGCGAATTCACACGCCAGTCATCCTGGACGTATGCAGCCCAGTAGCGAACATACAGGTCCATGAGACCACGGTTAGCATCCACATACCCAGAGTGTGGTGTACCCAGGAGGAAGCTAGCGAACTCGTGGCCGCCAACCCCTGACCCATCCGAGGTGAACCGTTCGTCAAAGCTGAAGCTACCAGCCTGACGAGACCGGGTCGGTGTCGCGATGCCCATCTCGCGGAAGTCGCCACCCACTTTGAAGCTGTGGCTACCAGCCAACTTCGAGACGGCTAAGTTGAGCGCGAACGGGGCCTTCCACACACGACCGGTCGAACCGGCGCTCTTACCAACGTCGAAATAGCCGACGTCGCCAGCGAAGTTGATCTGCGGGATCATCTTCTGGCCGAGCGAAGACTCAAGGGCACTCGAGTAAGTGGAACTGAAGCCCAGGCCAGCCGCGCCAGGCTCGTAGAGGCCAGGCGTTGTGGCGTCGAGCCAACGAGTCCACCCGTAGCGCATGGTGAGCACGGTGCTGTCGTTCAGGATGTTCGTGTTGTTGAACACCAGCACGTGCGGCCGCCGCTCGAGATACCAAGCACCACTAGACGAGAAGTAGTCGTCTTTCGCGGTGCCAGGGAGGATGTACGAGAAGGACGGTTCGTCCGTCTTGTTGTAGATATACATCCCGGAGAGCGACCAGTTGTCACTGAACTTGTGCTCCACCTTGAACGTGTACATGTCGGCCAGGTCGATCGTGCGCGACGTGTCAGCCACGTTGGTGTCACCATTTTCAATCGTGCCATCGTAGGCTTTACCACTAACGGAAGCGGTCGGCCAGAGAGCAGTGATGGCTTTCGCTGGTGCACTCAGAGCCGGATGGCTCGTCGGGATAATGGCACCGGTGAACTCAGGCGTAGCAAGCGAGCCTGAACCAGTTGCTGGGCACTTCGTGGTCGCAGCGGTTAGGCCACGGCACCACGGGTTCCAGATGCGAGTATCAACTCCATTGATGGACGAATTGGAGAAGTCACCAACCCGCTGCTTGGTTCCTGGCCAGGTCTGCGTCTGGTTCCGCGTTGTGAAGGAACGATAGCCTTCCATCGCGTACCACCAGAAGGTCCGGTTCTGCCAAATCGGACCACCCATGCCGCCGCCATACAATTTGTAGTAGGCGTCGGCTAGGCCACTGGACTCCTTCGTTCCACCAGCGAGGCCGGTGAAGAAGTTCATGCTCTGTCCCCACACCGGACGAGTCTGGTAGAAACCGCTACCGTGGAACTCGTTGGTGCCAACTCGGCCGGTCGTGTTGAACACACCGCCACCGGTACGACCCATTTCAGCGTCGTAGGTGTGGATCTGAACTTTGACGTCGGACAGTGCTTCGATCGTCGGGTTCAGAACCGCGCGGTTGTTCAGCTCGGTGATCGGGACCCCATCCAGCAGGTAGTTGTTGTTACGAATGGCGCCGCCACCTAGCGAAATACGCGAGGCGTTCGACTGGTCCTGCTGGCGGTTGAACTGCGGGTCGCCGACCGGATTAACCGTCGGGATTGTGACTGCAACCAAAAAGGCGTTGCGGCCCGGGGCCGGCAGCGTCTCTAGCATTTCCCGGTCCAACGTGTCGCCAACCGAAGCGGTGGACGTCTCGATGAGCGGGGCGTCAGCCGTGACAGTGATTTCTTCTTCGACCGTGCCAACTTCCAGCAGTAAGTCGATTGTCAAGGCTGTCGCGGAGCCGACTGAGATTCCACGCTGCTCGTAGGTTTTGTAACCGGGCAGCGACGTGCGGACCGAGTAGGTCCCTGGAGTCACAGCGGGGAACGCATAGTCACCAACAGCGTTGGTGATCGTTTCACGGGCTACGGTCGTGCCCTCGTTGGTCAGTGTCACCGTCACGCCGGGGATAACCCCCTGCGCGTCAGACACGGTGCCACGCATCGAGCCCGTAAACTGCTGACTCATCGCGTCGGTTGCTCCACCAAACAGCAGGAGCGCGCTAACGACGAGCAGTAGCGACTTTCTCTTCATGCAGTTTTCCTCCTCAAAAGAACAAACGCCGAACGAAATGAACGAAACGAAAGAACCGATTTGAATCCACATTCCATAAAACCCACGGTGTTAAGTCTCGTTTCCATGCTAACGCAGGAAAATAGACAATACCGCAACAGCTATATATGCAAAAGTCGAGCCACCTCATGATACTTAAAAACAGGCCTAAAAATGCTATTTTTTTTCTTGCAAGGTTCAGATTAACCAAAAAAGAGGACTTATCTTCAATTCTTTGGATCTCTTAAAAACCCTATTGTTTCTGAGGCATTACGAAACACTGAATTCAGAAAAATGGATATTTAAGATGTTAGCTAAATTATTGATAATAAAGACCTTAAATAAATAATACACTACATTCGTTAATTGATCGCTCGTAGGAGCCATGCTAGCCATTACCACCCGTTCACCCAACCAAGGCGTCTGGGAAAAGTAGCAATACAGCTCAGCGTGTTCCTAGTGTGCTGAGTTGTCGCCTTACCTGCTGCAAGGCGGTCGAAGTCTCGTCGGTGCGGGCATTTCCGAGGTAGCGTTCGAGGTAGC